>JALEGJ010000066.1 GCA_022763115.1 Aquisalinus sp.
AACTGCGGCAATGCGTTTCATTTATCTGTCCAATACTGCTAAACGGCCTTCAACTTGCCATGAGGACCAGGTCTTTACAATGAGCCACTGGTAGCCACTTATGGGAATATGCGCAATGGCCGGGTGCGGCGAGAGATCATGAAAGTGTGTCCATGGAAGAGATGAGCCAAGAAAAGAGAGACCTGACCGTTTTGCTGGCTGCGCCGCGCGGGTTTTGTGCCGGCGTTGACCGGGCAATCGAGATCGTCGAGCGCGCGCTCGAAAAGTTCGGCGCACCTGTCTATGTGCGCCACGAAATCGTCCACAATGACCATGTGGTCGGGCGCCTGCGCGATATGGGTGCTGTCTTTATTGATGAACTGGAAGAAGCGCCAGACGACCGCCCGGTGATCTTCTCGGCCCATGGCGTACCGAAATCTGTTCCCGCAGAAGCGAGCGCCCGGAACATGATCTTTGTGGATGCGACCTGCCCGCTTGTCTCCAAAGTGCATGTGGAAACAGAGCGCCACAGCAGCAAGGGTTTGGAAATTCTGCTGATCGGTCATGAAGGTCACCCGGAGGTGGTTGGCACCATGGGGCAGTTACCAGAGGGAGAGATCAAACTGATCGAAACCGAGGAAGACGCCGAGACCTTTGAGCCGCGCGACCCGGACAAGCTCGCTTATGTGACACAAACCACGCTGTCCGTGGACGACACGGCGGCGATCGTCAGCATCCTGCAGCGGCGCTTCCCGAATATCTCCATGCCGCACAAGGAAGACATTTGCTACGCCACAACCAACCGTCAGGAAGCTGTGAAGGCCATCGCCCCTCGGGCTGAGGCGCTCATCGTCATCGGGGCGGAAACCTCCTCCAATTCCAAGCGGCTCGTGGAAGTGGGCGAGCGCCATGGCTGCCGCTTCGCTGTGCTGGCTGCAGAAGCTGCGGATGTTGACTGGCAGGCGCTTGAAGCCATCAAACCGAACACAGTTGGCGTGACCGCCGGCGCATCTGCGCCGGAGCATCTGGTACAGGAAGTTATTGAAGCACTGAGAGCCCGCTACAACGTCACGGTAGAAACGATTGAGACCGCCAAGGAAGACGTAACTTTCAAAATTCCCCGCCTTCTTTCTGCCTGAGACATGGCCGTTTTCACGCACGTATCCGAGGCTGACCTCACGCGCTTTTTGTCATCTTATGACGTGGGTCAGGCGCGCGCCTTCAAGGGCATTGCCGAGGGCGTAGAGAATACGAACTACTTTCTGCAGACAGATCAGGCACGTTTTATCCTGACGCTTTTTGAAAAACGCGTCCCCGAGCAGGACCTGCCATTCTTCATGGAGCTAATGAACCATCTGGGCAGTGCCGGGTTGCCGGTCGCCGCGCCCGTAAAGTCCCGGTCAGGCCAGATGCTGGGCAAGCTGAATGGCCGCCCGGCGGCGCTGATCTCTTTTCTGGAAGGCACATCCAAAGATCAGCCCGACAAGGACGATTGCACAGCTTGCGGGGATATGCTGGGGCGTCTGCATCTGGCAGCAAGGAGTTTCAAAGGAACCCGCGACAACGCTTTTTCCTTAAGCGGATGGGAGAAATTGGCCGCAGCGTGTGGTGAAGCAGCAAATAATTGCACCCAGGGCTTGCAGGCCTTCATACAGGATGAACTCGCCTTTCAGGAGAGCAACTGGCCAGCGCCCGGCAGCTTGCCGCAGGCTGTTGTGCATACTGACCTCTTCCCGGATAACGTCCTGTTTCTGGACGACGCCATCAACGGGGTCATTGACTTCTATTTTGCCTGTACGGATTATCTGGCCTTTGATCTGGCGGTAACGATCAACGCCTGGTGTTTTGATGCAGCACATAAGTTTCAGCCGGAACTGGCCGAAGCCCTGCTCACGGCTTATCTTGCACATCGTCAGCTATCAGCCGCAGAACGAACTGCCTTGCCAGTATTCTTGCGCGGCAGTGCCTTGCGGTTTTTGCTGACCCGCCTTTACGACTGGATCAATCAGGACCCGGCTGCACTTGTCACCGTGAAGGACCCGCTTGAATATCGTGACAAACTGCGCTTTCACCAGAACAACAACTTCTGGAAACTGATCGATGAGTGATATTCATATTTACACGGATGGTGCCTGTTCCGGCAATCCCGGCCCTGGTGGCTGGGGCGTCCTGATCCAGCGCGAGAATGAGGAAGAAGAGCTTTACGGCGGTGAGATTGAAACCACCAACAACCGCATGGAAATGATGGCCGCCATCAAGGCACTCGAGCATATCCCTGCGGGTGAAAGCGTCACCCTGCATACGGACTCCACTTATGTCATGAAAGGCATCACCGAGTGGATCAAGGGCTGGAAGGCCAAGGGCTGGAAAAACAGCCAGAAGAAGCCTGTCAAGAACAAGGACCTCTGGCTTGCGCTGGATGAACTCGTCAGCACACGTCAAGTCACGTGGCAATGGGTAAAGGGCCATGCAGGCAATGAAGGAAATGAGCGCGCTGACGCCCTCGCCAATCAGGGCATGGACAGCATCAGGTCAGGGTGATGTCACCAGCTGATTGAAATCCGCGGGGTCTTCCAGACCTGCTGCGCGACGCAGCTCGAGATAACTGGCAGAGATAATCTGCTCGCGTGTCAGGGTCTGCTGGAAGCCACCACGCCCCAGAGAAACAAAGTCCTCCCCTTGCGGTGTAACAAAGTTCTCTCGCAGATATGCCTGTACGGCACCCGTGTCATATATGTCTGCTCCCAGATCATCACGAATATGTCCAATCATGCGCATAGTTTTATCAGCTTCTCCGGCAAAGATACCGCGCGCAAATAAACGCTGCGCTGACGCCCAGGTGCTGTCTGTCTCATGGGTTCGCGAGTCCATGACATATTGCAGATTGGAGCGACTGACATGCTCGAAGTAGTTTATCATCGCACCACCAAGAGCCCGCCTCTGCCCGGAAGAAAGCCCTAGCTCATCCGCACGTTTCATCAATCCCTGATAACTGACGAACCGGGTTTCAGCTCTGAAATCCCACAAGCTCTGGTCGCCTGAAGGTAACTGGCCTTCAAAAAAGGGACGTCCATAAGCATCAAAGCCGACATCGGTTGAAGCAAGGCGCTCATCAATTCTGTTCAGCGACACGCGCAACTCACGCTCTGCATCGAACTCATTTATATCATGCGCCTTAGCGACAAAATTATCATACGGATCGACACCGGCAAGAGCGCGCCTCTCCTGCGCCAGTGCCCGGCTGACCGGCCTGCCCAAAGGCCCTTCCACATCGCTGGAATAGAAACCGGCTGTATAGTCCGGCCCAGACCAGTTGCCATATGCCAGCTGCCGACTGACCCAACTGGCATGCTGCCCGCGCGCAGGCGTACCCTGACCGGTAACCTCCGGCGCAACCAGATCACGAATTGTCGCGAGGCGGCCATGGTCCACAAGGGCTCTGGTGACCTTGGTTTTCGATGCAGGGTTGCGACTGATAAAATCCCTGATATCAGCGAGGCTGCCTGTACGTCCCAGCGCATCAAGAGTTTGCGCAGATGTCTGCCTGTCATTAACGGCAACTGCTGACTGCCCTGCGCGTCCGACCGCGCCATTGCCACCTGTTTCGCTCATATCAACAACCTGTCCGGGTCAGCGATGAAAATCGTCAGGGTAAATTTATATGGTTAAGGCAATCTGGTGTAATGTCATAAAAATTAGTACACGGTTGTTTCACATACGCTTGCACCCCGACTGCGCCAACCCAAGCGGGTGCCTGATCCTCAGCAGACAATCAGGCATCATTCTTCATGCACCCCAGCGGGCTAGCCAGGTTTCCAGCGCCTTGTCTGCAATCCGGTGTGGTGGTTTCAGCGTGTCCACATCATCGCCCAGCACGAGACCACGCATGAGGCAACCATGCTCGATCATGCCCTGGAGTTGTCCACCGAGGTGGCCAAGATCATCTGCTTCCTCCACTTCGCCAGCCTGAATGCAGGCATGAATGGCCGCGCCGAATACCTCCCCAACGCGGGATTTGATGCGCTCATAAAACATGTCGGCAAGATCACCGCCCTTGCCCGTTTCTGCAATCAGCATACGCATGATGGCGCGCGTCTCGGGGTCGCTTAACAAATCTGCATAGGCCCTGACCAGTGACTGCAACGCGCGCATGGGTGACACTTCGCCCGCGGGCAAGGCTGTCTCCAGTCGCTCAAGGCTGGTCACAGCAACAGCCTCAAAAAGCGCGGCTTTGGACGGGAAATGCCTGTACAGCGTTGCCGTCGATACTTCTGCCGCGCCGGCAATCTCCTCCATTGACGCGCGGGCATAGCCATCGCGCCGGAACAGGTCTCCGGCGGCTTTCAGGATCGCCGCGTGCTTCCTGGCAGATCGCGTCTGACGAAATTCTTCTGTGCCCATGGACATTCGTAACTTTGTTCCCTATCTAATGTAAACGAAAATGTTCATTTTACTTTTTGGAAAAGGGAAACCGATGAGCTTGATAAGATGGAGCCTGCTGGCGGCAGTCGTTCTGGGAGCAGGCAGTTGCGCCGCTTTCGGGGATTTCACCAATGATGATCCCGGCCTCTCAGAGGCACCCGGCACTTTTCAGGGCCGGTTTCTGGCTGTTTCAGATACGGACATGACCGCCACCGCTTATGCTGACGGACAGCTGGAACCAGTAGCAGGCAACCGCGACACAATGAGCCTTCTGGTTGATGGTGGGGTCAAAACATCCATTGCGGCCTCAAACTCGGTGATCTCCTGGCCGCAGGTTGTGGACGTTTCAAGTGACGGGCAGCTTGCCTTCGTCGTCGAAACCAAGGGCCCTGCAGCCCCCGGTGTCAGCGCCTACGACAGTGTCTACACCGATTTCCCAACCGGCAGGCAGCTGTCCATTTTCTCGGTCAACAGTAATAGCCTTGAGTTGAGGCAAGAGATGACAGGGACCGGCGAAAACCTGCAATCCGTCGAGTACAGCGAGAAGTGCAACTGTCTTTTCGTGGCCAGCGAGACCACAGATGCAGAGTTGGTAGTGATCCCCCTGACACAGGACGGCAAGACCGGGGAGATACGAAAATTCACCCTTGAGCCGCCCTACGCATATGACGATACCGAAAGGCGTGTACGGACAATGCATATATCGCCGGATGGCGACTTGCTCGCCGTCAATGTCGCAAACCGGCGCATTCAGTTTTATGAGATTTTCAGCGATGAAACCGGCCTGCCTGATCGTGTAGCTGCCATCGGCGCGCCTGTTGAAGGTTTGGGACGCCGCCTCGCGGTTGGTAAATGGACCCCTGACGGCAAGCACTTTATCATCACCGATGTCAACTGGTCCGACAATACCCTCTTTATGCTGACGCAAGGCCCGGGACAGCTTAGCGCCATACGCCCTCCCAGCGCCGGCAAGGAAGCGAAAATTGTCAGTCAGGTCAAAGTCGGCCGCAGCCCGGAAGGGTTTGGCATCAGTGCGGATGGTACGCGCATCGCAACCATCAACATGGAGCGCACATACCTGCCGGGACTGTCCTTCCTGTCCGTCTGGCAGGGTCGCCGGGCTTATTCCGTTTCGCTCCTGTCACTCGACACGCAAAGTGGTGCCTTGTCTGAACTGGACCGGATTTATCAGGCTGGCATCCTGCCAGAGGATGTTATCTTTGATAAAACCGGGCAGAATCTTGCTGTCGCAGTCTTTCATCGCCGCAAAGGCGCTGACCGCGAGCGCGGCTTTATCGACTTTTTCTCCATTCAGGAGGACCGACTGAGATCACAAGGTGTTACGCAAGCGGTGCCGCGCGGCGCCCACGATCTTGTCAGCTTACCGTAAGGCTGGCTCAGTCACCCAAAAACACGGCGCAGGATTTCCGAGGTACGCTTCACCGGATCCCGGCGGATGGCCGCCTCTTCCTGCCCGATATAATAAAATACCCCGTCAAGACCTTTACTGACACCATGATCAATCAACTGGTTCTTGGCATCTGCGCCATATTGCGGGGCTAACGGAATGTTCCGCAAACTGGCAACAAGATTGTCATAAGTCTGGATCGCCCCCGCTTGCTGCAGAGCGTTGACCATGATAGGACGGAAAAGGGAGGTCAGTTGCGGTGTGGTGGTACGCTGAAGATATTGCGTGGCAGCGTTGGACGGCCCGCGTACAATGCCAATCGCATCCTGTATTGACAGGCTGGAGACAGCACGCACAAAAATATCGCGCGCAACCGGCGCCGCAGCCTCTGCCCCCCGGTTCAGTTGCACCTGCAAATTATCCAGCGTGCCCGACAGGCCAAAACGCGCAAGCGTCGATTGCGTCTCACCCAGGAACCCCGGTAACGGAATACGGATAACGCCATCATCAAGGTAACCACCCCGACGCCCCACCGTGGTGATGGCTGTAGAAATACCATTATTCAGGGCTGCCCGGATACCGGCTGCCGCCTCTGCCTGTGTCAGACCGACACCGCCGCTGCCGCCGGTTGTCTCTGCGAGGATACCAAGCAACGCTTCCTGATCTGCCGTGGTACAGGCTGTTACACCAAGCCCCAATGCAGAAGCCATCAGGGTACGTCTCGTCATTACTGCGCTCATGATATCCTCCAGGTTATTTATCTGTCTGCTTCCAGCCAGCTAAAGCTGGCCCAGCATATAATCCGCAGAAGACACTTCATAAGCGCCGCCCTGCTCAACATTCAGTTCAGCCACAGTGCCGTCATCAACGATCATGGAAAAGCGCTGTGAGCGCCCGCCCATGCCAAAGCCGGACGCGTCCAACTCAAGCCCCAGCGCTCTGGTGAAATCGCCATTGCCATCAGCCACCATGACAACCTTGCCTTGCGCGCCCTGATCCTTCGCCCAGGCATCCATCACGAAAGCATCATTGACAGACATACAGACAATCTGATCGACCCCTTTTTGTGCCAGCGTCTCAGCCTGCTCGACGAACCCCGGCAGATGCTTTGCCGAACAGGTCGGTGTGAACGCGCCAGGTACCGCGAAAAAGGCTGTTTTCTTGCCCGCAAACAACTCGCCTGTTTGGGCCTCCTGAGGACCTTCCGGCGTGCCCAGCATTACCTTGACGTCTGGAAGTTTATCACCTTTTGCAATCGTCATGCTTCTCTCCTTGCATATCTTCTCAAGCATGGTGTTAGGCCTTTGTGCCGCTTGCGTCCAGCCACCACAGTGCCTAGCTTGATGGCATGATAGAATTGAAGTCACGCAGCCCCATGCAAGAATCCCTCGCCGGGCAATTACTCATTGCCATGCCCAATCTGAAGGAAGGCTGCTTCGAGCAATCCGTTGTTCTCATATGCTCACATGATGAGAGTCACGCCATGGGCCTGATCGTCAACAAGCAGATCACGGATGTCACTTTCGCGACACTGCTCGAACAACTCGATATGGCCACCGACACAAAGGCCAACCCGCCTGTGCATTTCGGCGGCCCCGTGGAAACCAAGCGCGGGCTTATCTTGCATGACCTGTCTCACAGGAGTGACGAAACCGTTGAGGTAACCGGGGAGATTGGCCTCACTGCCACGCGGCAAATGCTGGAAGATTTGAACGCGGGACATATAGGCGGCGAAGCGGATGGTGCGCCTGCCCTCTTGTGTATGGGGCATGCTGGCTGGGCGCCAGGCCAACTTGAAGGAGAACTGGCCCAGAATGCCTGGCTGAATGTGCCCGCCTCCCGTGAACTTGTTTTCGCGTCTGATCCACAACGAAGCTGGGAAAAAGCGCTCTCCAGCGTCGGGGTCAGCAAGTCCATGTTTTCAGCGGCGTGGTCAGACATCCGAAATCCGGACGCGCCGCTGAATTAGCTTTTTCTGCAGAAAATTTACCTAGCGCAGATCACCAACGATCGCCTGACCGGCCTGCTCGGGTTCGCCCGCAGCTTCTGGTGCCCCGTAATAAAAGCCTTGTGCGAAATCACAGCCCAGTTCTTTCAACAGGCGTGCTGTTGCCTGATTTTCAATGCCCTCGACCACTACTTGCGCGCCAGCACGCCGGGCCATATCCATAATTCCGGCCAGCAGTTTTTCAGCTTGCGGATTACCTGGCAGAGCAGAAATCAGTGAACGATCCGTCTTGATCATATCAAATGGAAACTTGCCCAGGCGGCTGATCTGGGAATGCCCGGAACCAAGATCGTCAAGGGCAAGCCTCGCGCCCGTCTTGCGCAAGGCGGTTGCAACACCGAGCGCTTTTTCCTGATCCTTGAGGACATGGCTTTCAGTCAACTCGACAACAAGTGAGCCCTTGGGCAGGCGATGCTTTTTGATCTCGCCTTGCACGATATTCACCAGTTGCTCATTGAGCAGACTATCCGCTGTCACATTAAACGAAACAAACTGGCCGAGACCCGGCTGGGCCTGAAGCCAGCTGGCCAATTCAGCAGCAGCTTCCTCTGCTACGACACGGATGATATCGGTCTCTATACCGGCTTCAACCGCTGCATGAATGAACTGATCTGCCGAAACGCCGTCCGGATTACCCGGCTGCTGCCAGCGTGCCAGTGCCTCAAACCCGATAATCTCCTCGTCACTGACCCGGATGATCGGCTGGAAGTAAGTCCTGATTTCTCCGCGCGCGAGTGCTGTCTGCAACTTGTCTATGTCCGACTTGCGCGCGCCAGCTTCCCGCTGTGCGGCGACCTGTTTCATATCCTCGGGCATGGTGCGCGGCGGGGCACCGGCCGCTTCTACCCTGGCACTAATACGGTCGATAAAGCCGTCAGCATCAAGCTCCCGGTTGCCGGCAAGGCGCACTGGCGCTCCGTTGTGCAAGGATAGCGTAATATCAAATGGGCCAGCCTGCGGATCACCGCCCCCGAGAATGGCGTCGTCGTACTGGTCAAGATCGCCATGGGCGATCAGGTTACGCATATTTTCAGGAGACAGCTCATCTGACGAACTTACGCCAAAAAGCGACAGGACATCATCCGTAGCTTCTACAGTGTCATCGGCAGACCACGACCAGTCAGGCCGGTCAGCAGAGGCCGCAACCTGAGCGGCAGCAAGTCCTGCAGCGGCTGCGACGGGTGCAGCTCGGCGATCAGCCGGTCTTTTTTTGCCCCAGAGCGCAGAAATGGGGGACTCACCTTGCGCAGGTGCACCGCGGCGCGGCTCCTCCGTCGGCTCCTTGCGTACAGACTCCGGCGCTTTCGGTGCCTCTTCAACTTCTTCTGCGGCATCCATGGCCAGCACAGGCTCACGGCGTGTTGGCCGTGCCGGTTCGTCCGCGCGTTCCGGCGCGACCAACGGCTGCGCATCTTGCACCTCTCCGAGACCAGCTGGCATTTCCCGATCATCCGCCCCGAAAGCCATCGCTGGCTCACTGCGAGGCAAGCCCTCGGTTGCTGCCGCACCAGCATCAGCCTTGACCGGCACCAGTGCCAGCAAACCTGCAAGCACCACCCCACCGGTCAGCATCACGTGTGGGGTAATAGCACCAATCCAGTTGTTCACGCCCATATTGCCACCAATGATAATGGCAAGGATCGAGGCACTGGCAAGCATGACACCTGGCGCTACCAGCATGGCCCGGCGATCCGACCCGAACCCCTGATGCAGAACCAGAATGGTTGCAAAGAAAGCGGTTGCCGCAATCACAATGCGCATTGGCCCGGCCGCATCTACCGCCCCCAGGAAACCGGCAACCCCGAGACCAATAGCCCCGAGCATGGCCAGCAGCATCAACGCGCCAAGCAATGCATTATTGCGGGCAGCCCGGACACTCGCTGTCAGGAACAATAATACTGTTGTCACAAAAAGCCCTTGCAGGACCAGAGCACTGCCTTCAGGCAGAAAATCAACCCGCCCGAAAGCAAGCGATTCCATCATGGCGGTCATGCCGCATAGACCCGCTGCTGTTGCGGCTGTGCCACTGCGCCGGAACAGGGCAATCAGAAGAAACAACATCAGGCTGCCGCCAAGCACACCCAGAATGATGCCCTCGCTCAACATGATCTCCCGTGGATAGGAAATTGCCTGTTCTCGCGCCTGATCGAAAAACTCACCAAGCTGTATAGCTGCCCAAAAACTGTTCACTTCTACCTCACCCCATCACCCAAGGACAGGTTTTCGCTGCACCCCTGCTGATACTGCGACCTGAAGGCTAATTGTCGCCGTCAGGGCGCACAGGTGCAAGGGAAAAATGATACCGCCTGCGGCAATGCAAAATTGGCTCCAGTTTTGCGCAAAACAAGGCCGTCAGGGTAAAGTCGCCAGCGTCTGAAGAGCGGTCTCAAAGTCGGATTGCAGCAACGCGAACAGAAGGTGATCCTGTCTGGCACCATTGATGCGCAGATACTGACGGGCCAGGCCCTCCTCAACGAAACCCGCCTTGCGCAACAGGTTGGCTGAAGCACGGTTATGCACCAGACAGGCGGCCTCAATCCGTTCCAGTCCCAGTATTTCAAAGGCATGGGTCACCACAGCACAGACCGCCGCGAACGCGTAACCACAGCGCACATGGTCAGCCCCGACCCAGTATCCGAGTGTTCCCGTCATCGCCGCGCGGTAACGGATGTTCGAAAGGGTACACCCCCCGACAAGCGCATCATCCCTGGAGCGGAAAATAAAATAAGGTCTCGCGATGCCTGCCCGAATATCATGCGCGTAGAGGCGCAGTTTTTTTCGAAAAACCGGCCTCGCCAGTTCCTGCTCGATCCAGCGCGGCTCAAAAGGCTGCAGGTGATCCCTGCTGCTGCCACGCAAGGCCGCCCAGGCGTCATAGTCTTCTGCGCGCGGATAGCGCAGATAAACATCTTCCTGACAGAGGACAGGATTGCGCGGATCATTCAGTGGATAGTCCCAAAGTGCCATGTCGTCACAGCGCCCTTAGACAGCAGACAGAATATGCTGTTTCACCACCGCCAGATCATTTGGCAGCACTTTCAATAGCTCCTCGCGCTCAAAGAGGTCCTCCAAACCTGCTGGCAGGGCCGGTCTTCTGCCGGTGGCTTCCTCGACGGCATCCGGGAATTTCGCGGGATGGGCCGTCGATAGCGTAACCAGCGGCCCGCTGACGTCGCCTGCCTGACGCGCTTTTTCGGCTGCAACAAGTCCGACAGCCGTATGCGGATCAATGAGCTGCCCTGTCCTAGAGCTAACGCGCGCCATCATCTCGCGGCTTTCTGCTTCATCCGACGCATAGGCTGCAAACTCTTCCCTGATAAAACCGAGGACATTCTCTGACAGGGTGAAATTGCCGTTTTCTTTCAAGTCATTCATGAGAGTTGCCACCGCTGCGTGATCTCGTCCCAGAGCCTCGCTCACCAGTCTTTCGAAATTACTGGAGACCTGAATGTCCATAGACGGAGAAATCGTCTTGTGTGTTTCCTGCGGCACATAACATCCTGTCGACAAGGTACGCACCAGAATATCATTCAGGTTTGTGGCGATGCATAATTTGTCGATCGGCAAGCCCATACGCGACGCAACGTAGCCAGCGAAAATGTCACCGAAATTGCCCGTCGGCACAACATAAGATATTTTTTTTGCTGGCCCGCCAAGACTGACAGAGGATGTAAAATAATACACAGCCTGCGCCATAATACGCGCCCAGTTGATCGAATTGATGGCACCCAGCCGAACATCGCTGCGGAAGGCTTCATCCGCGAACATGGCCTTGACTAGCGCCTGACAGTCATCAAATGTTCCCTGTACGGCAATATTGTGAATGTTATCCTCACGCACGCAAGTCATCATGCGTCTTTGCGTGTCAGAGACACGGCCTTCAGGGTGCAAGATGAACACATTTACATTGCGCAACCCCCGCAAAGCCTCGATGGCGGCCGCGCCGGTGTCACCCGATGTCGCCCCGACAATCGTCAGTCGTTCATTTCGCTCGCCAAGGACATGCTCAAATAGCTGCCCCAGCAGCAGCATGGCAAAATCCTTGAAGGCAAGTGTCGGCCCGTGCGCCAGTTCCAGAATCCAGTCTTCATTGCCAACTTGTATGAGCGGCGCCGTTGCCGGATGGTTGAAGCGACTATAGGCAGCTGCGCACATGTTTCGAAGCGTTCCGGAAGAAATCTCGTCGCTGACGAATGGCAAGATGACATCATGCGCAACATCCGCATAAGGACGACCGGCAAATGCTGAAATCTGCTCGGCAGATAAGTGTGGCCAGCTCTCGGGCAGAAAAAGGCCCCCGTCACTGGCCAGGCCCTGCAAAAGAACATCCGTAAAACTGCGGTTCATGTCCTGACCGCGTGTAGAATGATAGCGCATATGAAATTCCCGACTGCACCCGCTCGCACACACGGGCCTGTTTCAATTTCAGTTACATAGAAGGAATTTGTTCTCGGCGTAAGCGCCTATGAGCAGATTTTGCCCCAGGCGGATTGCCGAGGTCGCGCCGGAAAGAGCATTGCCATCGTCCTGAAAGACAGCCTCCGGAACACTCGCCAGGTCTATCGGCATTTCAAGCTTGAGAATGCGCGACGGTGCAAGGTGTTCGGCATCGGTCCGGTGCTGTGCAAACGCACGGGGTGCCGGAATTGAACTGACAAGGAGTGCACCATCGTCCAGACGATTGATGTTATCCGGGAAGCCATCCAGCAGCAGGCGTCCGCTCGGCACGATGACACCAGAGCGCAGGTTCCGGTCATATATTGTCACCACCTTGCCCGATGTCTCCGCGACATAAAGCTGTGATCCGTCAGCGGAAATCTCGATACCATTGGCATATTTGAGTTCACTTGCCGCATTACTCAACGAACTGCCATCATAATAGAGTATTGAGCCGCTGGCATTGCCGAGCAGAAACGAAAGCTCTGCCAGAAGCCCTCTGCCGGACCCTTGCGATGCGTTACTGACGTAAAATGATCGCGGGCCAACAGCCACAACACTATTGGGCGTCGTCAGACGCGGATCCTTAAGGGTCTGGATCAGGTCAAGCTGCCCGCGTTCGCCGACGTCATAAATAAGGATAGAAGGATCTGCCGCATTCACGACAAACAGCCGATGCACCTCCTCGTCTTTGTAAAGATCAACACCCAGAGGTTCAAAAACAGTTGGAATACCCCCCGTCCGGTCCCGCCAGGACGCCGTATCAAGAGGGTTTTCCGGGTCAAAGGCAATGATCGCGCCGCGCACCCCTTCACTGTCATCGCGCCGGTCCATCGAGGATAACCAGACCCGCTTCAGCGCCTTGTCTGCTGCGAGATCCTCTACACCCGGCACACCGACGACAGGTACGCATTGACCAGCATAGCGGCTCTCTACGGTTTCAAACATATTCAGATGCCGCATGGCCAGATATGTCCCGGCGACAGCCGCAGCCGCGAGAAAGATCAGGACAATACAGGACACAACAAAGGTACGCATGGGTTTCACGTTTCCGTTTGGGCAACCAAAGCGCAACGCCTCCACTGGCGCAAGGTAATGCTTACAATTCTGCAGAAGATGACAAAAAATTAGGGTCTGTACGTAATTAGGATGCCCATGCCCCCCCCCCAAACTGGGGCCTGCTTTCTGGCCTAACCATAGAGAAGAAATTGCTTGCAAAGAAAGAAACTGCGCTTTATCAGGCGCGTTCCGAAATTTAACGCTATATCCTTGATGGGGCGCGGCACATGAAAAAAGACATTCATCCAGAGTATCACATGATCAATGTGGTCATGACAGACGGCACAACATTCCAGACACGCTCCACTTATGGCGAAGCTGGCGCAACGCTTCAGCTTGATATTGACCCGACATCCCACCCTGCCTGGACCGGTGGTCCGCAGCGGGTTTCCGATAAGGGCCGCGTCTCTGCATTCAAGAACAAGTTCGGAAACTTCGGCCTCTAAGTCCAGTCTTCCAGAGAAATTATGAAAAAGCCCGCATCAGATGCGGGCTTTTTTTGTATTACAGACCGTTTGAAAAAGCCGCCTGTAAGCTGCGCAGTTGCCCCGCAGCATCCCGCCCTGACAAGGGAGCCTGATTGGATGCGAAAATGTCTGCATCAATACGTGATATGCGCTGATAAAGAAGGCGCGTTTCCTCGCGCAGTTCATGTAACCGCGCTGGCAGTTGCGCCTGTTCGTCTTCTATTTCGGACTGGCGCTTGGCTTGCGGTTTGGCAAGACGGTACTTGTCTTCCGCAGCTTCGGCATAACTCATTTCATTTTCACGCACGGCCCGCAACACCAGCAACCATGAAGCAATCTGCATCAGCCTGGTTGTCAGACGCATGGATACGGCAGCATAGGCCAGCGCTTCTGAACGCGATAATTCCTTGGCAGCGTCTCGCCCCTCGCCATCAAGATAAGTTGCCGTTTCCTCGACAAGCTCCATTCCTTCGGCAAAAATATTGTTAAACAGTTTGGACTGTACGAAGCCACGCACCTGAGCGCTTTCAACAACGGCTTCATCTGATAGTTTTTCGTGTGGCGTCACCAGCCTGCACTCCTCGAATTCAAATTTCATACTCGCGCGTAATTGCCCTGGATGCAATCCGGCACCGTGTTTTTCAGTTTTGTTGTGATGTGCGTCCCGCTGCCGGCCTTTGACATGCAGCATTGTCACACCCTGTTGAAACACATAGAGCAATGGCCATGCCAGCAACCGGAACGCGAAAAAAGCAGGGGCCATTTGTGCTTGGGGTAGATGGATGCCCCAAAGGGTGGCTGGCCGTGCGCCTTTTCCCGCAAAAGGGAGCAAACGAAACCCCGCAAGCCGCTATTTTCGGTAACTTTAACGCGCTGTTGCGTTCTGAATGGGGACAGGCACAGATCATGCTGGTGGACATGCCTGTGGGACTGACAGATCATGGCAGGCGTGGCTGTGACACGCTGGCTCGGCGCACCCTAGGCAAGGGACGGGCATCCAGCGTTTTTCCTGCCCCCCGCCGACCCATGCTGGATTTTTCTACCTATGAAGACGCCAATGCATGGGGAAAGGCACAAGGCAAGGAGGCTGGCGGCGGACTATCAAAACAGGCCTGGAACATCCTGCCGAAAATTCGCGAACTGGATGCCTGCATCACGCCAGAATCTCAGGCCCGGATACGCGAGGCCCATCCGGAAGTTGCCTTTCTCCGGCTGAATAAGGGTCAGGCTGTCACAGCCCCCAAAAGGAAGCCGGAAGGCCGGATAGCCAGGTCAGCGCTCCTTGCCTCTCATGGCATTCAGCAATTAAACGAGGTCTGGTCGCAGATCGTCTCCGAGCATGGGGCCACGGCGGTGCACATTGATGACTATTATGATGCCTGTGCACTCGCCCTGACTGCAAAATCCATCAGTCTGGGTCAACAGGTCCTACATCTGACAGAAGGGCTAAAGGACAGCCGGGGATTGAAAATGGAAATCTGGGGCTGAGCCCAAGCTCAACTTTTGAACAGTGCCTCGGCAGCGGCGGTTGCTCCTTGCCGTTTGTCCAGCGCCGCTTCGCAGCGACTGATCTCGCCCTTCAGCCGTTCAATCCGCTCGCCAAGATCACTGACGGATAGCGCAGAGAGATCCTGCCCGGTCAGTTCATCAATCAGACGCTCACCGCGTGGATCGGTGACAGAAGCCTTCAAAACATCATCCATACGCGCTATCTCCCTTTCCACGCTATTCTGACAGCCCTGCCAGACCTGTCCAGTGCCTGTCTGCAGATGCAAAAGTATCCCACGACGACAAAACGAGAATGATCAAATGACTGAATCCAAACAGATGACCGCTATTGAAATCACCCAAGCAGGCGGACCAGAGGTATTGCAACCGACAACACGTCAGATACCAGTGCCACAAGAGGGCGAAATCCTGATTGAAATTGCTACGGCGGGCGTGAACCGCCCGGATGTGCTTCAGCGTATGGGGGTATACCCGCCGCCAGAGGGTGCAAGCGATCTGCCGGGCCTCGAGGTCGCTGGCGAAATTGTCCGTGTCGGCAATGGCGTGGACGAAAACTGGCTCGGGCGAAAAGTCTGTGCCCTGATGGCGGGGGGCGGCTATGCTGAGTATGCCGTTGCCGATGCCGGACTTTGCCTGCCCGTTCCGGCTGGTTTCACCATGACAGAAGCCGCCGCCTTGCCAGAAACCTTCTTTACAGTCTGGACCAATGTGTTCGAGGATGGCGCCTTACGGGAAGGCGAACGTCTGCTGGTGCATGGCGGCACCAGTGGCATCGGCACTACGGCCATCGAACTCGCGACAGCTTTCGGCGCAGAAGTCATTGCCACCGCAGGGTCAGCGGAGAAATGCGACACGCTGAAGAAGATGGGTGTGATCGCCGCCCATAATTACAAAGAGGAAGACTGGGAGAAGCTCATCACGGATGCCGGCGGCGTCGATGTGATTCTCGACATGGTCGGCGGTGCCTATGTTGCGAAAAATCTCAACTGCCTGCGCCCCGGCGGGCGGCATGTTTCGATCGCCTTTCTTGGCGGACTGACCGCCGAAATCAACATCATGCAGATCATGCGGGGTCGACTGACCCTGACAGGTTCGACGCTCAGGGCCCGTACCAATACAGAGAAAGCCCGTATTGCCAGCGCCCTAGCCGAGAAAGTCTGGCCCCTGCTGGAGGACGGCAAGATCAAGCCCGTTATCGACAGCACTTTCCCTCTCGCCGACGCCCGCAAGGCGCATGCCCTGATGGAAGCCTCGACACATATCGGCAAGATTATTCTGACCACAGAGGAGTGACGGGGTATTATGACGGAATATCTTGCACCGGGCCTGTTTCTACTCCTTTGGGTTGCGCATAGCTGGCTCGTTGAGCGCAGTCGCTGGCGCAGCCACGCCCTGTCCTGGCACATGGAAGAAGAGCGCCGCAAGTGGATGCAGACCATGGCCAAAAGAGAGTTACGGATGATTGACACGAACATCATCAGTGGCCTGCAAAGCGGCACGGCCTTTTTTGCGTCCACCTCGTTGCTCGCGATTGGTGCTGCTTTCACCCTGTTGAACAACACGGACAGTTTTCTGGAAATTGCCCAGAGCCTGCCCGCGCTGGTGCGCACATCTGACCCAACTGCCTTTCAGATCAAGGCCATCGGCCTGATGTTGCTCTATGCTTATGCTTTCCTGAAATTTGGCTGGGCCTATCGCCTATTCAACTATGCCTCCATCCTTGTCGGCATGGTGCCCATGCCCAAGGAAGAGGACCGGCAGGAAGAAGTGGATAGCTGCGTTGCCAAGGCAACGGCCATGTGTGTTGAAGCAGGCCGGGAATTCAATCGTGGACAACGCGCCTTTTTTATCGCGATTGGCTATCTCGGCTGGTTCTTTGGCGACATCTTCTTCGTCTTCAGCACGCTGGCAGTTTATACAATCATGGTCACACGCCAGTTCTTTTCGCCAGCACACCACGCTGTCGATTAAGGATCGCAAAAACGCTCCCCCCTTCTGCCCGAAATACAGGTTGGCATGTGAGACCAATCTGCCTATATGCAGGGTGTCGCAAGACAGCTTCCCCGACATTCTGGTGGTAAGCAGGGCCGGAAAGTTTCCGGTCCGAAGCACGAGCTATATTCGAGGCCGGAGAAACCCATGATCTGGCCAGAGCAAGGAGAATAATAATGTCTGAAGCCCCATTGATGCCAAAAGCAACGGCAGTCTGGCTGATTGACAATACGGCCCTGACGTTTGACCAGATCGCGGATTTCTGCGTTCTGCATCCCCTGGAAGTAAAAGGCATAGCCGACGGGGATGTGGCTGGCAGTGTTCGCGGTATCGATCCTGTGACGCAGAACCAGCTGACACGCGAGGAAATCGAAAAAGGCGAAGCCGACCCGAACTACAAGCTGAAATTGCTGCGCCCAAAAACTGTTGTTGTCACGAAAGCCAGCAAGAAAAAGCCGAAATACACACCTGTGTCCAAGCGCCAGAATCGGCCGGATGCGATTGCCTGGATGGTGCGCAACCATCCTGAAGTCAGCGATGCCCAGATCTCCAAGCTGCTGGGTACAACGAAGAGCACAATCCAGTCGATCCGCGAGCGTACACACTGGAATTCAGCCAATCTCGAACCACGGGACCCGGTTGCGCTGGGCCTGTGCAAACAGATGGAACTCGACATGGTAGTTAAGAAAGCGGCCTCGAAGCGCCCGACGACCCCTGCGCCGGATGAAGCCTCGGAAGGTCCGACATTAAGGCCGGCCGAAGAGACAACCGCACCAGCTGAAGCGTCAGACACACCGGAGCAAACACCAGCCGAAGAAGTTGATGTGAGCAAGGTGTTCGCAAATTTCAGCGATCTGGGCAGCGAGAAATCAGACGGTTAAACGCTCGTTTGACTATTACCTTGGATGAGCCGAGGCTCTCTCGCGGCGTTAACATCTCTTGCTAAAGGGTTAATTTTACTGAATAAATTAACCCTTAGGTAAAGTTATTTAAGGCGACATGAAACGCAAAAAGCCGCATCATCTGATGCGGCTTTTTTGATTTTTGCCTGACTACTCAACTTTCGCAGAATGCCTAGATAAGGCCTTCGCGCTGCATCCGCTTGCGCTCCAGTTTGCGAGCACGGCGAACAGCCTCGGCTTTCTGACGCGCTTTACGCTCTGATGGTTTCTCGAAATACTTCCTGCGCTTCATTTCCCGGAACGTACCTTCGCGTTGCATTTTCTTTTTCAGGGCGCGCAATGCCTGCTCGACATTGTTCTCGCGGACGACGATGTTAACGATGGCCAGGGCCTCCTTGTAAGACCTGTTCCGACATGCCGGAAACAGGCAATTCCAATGTGAGCCGGCAGCGCCGGCAGTTTCGGTCGCCAGAAGAAAACTGGCACAAAATAATGGTTCCCTTGAAGCTTCCTCCAAAGGAACCGGCCCTATAGCAAACAGCCATTGGAATGTCTACTCTCAACATCTATGTAAGGCGAAAGATATAATCCGAGAGGAGGCCGCAAATGGCCGCAAAAAAAGAAACGGCCAGGCCGGGAACGCATGGCGATTTTGCAGAAGATGATCTGGAAGCACTGCGTCACGCCATTCTGGAAGAAATGCGCATGGAGGCTGTTTTCGATGGCTGGACCCTCCAGGCCCTGAAGCGTGCGGCTTTCGCTGCCGGCATGACACAGGAAGAATGGTCACGTGGTGACCTATACCGTGCCTTCCCGGACGGCATTGCAGATGTGCTCACCTTCTGGAGCGAACAGACAGATCTGGCCATGGCAGAGGAGTATGCCAGTGCCGATCCTGCCCCGCAGCGCATTCGTGACAAGGTGACATGGCTGGTCCGGCGACGCCTTGAGCTTCTGGATGAGCATCGGGAAGCGGCCCGCCGCGCAGCTGCAACTCTTGCCCTGCCGCCTTACGCCAATGTGGCACGGCGTCTGACCTGGGCAACATCTGATGCGGTCTGGCGCGCCTTGGGTGACACGTCTACAGACTATAATTACTATACCAAGCGCACCATTCTCAGCGGTGTATGGCTCTCCACACTGTCAAAATGGCTGGCTGAAGAAGAACTGGAAGGCGAAAACGCCTACGCCTCAACATGGGCCTTCCTTGATGACCGTATCGAAAACGTGATGCAGTTTGAGAAAGTAAAATCAAAGCTTCTCAAAGCCCTGCCGGATACGTCCAACCTGTTCGGTTTCCTCGGCAAGACGAGATACGGTAGTGCGCGAGACTGAAAGAACTCAACTGTCTTTACGATCTGACAGATAGGTCACATGGCCCATCTTGCGTCCGGGGCGCATCTGTTTCTTGCCGTACAGGGTCAGCCTGGCCTTGTCCTGCGCTGCAAAGGCGGACCAGTTGGCTGCCTCTTCCCCGATCAAATTTTCCATGCGCGCATCCGAGTGACGCGCCGTGCTGCCAAAAGGCCAGCCGCATATGGCTCGGATATGTGCCTCAAACTGCCCCATGTAGCAGGCATCCGACGTCCAGTGGCCTGAGTTATGAACGCGCGGGGCCATCTCATTCACCCGTAGCAGGCCTGATTTCTCGACAAAGAATTCGACCGCCAGAACACCAATATAATCCAGCTCTTCAGCGATCCTTGTGGCAACCTCTTTTGCCTCAGCCTGAATATCAGTATTGATATTACCGGGCACGGAAGAAACACGGAGTATTCCGTCCTTGTGCACATTTTCCGGCGAATCATACGTGACAACACCCAGTTCACTGCGCGCGAGGATGACAGATATTTCCCGCTCGAATGGCACAAAGCCCTCCATGATACCGGGCGCACCCTGTAAGCTGCGCCATGCCGTCGCAGCTTCACTCTCCTCATGAATGACCTGCTGGCCCTTGCCATCATAACCGAGACGCCGCGTCTTCATGATGGCAGGAATGCCTGTCACGTTCAGCGCAAAACTGGCCGCTTCAGCATTGGCCACCGGCATGAATGGCGCTGTCTCAATGCCGAGGTCTTTACAGAAACGCTTTTCCGTCAACCTGTCCTGCGCCACTTCCAGAGCCCGCTTGCCGGGGCGCAGCAACCCGCCTGCCTCAATCACCAGATCAGCACAGGCAACCGGTACATTTTCAAATTCATACGTGACAACATCTACGGATGACACAAATGTCTTAACAGCTGCGGCATCCGTATAGTCCGCACGGGTCCAATCGCTTGCGACCTCGCCCGCAGGGCTTTTTTCGTCCGGACACAGGATATGCGTGCGAAAGCCAAGACTTGCGGCGGCTTGCGACAACAGGCGCCCAAGCTGACCTCCCCCGAGAATACCAATGGTAGCGCCTGGCGGCAGGGGAGCAGCCTTACTCATGCGATCAGTCTCCGGAGGGTGTTTCGGCAACAGCCTGTGTCTGCGCCGCGCGCCAGGCATCCAGCCTCTCGGCAAGAGCCGGATCAAAAGCCGCCAGCACAGCGGCTGCCAAAAGGCCTGCATTGGCCGCACCGGCATCCCCCACGGCAAGTGTCCCTACGGGTACACCTTTTGGCATCTGCGCAATAGAAAGAAGACTGTCGAGCCCGTCCAGTGTCCTGCTGCGCACCGGCACACCGAAAACCGGCAGGGGTGTCATGGCTGCAGTCATACCGGGCAGATGCGCTGCGCCCCCGGCTCCGGCAATAATGACTTTCAGGCCGCGCTCCTTTGCCGTGGCCGCATAATCATAAAGGCGTTTTGGCGTGCGATGGGCAGATACAATCTTCGCCTCATACCCAACTTCCAGGGTATCCAGCACATCGGCAGCCTTGCCCATAGTCGGCCAGTCAGACTGACTGCCCATGATGATCCCGACAAGCGGCGTATTGGCCATGCATCACCTTTCAGGTGGATTGAGAAAACGACGTTTATAGCAAATTCGCCCCGGCAGGCAATCAGACTTCAACCGCATTCGCGCGTATGAATTTTCTTCGCAATAGTTTCAAATACGATTCATCCGCTTTGCTTTTTTTAAGGAATTTTCCACTAGCGTTAAGGAGCAGTTTCGTAGAGGGCAAGAGATGCAGCAGCCACCAAGTAAACACGAACAACTTCGAAAATCTGAGGCCGAGGCACAGGCACTGATAGACCTGCCGGAAGACCAGGTGACACCAGAGGTTCGCCAGCGGATATCATTTCTTGAGAGCGAAGTCACACGTCTCAGAGCTGAGCTCGGCGAAGCACGCAAGCGCGTATCCGAACTTGTAGAACTCGCCGATCGTGATCCGCTGATCGAGATCATGAACCGCCGGGCTTTTGTGCGCGAGTTGAGCCGGGTGATGGCAGCCGTCGAGCGCTACAATTTCAAATCGAATTTTGTCTATATTGACCTGAACGGGCTCAAGTCGATCAATGATAATCATGGCCACGCCGCAGGTGATGCGGTGCTGAAACGCATTGGCGAGACACTGGCAGCTCAAATCCGCCAGACCGACGCCGTCGGCCGCCTCGGCGGTGATGAATTTGGCCTTTTGCTGACCCACACATCAACAGAGATGGCTGAAATGAAAATGAGCCAGTTGGCCAGCATTATTTCTGCCAAGCCAATGATCTGGAATAATTGCGCCTTGCAGGTCACAATTTCCTATGGTGTCTTTCCCATCCTTCAGGGCCACTGCATCGAGGAAACCCTGATTGAGGCAGACCGGGCCATGTATGCCCAGAAAAATGCGGCACGCCAGGCTTGAGCAGAAGGGTTACCAAGTTCGTAAACTGATCGTCAGGCGATAATATCAGGCGTGACTTCGCCTTTAAGCTTGGCGATTTTGTCCTTCAGGGCCAATTTGCGCTTTTTCATACGCTGCAGTGTCAGCCGGTCATAGGGCATACGCTCTTCCATTGTCGCGATAGCCTGATCGAGATCACGATGCTCCTGCTCAAGGTCCCCAACCCGGATCATCACGCCTTCGTCATTCACAGCGGCATCATGATTATCAATGACAGCTGTCACTGCCTCAGTATCAGGCTTTGAGCTGACGACTGTCAGTCTTGGTTTGCCATCATCATTACTGCCAGAATTTGCGTCAGACATCTGCGTCCCGGTTCTCATTGTGTATAAGCTGTTGTGCCTCGGCAAAGAGACTGCCCGCACGTTCCATCTGGCCTTCTACGCTCAAATGGCCTGCCGGTTCAAGTTTCAGGCATAATTGTCGGTAGAGACGGAAATAACGATGTGCCGCAGCAGGGTCAGCACTCATGCTTGCACCTGAAGCATGGTCCTTTGTTGCCTCAGCCAGAAAATCCTGCTCCAGACGCTCCGTTTCCAGTTCGAGATTTTTGACATCCCGGCGCACACTCTTGCAGCCCTTTTTCGTCAGGACATCTTTCATGTCCTTCATGTCCCGGCGCAAACTGCGCAGCGGTACGGTCACACGCTTGTGCCAGGTTTGCGTACTGCGTAACAATTCCGCCGTCTGATCTTCACCTAATGAAGGATACCAGCGACCAGCCCAGAAGCACCACAGGATCAGGTTTACATCAAAGTCGAATTCATCCTGCAACTTCAGAAGAACTTCCGGCAATCCGGAAATATCATATGTTGCCAGAGACCAGTCCCAGAAATCAGGGGCGACATCTGCGGGCGCTTCATTAGCCGGTGCATCGTTTTCTGTCATCGTTGTCCTTTGGTGAGGTCCTCGCCCCACCTTTTGGTCTCGGCGGTCTCAATGCCATAAAGGTCAAGCACCCGGCAAACAGATTGCGTCACGATTTCATCCACGCTTTTGGGCTCGGCATAAAAAGCTGGCAGCGGCGGCGCAATGACTGCTCCCATTTCGGCCAGGCTGGTCATGGTACGCAAATGCCCGAGGTGGAAAGGCGTTTCCCGCACCATCAGGGTCAGCAGGCGTTTTTCCTTGAGAACGACATCTGCCGCCCGCGTTATCAGGCTGGAAGTCACGCCTGTTGCAATCTCGGACATGGTGCGCACAGAGCATGGTGCGATAATCATACCCAATGTTCTGAATGAGCCGGAAGCGATGGCCGCCCCGATATCGCCTGGAGCATACGTCACATCCGCCAGCTCTTTCAGGTCAGCCGCTTTCTTCTCCAGTTCATAGGCAACAGTCATTTCGGCGGGCTTTGACATCACCAGATGGGTTTCAGCATCGCTCGCCTGAAGTAGCTCTAGCAGGCGCTTGCCATAGACAACACCGGAGGCGCCTGTGATGCCCACAATCAGTCTGGCCGAATCTGCCATGAGTACCTGTTCCTTCGCGCCGTGAATTAAGTCTGCAAGATCATATACATAGATAGTTATCCCTATTTTAACACCTTATTGCGTGACAAACGCTTTTTTTGGGTGTGTAATTCAAGGTCTGGACAAGATTCTGACATATGCTTTTGTCTTGAGACTGGCCTTGGTGCGCAAAGCAGGCCAGCCTCCCGTCCAGTATTTCTCAAACCCAAAACTGAAAGGAGAGCAATCATGTCGATTGAAGCACGTATGCAGTCACTCAATGAACGACATCGTGAACTGGACAATGCGTTGAATGAGGAGATCAGTTACCCGGCGTTTGATGAAGACAGGGTTCAGGACCTCAAGCGCCGCAAGCTGGCGATAAAGGATGAACTGGAGCAGTTGAAAACGAAGGTGCCAAACTGATAGTTTATTAACTGAGACGAAATAAGCGCCCCGGTAACGGGGCGTTTTGCTTCTGACAGAAAATTTTGAGCATCGGAGACGAACGAGAAGTGAGCAAACAAGATGGGTAGCAGATCTGTCATCGTCACCGGCGCAGGCTCCGGCATTGGTCGCGCGGTCGCCGAGCGCTTCGCCCATAGTGGCGACAAGCTGGTGCTGGTTGACAAGGACGAAGAGAGTGGTCGGCTTGTCACAGAGATGATCACCAAACAGGGGCGCGACGTCAGCTTCCTGCATATGGATGTATCGAAAAAGCTGGACGTCCATAATGTCATCGCTGAAGCGCTGGACCTTTATGACCGCATTGACGTGCTCGCCCATTGCGACGGGTACTTCTTTTCAGCGCCGCTTCTGGAGATTTCGGAGGAGGACTTCGAAAAAACGATCCGCTCGAATCTGTTCAGTGCCTTCCTGCTCAATCAGGCTGTTGCCAAGCAGATCATCAAACAATCCGGCGACCCGGCAGATGGCGGTGTCGATCAGGCACGCACCGGGGCGATCGTGAACATCACGACCACTGAGGCTGTGACGGCCAGCGCCGACCATGCGCTCTTTGCCGCAGTACAAGGCGGCCTCACACAGTTGACCAAGGCCGTGGCGATGACGCTCTCCCCTTATGGGGCACGTGCCAATGCGGTCGGTGTCGCTTCGATCCGCAAGGAACTGGAAGATGTGGAAACAGATCTTTCGGGCCGCGCAGCGGACGCCGCAAAGATTACGCCTCTCTCGCGAAAAGGCGAACCGGAAGAAGCCGCCAATGCGATTCACTTCCTCGCGTCACCGGAAGCGTCCTTCATTACCGGGCAGACATTGTTCGTAGACGGCGGAAGACTTGCCATGCACGGTCAGGGCATACCCCGGAAAAAAGAAGAGTAGAATCTTCCGGCTCAAACCGTCGCTGATTTTGGCCAGCGTCGATGGAACCATAGCCATTGCCCCGGATTGTCCCGAATAATTTCGCTCAGCGCATCATTGGTCAGGCGCGTGAGGTATTCGGTATCTGATTTGGCATTACTGTCCGCAGGCATGGGCAAAGGCTCATGCACATGTATGGTAAAACGTGCCTGCCCCTTGTGACGGCGAATGGAAAGCGGCACAACAGGCACATCAAACTTCAGTGACATTTTAGCCGTGGCAAGGCCTGTCATGGCATCATGACCGAGAAACGGGATGGGCACACCCTCATTCAACTTCTGGTCAATCAGCATACACACAGAAAGTCCATCACCGAGTGACCTGAGCATGGCACGACCGCCGCGCTTGTTTTTCGGTATCTGATGACGCGACATAACGCTGGCTCTTAGCTGTATGATCTTTTCATCAATCAGCGGATTATTGGCTGAACGGTACACAATCGCGCATTTCAGACCTGCCCGGTACAGGGTGATGGGCATCACTTCCCAGTTGGCGATATGCCCGGAAATGAAGATGACAGGCTTGCCGCTTTCCTTCAGTGCCTCAAGGCGTTCTGCATTTTCGACCTCCACACGGGAGCCATCCGTAAACGGGACAAACTCTTCAAGATGCGCATATTCGGCAACTGTGCGCCCAAGGTTTTCCCATGCTTCACTCAGGATAGCTGTGTTCTGTTCGGGCGTATTGTCCGGATAGACGAGCTTGAGGTTGGCCATCCCCCTTTTCTGCACGCCGCTAAACAACGGGCCTATGCGTTTCAGCAAGCCACCCATGAAACCGGACGCCTGATCCACATTCATCACCCGGAACAGTCGAAACATCACCGCCATGAGGCCAGCCTCAACCCGGTGCATGAACGTCACGTCCATATTGCTGCGACGATCAGGCAGTTCAGCCTCAGCATCCCAGCGGGCAGGGTTTTCAGGGTCAGAAATGATGCTGGCGGATGTTTCAGCCATCAGAAGAGACTTTCCAGAAGTGATGTCAGAAGCTCTTTATTATCAACATGCATCCGAACGGGCAATGTCGCGACCTGCGCCTGTAGTTCTTCCGGCAGGCGGACATGATCCTTTTGCGTAGTCAGCAGAGCGGCATCGTGCTGCTGCGCCAGCGCTTGCAAGGCTGTCAGGTCTTGTGCCGTAAAAGCATGATGGTCGGGGAAATTCCTGGTCGCAATCACATCGTAGCCCACCTGAGCGGCTGTTCGATAGAACTTTTCGGGCCTGCCAATGCCGCAAAAAGCGACAACCCGCTGCCCCTGCGATCGCGGTATTTCCGCCTCCAGCCAGGCCCGCAGAACAGGTTTGTCCCCGGCCCATCCAAGAAGGGACTCCGGCACATCTGCCTGTCGATCCGACAATATAAACACAATTGCCTCGGCACGCTCGCGCGCCGCATCAGGCTTTTCACGTAATGGCCCTGCCGGAAACACCCGGTCATTGCCAAAACCCGCTTCTGAATCAACCAGCAGAAAAGATAAATTCTTGTGAAGCGAAGGGTTTTGAAAACCGTCATCCATGATGAGTAATTCGGTGCCGCTTGTAGAAAACGCCAGCTGCGCACCGGCAGGCCGGTCCGATGACACGACAACTGGCCCGGCAGATTTCAAAAGCTGTGCTTCGTCACCGCTTTCGCGCGCAGTGTGATTGCCCCCCAACAGAGTGGGCCCTTTCAGCGTCCCGCCATAGCCCCGGGTGAGAAAGCTCGCAGACCTGCCTGCCGCTCGCAGTTGTTCTGCCAGCATGATGGCAAAGGGGGTCTTGCCCACACCGCCCATACTGACATTCCCGACACAAATAACCGGCCCGGCAGCAGTGTATGGCGTTGTCGTTCTGATCTTTCGCTTACTGATAAAATCGTATACTGCTTCGACCGGGGACAGCAAAAACGCCATCGGATGTTTGCCACCGTCAGGGTCCTGCCAGAAATCAGGCGGAGAAATCATGTGGCATCCTGTGGCACGGGCAACAACGGGGTCAGTGCCTCGACAATATCAATCAGCACTTCCTCGGCGTTTTCCTCCGCCCAGGCGCGTGCCCGGTCAGCCATGGCATCCCTGGTCATTTCATCCGTCAGCAAGCGTACCAAGGCGGCGGCAAGGTCACGTTCATTACGCACCAGCGCCGTGCCACCGGAAGCCCGCATATCTCGATAGGTTTCAGTAAAATTGAACGTGTACGGCCCATACAGTATTGCGGAGCGTAATCGTGCCGGCTCCAGCGGATTATGCCCACCGGTTTCAACAATACTCCCTCCGACAAAAGCCACGTCAGTCAACCGATAAAACAGGCCAAGTTCCCCAAGTGTATCTGCAAGATACACCTGCGTTTCAGACGTTATGCCTTCCCCAACGGAGCGCTGCGCCAACGCCAGGCCCTTGTCACGTATAAGATGGCTTATTTCATTACCGCGTTCAGGATGGCGCGGCGCGATGATCGTCAACAGGTCCGGAAAGCGCTCGGACACTCGAAGGTGAGCATCCAGAATAAACGCCTCTTCACCCGGATGGGTGCTGGCCGCAAGCCAACGCGGGCGACCTTGTACCTTCTCCTGTAAAGTTGAAAGATCATTGTCATCTGCAGGCAATGCCGGGGCGGCCATTTTGAGGTTGCCGAACATCTTAACATCCCCCCGGCTCAATTCTGACAATCGATCCTGATTCGGGATATCCTGAGCCATACGCACACGGAACGCCGATAATAGCGCATGAATGGCATCAGGCCGCTGCTTCCAGCTGCTGTAGGACTTGGGTGAAATACGGCCATTGACCAGCGCCATCTTTATCTGCCGCGCATGGGTCATCTGGATCAGATTGGGCCAAAGCTCGGACTCAACGAACATCGCCACATCAGGCTGCCAGTGATCGAGAAACCGACGCACATATGCCGGATGATCCAGCGGCGAGAACTGGTGAATGGCATTATCCGGAAGGCGCGCTGCCATAAGCCGGGCGGAGGTAACGGTGCCGGAAGTCACAAGAAATACGAGGTCCTTCCGCAACATGGATAGCCGCTCAACCAGTGGAAGAATGGAAAGGCTTTCTCCCACACTGGCACCATGTATCCAGACAAGCGGGCCTGACGGTCGTGAGATTGACGAAATGCCGCGACGTTCATTGACCCGGTCGGGATCTTCCTTACCCTTTTTAAGGCGGTGCTTGAGGGTGAGGTCAGCCAGCGGCCCCATCATGCCGGATGCCGCACGATAGGTTCGTAAGGAAAGCGCATCTCTTTGTTTATCTTCACCGGTCATGAGGAGGATACGGTTTTCCTGTCATCCGCAGCTTGAGCCGTCATTTTTGCATCTGTTGCCAGATGCCCCATACGCCGATCAGCTTCGCGCGTCACCTTCTGAAGGGCGTCTTCTATTTTTTGCCGTGCTTCCTCCTCGTCTCCCTCAACGATGATCGGATCACCATAAACGTAACACCCTTTTGAGAACGGGAACGGGAAATGGAACCGGTCCCAGGTCGAGAAAAAATGTGCGCGCTGCACGGCAAAGGCTGCGGGATAAACCGGCACGCCGGACAGTTTTGCCAGTTGCACAATCCCGGCATGGCATTTCTCACGTGGCCCTCGCGGCCCATCCGGCGTCAAACCCACGCCTTCGCCACGCCGCAACGCTTTCAGAAGCGTTCGCAGGGCGTTGGAGCCACTCTTGTTCTTGGCCTTTTTGCGCGGGTTCCGGGCAGACCCTCTGGCAAAAGAGATATCAAACCCTTTTACAGCCCGGGCAATTAGCTCCCCGTCGCGATGTTCGGAAATCATAAACCAGAAACGGTTCGGAAACAGGCGACGCTGATCGACCATCATCAGAATACGGCTGTGCCAGAACACCACGATCATGCCTTCTTCGCTCGCCCGGGCGCGTTCGAAATTCTCCTGCCCGATGACCTCCCAACGCGTCGTCATGCGGATCAAACGGATCCACGCAGGCACAATGATGCCGAGACACCAGGCGATAAAAGGGTTTGGTTTTGAAGACTTTATGGCCATGCAACGAGGCTACCCTGACTTGAACTGCTGCTTATAGACACTTGCCATCCCCCTGACAAAGGTTGATCTGAAAAGAATGGTCACGCCGCTGAAGCGCTGTTTGCATTTCCCGGCGGGGCAGCACATTGTGCGGCTTGCATATGACGGGCCAGATAAAAGAAGAAGATGAGACAGGGCGTGCTCGAAAGCGCAAATGATAACAAACGGGAGAAACGCCCGCCGGGACTCGCCAGAAGATTATGGCGCGACTACATGTCGACCTATACGCCCCAATTGCTGGCCGCGTTCGGCTTCATGATCCTACTGGCGGCTGCAAGTGCCGCCTTTCCCCTGCTAACGGAATGGATTTTTGCCGGCTTCACCAGCGGCCAGGGTCCGGAAGCCGCGACAGGCACCAACACAACGGATAGCCCCGATCCAGCGCTGGAGCGCGTCATGCTGCTCGGACCGCTGGCGATGTTCGGTGTCGGCATTGCCATGGCCGCGACCTCCTATCTTTATGCCCTGATGAGCCAGACGGCGGCCATCGGCACGTTGCGGGACCTGCAGAAAGCCATGTTCCGGAATTTTCTGACCTACGACTTCGCCCAAAGCCGCGAGGACGGCGCCGGTCAGCTTGTCTCGCGTTTTACCAACGACACAACAATCCTGCGGGAAAGCCTGACCCGGGCCCCGAACGCTGTCCGGGATATCCTTCTGCTCATCACCTATTGCGGCGTGATGATCTACACCGACTGGGTATTGTTCCTGGTGGTACTGCTTATTTATCCAACAGTCGGCCTGCCTGTGACCTGGCTCGGCAAGTATCTGCGCCGCTTTGCTGCGAGAGTGCAGGACCAGATCGGTGATATGACCAGTCAGCTGACAGAGAGTATGCGCAGTGCCCAGATGGTCAAGACCTACAAGCTGGAAGACTATGAGCAGAAGCGCGCTGATGACTCCTTCGATGAGCGCCGCGACCTGTTACAGAAAGTCGTGCAAACCCGCGCGGCCAACGAACCGCTGATAACGCTGATTGGCTCCATCGCTGTGGCGTTCATTGTCGGCATCGCTGCATGGCGCATCTCCACAGGCGAACTCGACACGGAAAGCCTGATCGCTTTCATCATTACCCTGACATTGCTTTCAGCGCCTGCCCGTGGTCTTGGCACCATCAACGCGGTCCTGCAGGAAGGCTTCGCCGCGCTGGAGCGTATTTTCTGGGTGATCGACCGCCAGCCCCACATAACAGATGCGCCAGACGCGAAAGATATCCAGACGGACGAACAGCAAAATGCCCTGCCAGTCTCGTTTCAAAATGTCAGCTTCTCCTATGGTGGCAACGAACAGGCCCTGCAGGATTTCACCCTTGATATTGAAGCTGGCCAGACAGTTGCCTTGGTCGGCGAGTCTGGCGCTGGCAAATCAACTGTCTTCAACCTGCTGCCACGCCTTTACGAGGCAACTGCCGGCACCATTACAGTCAATGGCCAAGACATCAGGGATCTGACTCTTTCTTCCTTGCGCGATCAGATCGCGCTCGTCACGCAGGAAGCTATCCTGTTTGATGATACGATCAGCAACAACATTCTATTCGGGCGCGCAGATGCATCCGGCGAAGATGTCATTGACGCAGCCAACGCCGCCGCTGCAGATGAGTTTATCCGTGAACTGGATAAAGGCTATGAAACCCGTGTTGGCGATGCAGGCAGCAACCTCTCCGGTGGGCAACGCCAGCGGATTGCCCTCGCCCGCGCCTTCCTGAAAGATGCCCCGATCCTGCTGCTTGACGAGGCAACTTCTGCCCTTGATGCAGAATCGGAACGCAAGGTTCAGGAGGCCCTTGCACGGCTCGCCAAGGGGCGCACGACAATCGTCATCGCCCACCGCCTGTCGACAATCCGTAACGCAGACAAAATCGCCGTCATGGACAAGGGACGCATTGTTGAAATGGGCAACCACGAGCAACTTCTGTCGGCGGGCGGTATTTATGCAAGGTTGTCTGCCCTGCAATTCACGGACGGATAGACCCTGAAGTCTCTACCGCGGGCAGGCCCCTTGTGCGGCAATACTGACATCGGCAGACGCCGCCGTACAGGCGTTGCCATACGTCTTGCCGTCACAGCCGCAAACAGGGCGATACCCCTGTGTACAGATTTGCGGGCGCGCCGTGCATGTTCCGGTACTGTCTGCCATTCGGCAGCTGCCGACAGGGATGGCGCAATAATCACCATTCTGGCTACACTGAATCCCGGCAATCCCCCCACACACTTGCCCGGTTGCCGCTGACCTGTCCGGCTGCAAGGCATCACGGTGGCGATCACTCATGCAAGCGCCTAGCAACACCAGCGCAGACAGCAGAATCAAGAGTCGGCTCACCATATCGTCAGTCATTTGACATTTCAGGCACAACCAGCTGCGCATCCAGCAAACGGTCGCGCCATTTCAGGCTCCAATGCACATGCGGGCCCGTTGCCCGGCCTGTGGCACCAACGGCCCCGATCACATCGCCCTTTTGAACTCGCTGGCCAGCCTGGACATCAACGCGGGACATGTGCAGCAAGGCGCTTTCCAAACCCTGCCCATGATCAATAAAGACAAGGCCGCCTTCAAAATACATGTCATCCTCAGCAAGCGTCACAATACCATCCGCCGGGGCCCGCAGGTCCGTTCCCGTCGGCACGGCAACATCAACACCGGAGTGAAAGCGCCGGGGGACCCCGTTCAGGATGCGTTGTGAGCCAAACACACCGCTGATGCGCCCGCGCACCGGCCATTCAAACCCGCTGGTCCAGTCAGCCTGCTTCTGCATGTTCTCGCGCGCCGCCTTTTTCAGCTCTATGCCCCGAACGATTTTCTGCTCTTCTTCCGGCGTGAACTGATTGACCTTGTTGTCCGGCAACCCGTCAATTCGTTCGATCTTGAAATCGCGTGGCTCAACATTCAGCGTCTGCGGCGCGAGGATGGTGCCATCAGGATAAGTGATGCGCAGAACGGCTGTTTCCGGATGATCCCGGTCAAAACCAAAGATGAAGCGCCCTTCCGCATCCACATCCAGTGTCATATCATCCAGCATCACCGTGGAACCTGGCATGGTTTCACCAATAATCAGCCCGCCTTGCGCAAAATCGCCCGCAAGCGTCGGCGGCGTAATACCGCCATCCGGTCTGATTTCACTGGTATCAAGCTGCGCCACTTTCATGTCCATCATCAGCGTGCCTTCACCGAGGCTGTCTGTTGAACTTGAAAGGCCTGCTTCACGCATCAGATCTTTCATGCTGGTGGCCGTATTGTTGACCTTCGCCTCATCCTCGGGCGTCGCGGCCAGCGTGTCAGCGTTGGCAATGTCCGGAGTTAAGGGAAACGCCAGTGCCACCATCAATACGGCGTAACGGGTACGGGACATGCAATTGACCTCCTGTCAGGTATTGAGCTTGCCATCGGAATACATGGCATCGGCAGCAATATGCGCGTTCAGATAGGCTTCCTGGCGGTCTACGCTCCAGTAGCGCAAGGACTCCAGCGGGATCTGCTTGCCAGTTACCGCACACAGCACAAAGCTGCCATGTTCAATAATGGCAAACTCGCCATCCAGATATTCGAGTACAGCTTTACCGCTGCCAAATGAGTCGAGTGGGTTCATGCTTTCAGTTTAACCTCGCACAGGCAAAAAAGCGAGCATACACCGTGTTACAGGTCTGTCAGGCGCAGATTTTCGACGAAATGCTGCAGGATTAACGGTTTTACCACCTAATAGACGTAAAACGCTTGTCATATTCTCTTACAACCCACGTTCAGGTGCAGGACATGACACAAGAAAACCAGAAGCAGGGATCAAAAGTTTCCAAGGAATACAAGAAAGCTGCCGATTTTGCGGAAAAGGCTTTCGCCCATATTGAGGAACATCAGACCCCCGCTTATCCCAGCACGTATGCTTTCTGGTATAGCTATGTTTCCCGCTCCAACGAAGATATGGTGCGCAAGGTAGACGAGACTCTCGAAAAAACCGGCAGCCTCAGCGTCTACGACATCAATCAGCTACACGACAAGTTTCTCTCCACAGAAGAAGCCGAGAAGCGCCGCAGTGAGCAAATCGGCAATGACTTCGAAAAGGAAATGGTCAGTGTCATGCGGCTGGTTCAGCAAAGCATGAGCAGCACTGACAGCTATTGCAGCTCTCTTGATGCAGCGCAGGAGCAGCTGCCGGAAGCTGTTTCTCCTGACAAAATCAGTGAAATTATCTCTTCCCTGATTGAGCAGAACCGGGAAATGAAGGAGATGACAGAAACCCTGAATGACGGGTTGCAGAAATCTCAAAACCAGATTCACGAACTCAACGCCCAGTTGGCAAAGGCACGCGACGAAAGTATGCGCGACGGCCTCACAAAACTTGCCAACCGTCGCAATTTCGATATGAGCCTCGCTCGCGAGATCAAGGCTGCGCGCGAGAACGGGACAGACCTGACGCTGGTGCTCGCCGACATCGATCACTTCAAGAAAGTCAACGACACCTACGGGCATCAGGTAGGGGACGGCATTCTTCAGACTTTTGCCTCCCTGATCTCCAACAATGTCAAAGGGCGTGATATTGCTGCACGCTATGGCGGCGAGGAATTTGCGCTGATCCTGCCACAGACGAATATGCAAGCCGCCTTTCACCTGATCGAGCGGATCCGGAAAGATCTTGAGGCCTCCAAGCTGGTGATCAAGAGCACAGGCAAGTGCATCGGCAAGGTCACGTCTTCTTTCGGCATGAGTATGCTGCAGGACGGATATGAAGCTGAAACGCTTATTCAGCGTGCTGATGCGAAGCTCTATGATGCCAAGAATAATGGCCGCAATCGTATCGAAATGGATACGGGCAACGCAGAAGCCGCCTGAAGCTATTGTGGTCAGGCGCGTTGCATCAGGCCTGGTCCGTAATTTTCAGATCTTTTCAAAAATAGGCTTAGGGTCAGAACCCCTTAATCTTAACCAGCTGCCCGTAGCGGCTCTTCCGGTGTCTGGCGGAAAAGCTCGTTAGGAAGGACAGCGGTGAAGATGGAGCCTTTCCCCGGCGTACTTTCAACCTCAAGCTGACCACCGGCAGAGGCCAGGAATTCCCGGCTCAGCATGAGACCGATACCAAGGCCACCGTCAAAATCAGCACCCGGTGTATACCCGTTGCGACCCAGAATATCAGCGACCAGTTCGGGCTCCATACCAATTCCGGTATCTTCAACAGAAATGCGCAAGGTATCTCCGGACCGACAGGCGCTAAGTGTGATCTGTCCCTCATCCGTAAACTTGATTGCATTCTTGATCAGATTAACGAGGACCTGGCGCAGGCGCAGCTTGTCCCCCACATAAAGGCAGTCATCCGCATCCGGCAGAACCAGTGACAGTTCCAAACCTTTATGACCTGCATATTCATGGAAGAGACACACGAGCTCTTCGAGAACCGGCGCAATATCGAAAGTTTCTGTTTGCAGGGAAAGCTGGTTCTTGCTCACCCGTACATACTCGGAAATGTTGTTGATCGCATCAAGCACATGTGTGATCGCGATGGTCGCAATCCGGGCGTTCGATTTGATCTCGTCAACATCATCCAGCAAGGCAATATTGGCCTGAAGGGTTTTCGCCGCCTGCAACGGGCTGGACAACTCATGGCTCATATACTGAAAGAAACGGGCATTTGTCTTATCCGCCAGCTCAATGGCTGATTGCAGATTGCTCATCTCACGGATGACTGTGTTCACCTCATTCAGATACTTCAATGTTGTCAGCAGAATATCTGCCCGTACCTGTTTGCTGGTAAACACCTCTGACATCGGCAGTTTGTCAGTGCAACGCATCTGCTCCAGCGTATCCGGGTCAATTATCTTGATCACCGGCAACAGCTGCCCGGTGATTTTCATATGCGTGACAATGGATTGATGCAGGGACATGTCATCATCAATGATGAAACTATCCGCTTTCGACGCACTGCCGGAATCCAGAAAAGCGGTGAAGGAAGAATAGACTTCGTGCATATAGCGCGCTGCATCAGCCTCCTGAAACACAGAAGCCAGACGCGCTCTCAGCCATTCATTATGGGCGATGATGACAACCAGCTGCGGTTTTCCCCCGGCAGTCACGCTTCTCTCCTCTCGACAACACGACCCATAGTTGCAGATACGGTTTAACGAATTGTTACAGATGATGGCGATTGCCCTGAAGCCGGTATAACGCCTGTGCCGCAGCATTCTTGGTAAAGGAATGACTAACCCAGAAGTTGCAGCGCTGCCGGATCTGCGTCTCAGTTCCTGATCAGGTCTGACAGGGAAGAGACGGCCAGAAGCGCATCATCCTCCCTTTCTTCCTCCCGCAGCGCCTCTTCTTTTTCGGCGCGTGCACGCATCATCTCAAGGCCGGTCACCCGCTTCAGGTCCTTGCGCAAGGCAGTCTGCAAGTCGATGACGACCTGATCCAGTCCTGCCGCTTGCTGGCGCAGCTGTTCAGCTTTTGCCTGCTGGGCCCGGACCCATTTCTCAAGCGCGACAGCGCCTGATACATCTGCCGCAGGAGATGCCTGCTGTACGGCCTGCTCACATGCATCTGCCAGGTCACGCAGGCGCTGCTGCTCCTGCCGGATACGCTGCAACGACTGCTCCTTCTGCTGATACTGCAGATCAACCAGCCGGGCAATTTTTGCAAAATCGAGCACCACCTACCAGCTCCGTTTACGCAATTCATCCGCAAAGTGGATCGCGGCAGCCACAGCGGCATAATGTTCCGGCCTGATATGCTCCCCGACGTCAACCGTGGCATACAAGGAGCGCGCACAAGGTGGATCAGGCCGAATCGGGACATCCGCAAGGGCAGCACGTTCCCGGATCCTGAAGGCAACCTCGTCTACACCCTTGGCAACACAGATCGGCACCTGTCCCTCTTCCCGGTCCCATTTCAGCGCAACAGAATAATGTTCCGGGTTGGTAATGATGACATCTGCCTTGGCCACATCGTTCAGCATCGTGTTCATGGCCAGCGCTTCAGCGCGGCGACGGCGCGATTGCTTCTGGTGCGGATCGCCCTCGTTTTCCTTGTTCTCCTGACGCATCTCCTGCAAGGTCATGCGCAGCTTCTTGGCGTGAGAAAAACGGACCCATGGCAGGTCAATTGCCGTAATCGCTGCTGACATGAGCGTCACAAAAATCAGTAGCGTGACCGTCCGGGAGAGCATCTCGTTCGGCAGCACCGTTTCAGGCAACAGGCTGAGTTGCGGCAATTCATAATATTGCTGCCACAGGAAAATACCGGCAATTACGGTGATCGCAAGCATCTTGATAAAACTCTTGAGGAACTCCATCAGGCCATCCGGCCCATATTTCTGCTTGGCGTTGGAGATTAGCGAAATCTTGGATGGCTTCGGCTTTATCTTTGACGGGGCAAACACAATCGCCTGCTGGGCAATCAGGGAGATCAGCACGAAAACAGCCGGAATCAGGATCATGGGCAGCATATCAATACTGATCCCCATCATGGTCTCTCCCAGCAGCTTTTTATCTGCACCAAACAGGAAAGACTCGCCTAACTCCTCAGGCCGCGCCAGCATCAGGCTCAAATGCTCCGCTGTCCCCATAATGGCTGGCCCGCCCGCCAGCAGGATCGCCACCAGCATGCCGATATAAAGCAATGTTGTTGTCAGCTCTCTGGATTGCGGAACATTACCTTGCTCGCGGGCCTTGCGGAGTTTCGTTTCCGAGGCCTCAAACGACTTCTCCTGGCCTTCATTCTGCTGGTCTTCAGCCATTCCTCACCCGCCCCCGAACTCGGCGAATACCAGATTGAAGCTGGTGACCCAGGCCATAAGCATGGCAGCGACAGAAATCGCCAGCAACACCAGACTGGCACCGGTAATCGCCGGCAAACCAACAAAAGAGACCATGAGCTGCGGCATGGCTCGGTTCACAACGCCCAGCACCACATTGTAGATGAAGTTCAACACCACAAACGGCAGGGACAATGACAGCGCAAACTCAAACGCGTAAGCCGCCCTGCCCGAAGCCCAGTAAGCCAGCTGCTCAAGGTCCGGATAGGTCCCCATGGGGAAGGTTTCATAAGATTTGACCAGCAGGCCAATAACTTCGACATGAAAATCCATCGTCAACAGCAAGGTTGTTCCTGCGACCATCAATAACAGCGAGACCGTGGGGTTCGGCTCCTCGGTCAGGATGTTCCCGAAAATCTGGGAAAGGGACATCGCCTGCGCGATAATTGTACCGGCGATCTGCAGCACGAAAATCATCAGACGGAGCGAGAAGCCCAACACAAATCCGTATATGGCTTCCAGAAACATCAGGGATACCAGAGCCGAAACACTGTTTATGTTCTGCGGCAAATCATCGAGCATGAAAGGCACAATCAGCCAGGTGATGACCAGCGCGACAATAATCCGGCCTCTGACTGGTATCGTGCCCTCGCCAAGACCGGGTACCAGAAAAGCCAGCATGGAGAGACGCACAAACATCGCCGCCACCGCAAAGAGATATTGCTCAAAAGGGGCGATCACCGCAGCCAGGGATTGAAAAATCTCCATGGCTCACCTCATGCGACACCGACAATGGCCGGCTGTTCATTCGAGGCAATTTCTTCATACGAGATAACAGGGTTGCGGATGCCCTTGGCGGACAGGACCGTTTTCAGGAAGCGCCGGCGCCGTGCGCTGGACGCAATCGCTGCATACACCCCGCGCGAGGCAGCCGTGTTCAGTTTGTCCTGAATGGAAGAGGCAAGGCGATTGAACTCCTGCGGCGGCAGCGCAATATCTGCCTGCCCGCCTTCGCCAACACGTTCATGTTCGCTGAATAACTGCTCCCATTCCGGGCCCAACTGCACCAGTGGCAATTTGCCCTTGTCATCTCGCAATTTGTGTACAAACTGATAGCTGAGCCGCTGTCTGACGTATTCCGCGATCTGTTCGGTTGAGGAGAGCGTGCCTTTCACTTCGGCAACAGTCTCGAGGATCACCGGCAAATTACGTATCGATACCCGCTCTTCCAGCAACGCCCGCAAGACCGATTGCAGCAACTCCAGCGGCACCTTGTCCGGAATAAACTCGTCAATGATACGCTTGTTGGAGGCACCGCGTTCTTCATTGGTCAGATGCGTGAATGCCTCAAGTATCTCGCGCAACGCGCGCCGCGTCATCAGCTTGGGGAAATTTGCCTGAATGGTTTCCATGACATGGGTTGCCATCACTTCCGGCGCTTCGATGGTCGGCAAGCCATGCATCATCAATTCATCCTGATGCGCCTTGCCAACCCATCGCGCTGAAGCACCATAAACCGGCTCGCGTACCTTCTCTCCGGGGATTTCCGGATGCGCGTCTTCTTCCATCAGCGCAAGGACATGGCCGGGTTTCAGCTTACTCCGCGCAATTTCTGCTCCCTGAATCTTTATACGATACGTCTCAACCGGCATCACCGTTGTGTCTGTCAGCCTGATCGCAGGCACGACAAAGCCATATTCCTGTGCAATGAATTTGCGAATTTTCTCAATACGCTGATCGAAGCCGATTTCAGGGTCCATGGCGATAGGCACCAATTCCTTGGACAGCTCAATATGGATTTCGTCCACATCAAGAAGATCGCCAATCACAGGTTTTGCATCAACCGGCTCATCAGGTTGCGCCGCCCGTTCTGCACGGGCTTTCTCTTCCTCCTGAAATTTCCAGGATCGCCAGGCAAGCCAGCCCATCAGCGAGGCCCCCATCAGGAAAGGCAGCAGCGGTAAACCGGGGAATACCGCGAAAACGGCGAGAATGGCCGCAACTGTCGCGAGCGCGGACGGATGCTTGCCCAGTTGCTGAATGAGCGCAAGGTCAACAGCCCCCTCACCGCGCCCTTTGGACAATAGCAGGGCTGCAGAAACCGAGATAATGACCGCTGGTATCTGCGACACCAGCCCGTCACCAACAGTCAGGATGGAGTAGTTCTGCGCCGCTTCGGCAAAGGTCAGATTATGCACCCCAAGGCCAATCGCCATCCCGGCAATTAGATTGAGCAATGTAATCAGCAAACCGGCTATCGCGTCGCCTTTGACAAATTTCGAAACACCATCAAGTGATCCGAGGAAGGATGTTTCTTCCTGCTCCGTATCCCGGCGGCGGCGCGCTTCTTCATGGCTGATCGCACCAGCCGCAACATCCGAGTCAATCGCAAGCTGTTTGCCGGGCATCGCATCAAGGGCGAAACGGGCACCAACTTCTGCCATGCGGCCTGCACCACGCGTAATCACGAGGAAGTTCACAATAATCAAGACACTGAAAACAATCAGCCCCATCCAGATATTGCCCCCCATGATGAACATGGCGATCCCCTCAATCACGCCGCCTGCCGCATCAGAACCGGTATGTCCCTCACCGATAATCAGTTTTGTGGAGGAGATATTCAGCGATAGCCTTAACAGCAGCGACGCCAGCAAAACACTGGGAAAGGAGGAAAAATCCAGCGGCTTCTCTATGAACAGGGTGATTGTAAAAATCAGGATCGCAAAAGCGAATGACAGCATCAGGCCAATGTCCAGCACGATAGCCGGCACCGGCAGGATCATCATGGCAATAACAACCATGAGCGCTAACGCGAGAAGCACCGTCGGCTGGTAAAGCGAACTGACCTTGAACTCAGGCATCTCTTACCACCTTACCCGGCCCCTCACTGTGCGATCACGGGCAGCACCTGTTCATTGAACAGGCTGAGGCAAACCCGGGCCATGTATCCGGAAGACAGGAAGAAAACGATCAGCATGACAGCAATTTTTGGTACAAAAGTCAGAGTCATTTCCTGAATGGAGGTCAGGGCCTGCAACAGACCAACCACGATGCCCACAAAAAGGGCCGTGCCAAGCAGTGGCGCAGAAATAAGCGCTGCGGCCCAGAGGAATTCCCGCAATATACTGAGGACTTCTGTTTCTGTCATGTTAGCAGCCTCAGACAGGCATTCTCAGGAGTTCCTGATACGCCTCAATCACCTTGTCACGTACGGTGACCGCTGTTTCCAGGGCAACCTCGGCCGTCGCCAGCGCTTCCACAACCGAGTGCGGATCAGCCTCGCCAACACTCAGCGCCTTGGCTGTCTGCTCGGCATTATTGAATACTTCCGCAAACTCGCTGGCGGCTTTGGCAACGCCTTCAGAGCCGGTCGTTTCTGTTATATTTTTGTCAGGTGCTTTGGCCGCAGTGTCTGGCGACAATGCTTGCCGGGCCGCTGCGTAATTCTTCAGCGCGGCCAGTGATGCCGGTTCCATATAGGCTCCTCCTATTAACGGCGTAACAGATCAATCAGACTGCCATACATCTCTCTTGCTTG
>JALEGJ010000067.1 GCA_022763115.1 Aquisalinus sp.
AAACAGAAACTGCCGGGCGCGATGGCAGCTGGGCTATCAACACCGAAACCCCCCTAAAAGCCGGACCAGTCGAACTCACTCTGTCCATGACCACAACGGACGGGCTGACGGTCCAGTCTGATGAGACGATCGTGATTTATGTGCCTGAGCGGCCGGGTGATAAGCCACTGATCCTGCGCACAACACCGGGCGGTGCCAGTGAAGTTCTGCAACGCCCGACGGACCCGGATGTGAGCCTTGGGCCGCTAGCACTGGAGACGATTGATTATGACGATGCGGGCAGTGTGGTCTTTGCCGGGCGCGCCTCACCGGGCGCAACAGTTTCGATCTATGCCAATCGCAGTTTTATCGGGCAGACGACAGCGGATGAGAATGGCCGCTGGTCAGTTTCGGAACAAATCATGCCGGGCCGATACACATTGCAGGTGATCCAGTTGGATGAGTTTGGGGAACCTGAATACGCGCTCGAGCTTCCATTCGAGCGCGCTTCTTACAGCGATGTGCAGTTCAAGGATGGTAACGTCATCGTACAGCCTGGAAACTCTCTATGGGTCATTTCACGCCGCATCTATGGTGAAGGGGCGCAATACACGATTATCTACGAAGCGAATGCTGACCAGATTCGTGATCCTGATCTGATCTATCCGGGACAAATTTTCTCTGTACCAGAGGATGAGGAAGAAGAGTCTTCCGAGTAAACTGTATCAAGTTACACGTTCGCCGGTTTGGCGATTGGCGTGGCAATCAGGTTCATCGCGATGGAGATACGCTCGGCCTGTCCGTGGTGAGGTCGGACGCCATGTGTCAGCCATGATGGAAAAGCGAGCATCCGACCCGGCTTAGGTGTTACGGATATTTCTGTGCGTTCGAGATTGCCTTTGCTGTCCCTGATCGTCAGGTCAGGGACGCTCATCTTGTTTAGGGGAAAACGAGGATCCTGCAGGACAAGGTGACCAGCCCCGATCTCGCCACCATCATCAACATAATAGACAGCCGACCAGAATGCGCCCGGGTGTGCGTGGTACTGATTGGAAGCGCCGGGTTGTGAGACGTTCGCCCAAGCCTGAATGCTCCAGCTAAAGCGGGGATCATCCCCTTGCATGCCGTTATCGTGGGTATAGCTGTTGCACATTTCTATCGCAGCGACTGCGACAGTACGCATCGCGTCGCCGCCCCATTGCAGAATATCATCCTTCGAATGCCAGCCATTGAAGTTCGAGCGGTGAATGCCGGCATCTTGCGACCTCTTCTCAAGGATTGCCTGCTTAAGCTCCGTGTTGATGCGGTCTGCGTCAGGAACTGTACACTCCAGTATGAGGGTCGGAAAAATGGTTCGACTGCGGATATCCTGGGCCGTTGTCATCTCAAGCGTCCCTGCAGTCACTCTGCGGCTGTGCGATGATAGTCGTCATCAGTGGTGCCTTGAGTATTTTTACTGCCGTTCGTCGTGCCGCTTGGCAGTTGGGGGCGAAGTGTTTGATGATCGCGCAATTCTTTAATCCAGTCACGAATTTCGCGCCATGCAATCATGAGGTTGGCAGGTATCTGGCTCGGAGCTGCCAGCATCACCGGGGTCAAGACAAGTGTCAGCAAGGTGGAGAAGGCGAGGCCGTAAACAACGGCAGAGGATAGCAATACCCACCAGTCAGAAACTGCGTTGCCGATACCGATTTGCCCGGTGAGGAAGTTCACGTTGATTTCGAAAACCATCGGAAGAAGGCCCATAATGGTCGTGATGGTCGTCATCAAAACCGGACGCGCCCTTTGTGCAGCGGTACGAATAACAGCTTCTTCAATCGAAAGGCCTGTCTTGCGCAGATGCTGATAGGTATCAATCAATACGATGTTATTGTTCACCACAATACCGGCCAGCGCCACGATACCAGTGCCGGTCATGATGACGGAAATGTATTGCCCTGTCAGGGCAATACCCAAAAGAACACCGAATACGGATAGAACAACAGCAGAAAGTGTCAGGGCAGCATGATAGAAGGAATTGAACTGTAACAGCAGGATCAGGCCGATCATGAACATGGCTGCTGCCATGGCACCGGCAAAGAAGGTAGAGGCTTCGTCACGCTCCTCGGTAGATCCAACAAGGGCCCACGAAACGCCAGGGCCAACAGTTTCCGCCAGTTCGCCTGTGTCCAGCCACTCCTGCATGACAGATATGGCAAGATCCTGACTAACCTGATGACCCGGAACATTCGTATTGCCGTTAGCTTTCACATCTAGGACGCGCCGGCTGTCGCGTCTTGTCACCCGGTCAACTTGTGGCTGTGCCACACGCTCAACGAAGTTGGAGATGGGGAGCGGCCCTGACTGCGTCTGTATCTTTACATCTTCAAGTGCGGCTATGGTGCGCTCATCAGCAGGGTAACGAATACGAATGTCAATTTCCTCATCGCTGTCATCCGGTCTAAACTTGTCGATCAACAATCCGTCCGTCACCAGCTGGATCGCCGCGCCGATGTCATCCACTGACACGCCAAAGCGACCAGCCTGTTCCCGGTCCACCTGCAAGGCCCACTCAATGCCGGGGAGGGGCCTATTGTCTTCAATGTCGATATAAGTGGGCACTTCGAGGCCGTTTACTTCAACCGTACTCTGATTGACAAACTCGCGGATCAGACGTGCTGCCTCGCGGCCTTTAGCTTCATCTTCGGCGACAATCTCAACCTGTACGTCTTTACCAATTGGCGGGCCGTTTTCCGGTTGCCCGATTTCCAGCACGATGCCCGGCAGGCCGGCGGTAAGTTCACGGAACTCTTCGAGAATCACCAAACTGTGTTCACGGTCTTCATAATGAATCAACTCGATGTTCAGTTGTGCGATCGTTTCTACAGGAGAATTGTTGCCGCGACTCAAGGCAGGACCTGTTTGCGTGTAGATACTCTCAATTGCGTAATGGCCCTCGACTTTTTCCCGCACCTCATTGGCGATTTGAAGCTTCTCTTCCTCAGAGATATTGCCGCGCCCCTGTATGTTGATATAGGTTTGCTCACTGTCGCCACGAATAAAGAATTCTGATTCAGGATTGGCGTTGCTGAACATGAAAATACAGAAATTCAGTGCAATGAATGCGACTACAAGTGTTGCTAGAGGTTTTCGTAAAATCCAGCGAATAAAGCGCGCATAGCGGCCCGTAATATTTGGCAATGTTGTCGGGTCGATACTGTCAAAGTCGGCCTGCTTGTCGTTGTCAGTCTTGCCTTTCATGTGCAGACGTTTTTTCACCACTTCAGGTATGGCGAAGAAAGAGCCGAAAAGGGGGAGAAAGATCAGTGCAACAAAAACCGAGCCTGTCAGAATAAAGATGAGTGTAATCGGCAAGAGGCGCATGAATTGCCCCGGCACGTCCTGCCAGAACAGGAATGGCACGAAGGCTGCCAGCGTAGTCGCCGTGGAGGCGACAATTGGCCAGAACATGCGTTTTGCTGCGCTGGCATAGGCGTCGCGGCGGCTCGATCCCTCCGCCATGCGCCGGTCCGCAAATTCGACAACGACGATGGCTCCGTCAACAAGCATGCCGACTGACAAGACCATGGCGAACATGGTCATCATGTTCAGGGTGTAACCGGAGAGATTCAGGAGCGCGAGACCGATCAGGAAAGATGAAGGGATCGCGAAACCAACCATGACCGCGGACCTTAATCCGAGCGCTGCAACCACGACAATCATCACGAGCAGGATTGCCAGAACGATAGAGGCCGTGAGGCTGTTGAGGATCGTGTCTACAAAATAGGACTGGTCCCCGATGAATTCGTAACGGATGGAAGCTGGCCAGTCAGAAGACGCGGCCATTTCCTCCGTCACCCGTTTCACGCCCTCGGTCATGTCGATAATGTTTGCACCGGAGCGCTTGCTGACATTCAGGCCGACAGCTGACTCGCCATTGAATTGAGCATAGCCATCCGGGTCTTCAAAGGTCCGCCGGATATCTGCGACATCAGACAAAAGGACCACATTCTGTCCATCGCTGCGTACCGGAATTGACTTCATTTCCTCAACACTGCGGATGAGGCCCGGCAGTTTTACGGCATAAGCGCCGTCCGGAAAACGGATCGACCCGGCGGTGATCAGGCTATTGTTATTGCGGATGGCTGCCGCAACTTCCTGTGCGCTGAGGCCGTAAGATTGCAGGGTATCAGGATCAATAACAACTTCCAGCACTTCATCACGTTTACCGACCAGATCAACTTCAAGCACACCCTGAACGTTCTGAAGGGCTTTCTGCAATCTGTCTGCGGTCTGATAGAGTGTCCGATCAGGTGCATCACCTGACAACGTGATGGAGATAATCGGGAACATCTGCTGGGCATTGAATTCCTCAATCACCGGCTCCAGAGTTTCAGCCGGGTATTCACTGCTGGCTTTATCCACAGCTTCACGAATATCCACCAAGGCCTGGCTCATGTTTGCCGTGGGCTCAAACTCAAGGCGTATCTGAGCGGCACCTTCATAGGCGAGGGCGTTCATTTCTGTGACGCCCTCCAGTGATTGCAGTTCCAGTTCTGTCGGTTTTATCAGCAGACGTTCTGCATCTTCCGGCGAAACACCTGGCAGGGGTATGACGATCAGCGCCATTGGCAATGGCACGTCAGGATCCGCCTCGCGCGGGATGGTGTTAAATGAATTGACCCCGGCAAATACAAGCAACGCCAGTGCCAGCAGTGTTACCTTGGCGCGCTTGAAGGCGATATCGACAATATGGGTCATCTGGTTACCCCGTCGTCAGTGTGTCGCCGGGGGCAGCTGTCTGCACTTCCTGACCATGTTGCACATAGTCCTGACCACGGACGATGAGGTCGACAGAGCCATCGAGACCAGCTACCCAGACGCCCTCCGAAACGTCATCAAGAATTGCCACGGGGACGAACCGAACCAAGCCTTGGCTATTTTCAGGTGATATGTTTTCAACGATCCGTACCCCGAGTTCACCTGAATCATCCTGCAAGAGGGCGTTGCGCGGCACAAGATGAGCCGGCTTGTTGCCCAGCATGACTTTCGCATTGGCTGTCAGGCCGTCTGGCAGGCTGTCCGGGTTGCTGGCTTCCAGCTCAATCGTGAAGGTGCGTGTCATGTCCGAGGCGGTTGGCGAAATCAGGGTGACGGTTGCTTCAAGCTCGTCCCCACCTGAAACACTAACCCTCGCAGGTGCGCCGAGGGCAAGGCGCCGGACTTCCTGTTCAGAAACTGATCCGGTGATGATGATAGGATCAAGTTGTGACACTTTCGCACACGGTGATCCGATTGTCAGAAGGTCGCCGACTTCCACGTGGCGTTCGACCAGAACGCCATCAAACGGGGCCGTGATTTTTGTTTTGGCGAAGTCCAGCTGCGCGCGCGTAAGATTCGCCTGGCTTAAATCAAGGGCCGCTCTGGCGGCAGCGACGGCAGCCTCTGATGAATACCCCTGTTGGGACAGCTCGACGGCGGCGTTGTAGTCAATGCTCGCCTTGTCATAAGCGGCGCGTGCTTCCGCAAGGCCAGCGTTACGGGTGCCCGGCGTTATCCGGCACAGTTCAGTACCTTTTTTGACAAAGCTGCCTTCGCGCGCCGGCGTTGCGGAGACTTGTCCGGCTGTTTCTGCACGCAGAATGGCGGAGCGGGTCGCTTTTGTTCGCCCGCGAATGGTCACTGTCTGAGCCTGATCGCCAGCCGCTATATTTTCTACAACCACGCGCGTAACGGGAAACTCGAAACTCTCATCAGCCGTTTCCGGCACGGGCCTGAAAATGTAGCTGCTGACGAAATACAGAGCGACGATGAGTGTCAGAATTAGTGATGTTCTGACCGAACTTGGAATTTTGCTGAACATGGCGATTACCAGCCTGAACCTGAATTATGTCAACTGTATCACTGATTTAGGGATCAATTCTTAAAATAACACGTTCAGTGACTTCCTCTGTCGCATTTGAAAACAGTTCTCAGGCCGCAGGCGCCGCAGCTAAATGCATGAAAATTATGGGATATATCGTTATGTATGCGCTGGGGTAATAATCTAAATGTTTTGCAAGAACGCCTGTTTTTTCCCGGCAGGTTAAATGTTGGGTGGTGAAGCTGATCTGAAATCAGGCCGTTTCTGCAAGATCGTTGTCCTGTTTGCGCTCATCGATCCATTTCGTCACAACTGCTAACAGCTTATCCTGTTTGATTGGTTTGGGCATATAGCCGTCCATGCCAGCTGCCAGACACTTCTCTTCATCTTCTTTCATAGCATGTGCTGTTACCCCAATAACGGGCACATACGGCATACCTTCGGTACGCAATTTGACGATTTCGGTCGTTGCCTTAAGGCCGTCCATCACCGGCATGGAGACATCCATCAGGACTAGATCATACGTATTCTCTTGCAGCTTATCCAACGCTACCTGACCATTCTCGGCAATATCTACACGACAATTCAGGGGCTCCAGCATCGACCGCAAGACCATCTGGTTGACGGTATTATCTTCTGCCACGAGAATGTGCCGGTCAATATTTGCGACTGAACCGGTGACGACTTCTTCAGGGGCTTCCCGCTTCAATTTTGCGCTTGCTTCCTGCAGCCCGCGCACAGTGTTACTGTGCAGGGCACAAATGATCGTATCCAGGAGGTGAGACGACCGGGCCGGCTTTACAAGATAGCCAGCGAGGTCCAGTTCCTTCTGCAGGTTCTGGCCTTTTGTCTGGCCAGCGGATGAAAGCAAGATCATCGGCAGTTCATCAGCAGAATAACTCTGTCTGATCTTTCGTGCGAGCTCTGCTCCGTCCATTTCAGGCATCTGGAAATCCAGTATGGCAAGCCCAAAAGGTTGTCCGTCGTTTCTGGCCTGCTCAAGTTTCTGAAGGGCGTCAAAACCATCTGTTGTCAGAACAGGCACAAGCGACCAGCTTCTGAGTTGCTCCTGCAGAATGGTTCTGTTCACTTTATTGTCGTCAGCAACCAGCACGCGTGTGCCGCTCAGCACGGGCGTTACAATGCTGGACTGCTGAGGCTTTTGTGAATCAATCGGTAGGCGAACATTGAAGAAGAATGTTGAACCGCTATCAAGGTCGCTTCGGACAGAGATTGTGCCACCCATCAGTTCGATAATTTTGCGGGAGATACTCAGACCAAGCCCGGTACCCTCGAATTTCCTGGAGTTGGAGCCGTCCACCTGTTCGAATTTGTTGAAAATCTTGTCGAGTTTTTCCTGCGGAATGCCACAGCCCGTATCTTCTACCGAAATACACAATTCTGCATGGCTTTGACTTGCGTTTCCGGAAACATCAACAAGGATATGTCCGGACTCGGTAAATTTAACAGCGTTGCCAACAAGATTGGTGATAACCTGACGCAAGCGCCCGACGTCACCTATGAAATCCTGTGGTAAGTCCGGCTGATACCGTATCATCAGCTCAAGGCCTTTTTCCTGTACATGCGGCGATACAAGACTGGCTACGTCTTCGATGGCGGCACGCATATCAAAAGGTTCGGAACCAATGGCCATTTTACCGGCTTCGAGCTTGGAGAAGTCAAGGATGTCATTGATAATCGTCAACAGGCTGTCGCCGGAACGCATGATGACCTGGGCCATTTCATGTTGCCGATCGGTAAGGCCCGACTTGATAAGCAGTTCAGCCATACCCAGAACGCCATTCATTGGTGTCCGAATTTCGTGGCTCATATTCGCAAGGAATTCAGATTTTGCCCGGTTGGCTTCCTCGGCAAGGTCGCGTGACTTGCGCAAGTCGCGGGATAGTCCGCGCAACTCTTCCTCACGGCGCATGTCGCGTGTCACATCAGAGTAGAGAATGACATATCCCCCGTCAGGTCGGGGGTAAAAGACCTCGCTGATATGCTGGCCGGAAACATCCAGCCGTTTTATTCGAAATGCCTTACGACTTCGGAGATTTTCGATCAGCCTGCGGTTTTGTTCTTTGATGCTGCAGGAATTGCCTGTGCCAGGTAATTCCACGCTTGCCGCACTTTCATACAGGTCGATGGCATTTGCACCCACACGCCATTGGCCAGGCGGTAGAGGCACATCTTCCTTTTCGTTGATCATCTCAATATTGAAATTCTGATCCAGGACGACCAGGCTTTCACCCATCGTATCAAAAATTTCCTGAAGCAGATCGGTTTGACGTTGAAGATCAAGCGTTCGCCCTTTGATGCGTTTCTCAAGTTCCAGGTTGGCGCGCTGCAATTCAGACTGGGCAGCGTTCGCCTCAAGTCGTGCGGTGTGCTCGCGCGTAATTTCTTTTGTATAGCCGCGATATCCGGTAAAGACGCCATTCGCATCAAACTTCGGCTTGCCGCTAGTGCTGAGAATATCGTTATTATGTGTGCGCACAATAAAGTTCTGGAATGGTTTTTTCTGTTCCAGGTCAGCGATGTGGGTCGCCCAGTCGGTATGGCTAGTTTCCGGTGTTGAATTTTCCAGCACCTCACCCCGCTTTTTCCCCAGGAGATCCTCTGCATTTTGGCCCGTCCACTTTTCGATGACATCTGAAATGTAAGTATATCGATGGTTGGCATCCGTCTCCCAGAGACAGTCAGCAGCTAACTCGGCGAAATCACGGAACCTTTCTCTGGTGCGTATGATGTCATTGCGTTGGTGCATAAGTCGCGTAATGTTGGTCATGACGCCGCGATACCCTGTCAGTTCGCCTGCCTCATCGAAAACAGGGGCGCCGGATACATCTGCATAGAGACTATTTCCATCGTCGGTAACAACATTTACCACCAGGTGGTGAAACGGGCTGGCGCTTTCAACAGCCTCTTTGAACTTTATGATGTTGCCACTCGTTTCCTGATCCTCTTTGTTGAGGAGGCTGATCGGAGATCGGTTCAGAAATTTATGAGCGGGTTGGCCTGAAAAAGTCTCGATAGCATCAGAAATGAAGGTAAAGTTCAACTGCCGGTCCGTTTCCCAGACGATATCATCAGACATGTCGAAATAGTTCTGCATCGCTAACGCCAAATCACGGCTGCGTTCTGCATTTTGCAATGCCTGCTCCTTGATCTGGGTAACCACGCGCATGACGGTAGAAAAGCAGCCGATAACCAGCAGGCTGCTCAGAATCATGACAGCGCCGAATGCCTGCAAACGGTAATCGTCCTGGAACACCATCATCAGGTTTGCCGGCAGCATCAGCGTGACCATGATTATTTTTGCGGTGAACGGGGTCGCGCACATGCTGATACTGCTGATACAGGCCATCATGGTCATCCAGCCGGCAATAATGAACATAGCTTCAACAGGCATTGTTGACATGATGAACAATGCCATGGCTGAGAATATCGGTCCGCAGAAAGCAGCTGAAAGTGGCACAAAAGAAAGTGCTTTATCAAGTTCAGCCACACTGAAGCTGTTGACATCAACTTTTCGCCAATGGAGGTACCGGATCAATGAAAAGATACCTATGAGTAACAGAGGTATTGCAGCCAGAGGCTGGCCTGCCACTATCACACCTGGGAGGCCCAGTGCAGCAGTCGCGCCCATGCAGGCGAAAAGCATGGGGGACATGCCCTTGAAAACTTCAACGGCCTGAAGTTTGGCAGAAGGTGACCGTTCGGGCCAAATAGATTTCAGAGCGCGCAAAATTGTTCTAACCCGCCAGAGAGAGACTAACTTTTGTGCCAGTTTAAGCGTTTCTGGTTAATCCTGCGTTTAAGCGCGCGGCAATCTGACGTGTCAGGCAAACAAGTTGGTTTACAAAGTATTACCCTTCGAGGTTTTCACGCTTCATTTCAAGCTCCAGCCATAATTCTTCCTTGATGGAGAGGTCTTTCTGAGCCTTGTCGAGGCGTGCAGCCATGGTATTAAATTTTTCCGGATTCTGTGAGAACAGATCAGGGTCCGCCATTTTCTGTTGGCAGTCGCTTATGAGTTCCTGAAGGGCTTCAATTTCTCCGGGCAATGTATCAAGCGCATATTTTTCTTTATATGAGAGTTTTACAGCAGCGGTTTTGGGTTGCGTTTTCATTGGCCGGGAAGAGGCCGGGGCGGTGGCTTTTCGTTCCTGAGCGTCAGGCGAGCCCTGCTGACGTTTCATGTCTGAGTAGCCGCCCGGATATTCCCGCCAGAGACCTTTGCCTTCGGGCGTTAAAGTGCTGGTAACGGTACGATCAAGGAAATCACGGTCATGACTGACGAGCAATACAGTGCCCTGATAAGCGCTCAACATCTCCTGCACCAGGTCCAGTGTCTCAAGGTCCAGATCATTTGTGGGCTCGTCCAGAACCAGCAGATTTGAGGGACTGGCAAAAGCAATGGCAAGCGCCAGTCTGCCTTTCTCGCCGCCCGACAAGGCGTTGATCGGAGAGCGTGCCTGTTCCGGCAGAAAAAGAAAATCCTTGAGATAACTAATGGCATTACGCATCTGTCCGCCAACAGAAATTGAATCACCGCGACCGCCAGTTACTGCATCTACGAGCCTCGTTTCAGGTTTCAGGGTCGCACGTTGCTGGTCAAGGGTCAGAATTTCGAGATTGGTGCCGAGGCGTACGCTCCCTTTGTCGGGTTGAAGTTGCCCCAGGAGCAAGTTCAGCAAAGTAGTCTTGCCGGAGCCGTTCGGACCTGTAATGCCCACACGGTCACCCCTGTTGAGACGCAAGCTGAAATTATTAATGAGGGTTTTATCACCGTACGCCTTGCTTAAGCCCGCTGCCTCGATAACTAGCTTGCCGGACTGACTGCTCTCAAATGCTTCAAGTTTGGCTTTGCCGGGCGTTTTTGCGGCCTCCTTACGTGTCTGGCGTAAAGCATCCAGTTCTTTCAGTCGTCGGACGTTTCTTTTTCGCCTTGCGGTGACGCCATAGGTTATCCAGTGCTCTTCGCGGACAATCTTGCGATCCAGTTTGTGTCGCTCAAGTTCTTCCTGCTCCAGAACCGTATCGCGCCAGTTTTCAAACCCGGAAAAACCTTCGTTCAATTCTCTGGTCTGTCCACGATCCAGCCAGACTGTTTTACGCGTCATATTCTCCAGAAACCGTCGGTCATGACTGATAAGGATCAGCGCGGACTGTGAGCGGCCAAGCACTTTCTCCAGCCATTCTATGGTTGGCAGGTCAAGGTGGTTGGTTGGTTCATCTAGCAATAAAATGTCCGGCTCGGGCGCCAGGGCTCTGACCAGAGCAGCACGGCGGGCTTCTCCGCCGGAAAGTTGTGCCGGAGATTCTTCACCTGTCAGGCCAACCTGTTCGAGCAGGAGGGTGATGTTGTGGGCAGCATCGCCGGGTGCCAGGCCTTGTTCTGCATACGCCCTCACGGTGGGGCTTTCAGAGAAGTCCGGGTCCTGTTCAAGATACCTGACTGTTATATCGGGCCGACTGATAATTTCGCCCTTGTCAGCCTCGACAAGGCCTGCGGCTATTTTCATCAGGGTCGATTTGCCGGACCCATTGCGGCCTACAAGGCACAGACGGTCTTTTTCATGAACAGTCAGGTTCGCGCCTGTCAGCAATGGCGTGCCGCCAAAGGTCAGGTGTATATCCTGTAAGGTGAGCAGGGGAGGCGCCACGAAGATTCCCTAAACTGGCTGAGCGTGTCATCTAAACTGTGACGCGGAATTCATCAAATACAATGAACGATATATTGTTGTTGCCCTGAAAAAGTCGCATATGAGTAGTGTAACAATCATTATGATTGAAGGGAGGTCATCATGACTCCTGAGCAGAAACGACTACAGATAATCGCTGGCTCCCAAATTGCGGGTAAAAAGAAAGAGCCGATGCCGGATGGCAGAGGTCTGGATTTGCTGGGTTTTGCCTTTATCGGCGCCTTGCTGATTATCATGCTGTTCGCCTGGATCGCAGGGGCGAACAGCTAAGATTTATGCAATTTCCAGCAAATGCGCAGCTTCCGGCAAGTCCTCTCCAAAGGCGCGCTGGTAGAACTCGGCCACGGTCGGGCGCTCCAGTTCATCACATTTGTTCAGGAAGGTGACGCGGAAGGCATGGCCAACATTCTGGAAGATCTCGGCATTCTGTGCCCAGGTAATAACTGTGCGCGGGCTCATGACGGTGGCGATGTCACCATTCATGAACGCGTTACGCGTCATGTCGGCAACCTTGACCATGGCATCCAGCTTCTTCAACCCGTCCTCATTGTCATATGACGGCAATTTGGAGAGCACGATAGCGACTTCCTCGTCATGATGCAGGTAATTCAGTGTCGTGACGATTGACCAGCGGTCCATCTGGCCCTGATTGAGTTGCTGGGTGCCATGATAAAGACCTGTTGTATCGCCAAGACCAATCGTATTGGTTGTCGCAAAGAGGCGGAAGTGCGGATTTGGTGTCAGTACACGGTTCTGGTCAAGAAGGGTAAGGCGGCCCTCAGCTTCCAGCACCCGCTGAATCACAAACATCACATCTGGCCGTCCGGCGTCATATTCGTCAAAGACAAGCGCAACAGGGCGCTGAAATGCCCAGGGCAGCATCCCTTCCTTGAAAGAGGTGATCTGCTTGCCATCCTCAATCACGATCGCGTCCTTGCCGATCAGGTCAATTCGGCTCACATGACTGTCGAGATTGACCCGGATACAAGGCCAGTTCAGACGTGCCGCCACTTGCTCAATATGGGTGGATTTGCCAGTGCCGTGATAGCCTTGCACCATGACCCGGCGATTATGGGTGAACCCGGCCAGGATCGCGAGCGTGGTTTCCGGATCAAAGCGATATGTCGGGTCAACCGGCGGCACATATTCGTTGGCCTCTGAAAAAGCCGGCACTTTCAGATCTACCTCGACGCCGAAAATTTCTTTCGCTGACACTTCCTTGTCTGGCGCTTCCTGAAAATGCGCGTCACTTGTCAGATTACTCATCTAGAATCACTCCGGTCCTGTTGGGCGGACATTCCCTGAATTGAATTGGGGTGGCAAGAAGCTGTTGCACATCTATTTAGGCGAAATCCTAGCAGTAGCCAGCTTTCTTCAAAATCTGGTGTGCCTTGATGACTTCCTGTAGCTGTTCTTCGGCGCCGCGATCCCCGGCATTGGAGTCCGGGTGGAAGCGCTTGACCAGTTCCGCATAGCGCTTGCGGATATCACCTTCCGGCGCGTTGGTTGGCAGATTAAAGGTCTTGAACGCCTGCACCTGAAGTTTGGTGAGTTTGCGCCCCTCGCGATATGCCCCCTCCATGCCGGGCTTGGCCTGAGGGCTCTGGGCAAAAACGCCAATGCTGTCGTCAATGCTCGCCTGCCCATCGACGCCAGCACGGGCCGCGGCACTGGCGCGGGCATTTTTAGACATCTGCCAGGTTGGCCGACCGCCATAGCGTTGTGATTCCCGAAAAGCCTTGGCTTCTTCATCAGACATACTGGCAAAGAAGTTCCAGTTCTTATTGTGCTCCCTGGCATGCGTTGGACAAAACCAGAAATATTCGTTCAACTGCTGGGGGGATTTGGGCGCGCGTGACTCGGCTGCGTTCGTGCAGTCAGGCGCATCGCACTGGCGCACTTCTTTCTTGGCCCAGCTTTTTGCAGCTGTGCGCCCGCCGCGGGATGGTTTTACCCTGATATCGAAGCCATGACGCGGCTTATAGGAATAATCATCTGACATGTTTGTAGTATGGGATGTTCGGTATGCCGATACAATCTTGACAGTGAAGTGATTGTTTGGCTTTCTCCACAGTTTTTGAAATTTCCTGCACCATTGTCGGACGCTTCCTGTTCATGCTATTTCACGTCAAAACAAGAGGTGAGGAAGATGTATAAGGTAGAGCTGACAGAGTCCCTGTTCCCGGCAGTAGCGGATGGCAATCTCGAGGAGATCACAGTTGGGGGACTACTGGAAAAGATGGCGGAAAGGTATCCTGATAAGGTTGCCCTCAAAGAGCTGGATTTCGAAGGCAATATTGGCCGCAGTTGGACTTATCCTGCGCTTCTGGCAGATAGCAGAAAACTGGCTGGTGCGCTCGCCTCTCGTCACGATAAGGGCGCGCGCATAGCTGTTTGGGCACCGAATTGCCCTGAATGGGTGCTGCTTGAGTTTGCCGCTGGTTTGGCCGGCGTGACTCTCGTCACGGTCAACCCGTCATATCAGGCGCGAGAGCTGAAATACGTACTCGAACAGTCACGGGCAGAGGCGATTTATCTGGTCAACGAGTTCCGGGGAAATCCGATGAAGAATATCGCTGATGAGGTCTGCGATGAAGTGCCTGCTATAAAACACCGCATTCTGCTTGATGACGAAGCAGCCATGTATGAAGGCGAAGGAGCAGAATTGCCTGATGTGACACCAAGGGACATCGCGCAAATACAGTACACGTCGGGCACGACAGGATTTCCCAAAGGTGCCTTGCTGCATCATCACGGGCTGGTTCAAAACGCCATTGATACGGCAGGACGTATCGAAACGGATGAGAGCGCCATCATTCTGCATAACATGCCGCTTTTTCACACAACTGGTTGCGCGGTGGTGTTGCTGGGGGGGATAGGTGTCGGTGGTACGTTGCTGTTAGCACCGATATTTGATCCGTTGATGATCGCGAAAGTGATAGAGCGCGAAAAAGTCACGCATTTCATGGGGGTGCCAACCATGATTGTCGCTATCATCGAAGTGGTCAAAAAACTGGGCACAGATACCTCCTCGCTTCAGGCCATTTTTTCCGGCGGCGCCATGGTGTCGCCGGAGTTATGCCGGGAAGCGAAGGATGTCCTCGGCCATTATATCCAGATCGTATATGGGCAGACAGAAAGCTCGCCCTGCATCACGGGATGCTGGGCTGGCGACAGTCTTGAAGATCTGACCACAACGATTGGCCAACCAATGCCAAATGTGGACGTATCCATTCGTGATCCGCAAACGAATGAAGTGCTGCCTATTGGTCAGCAGGGTGAAATATGCGCGCGGGGTTATCTTGTGATGCACGGGTATAATGACAACCCGGAGGCAACCGCCAATACTATTGATGAAGCTGGCTGGTTGCACACCGGCGACCTTGGGCGAATGGATTCGCGCGGCTACATCAAGATCACGGGCCGGGTGAAAGAGATGATTATTCGCGGTGGTGAAAACATCTTTCCTGTGGAAATTGAAAACGCGATGGCCGAGCATCCCGCTTTGGCCGAAATTGCGGTTGTCGGTGTGCCTGACCGGAAGTGGGGTGAGCAGGTTGCCTGCTTCATGCGTGCTGCAGGAGACAGCAAACCATCGCCGGATGAATTGAAAGCCTTCGTGCGCGAGCGTTTGTCGCCACAGAAGACACCGGTCTACTGGGTGTGGGTGGATGAATGGCCGCTAACCGGATCGGGCAAAATACAGAAGTTCAAGCTGGCAGAACAGTTTGAGCAGGGACAATTGAAGGACACGGCCCGATGAAGGTTGCTGAACAAATTAGAGCGCGACTCACAGAAGCCCTGGCACCTCTTGAACTGGAAATTGTGGATCAGTCACATCTCCATGCAGGCCATGCGGGGGCACCGGAGGGGGGAGAATCTCACTTCCGGATACGCGTTGTATCTGCTGAATTTACCGGCAAGACACGCGTTGCCCGGCAACGCCTCGTGAACAGTATTCTCGCGGCTGAGCTGGCTGGTCCGGTACACGCCCTCTCCATGGACCTGCAGGCACCAGAGGCCTGATTTTTTACGTGTTGAAAACAATTGTTAAGCGCCTCTTAAGCGGTGCTTAATCCATTGCACTTAAAGTTCCACATCTGAGCCAACAGACAGAAACGTGGAGCCGTGGGCTGTGACTTTCATCACAGCGCTTTTTGCGAAAAAGCATATTTTCCAAATATCAAATGCAAACACAGGGAGAGAGTGAATGCCTTACGACAGTCTCGAATCAGAAGAGCAGTTTGACGGTCAAGCCACAGACTTAGCAGATGCCATATCAGTTTTCTGTGGCTGTATGCTGAATGCCCATGATCCTAATGACGGGCATAATCATAGTTTTGAGCAGAGCAGCTTCAGTTTTGATGGCGGCGTACAAGGCGCTGGCATCGCGGTTTCGGGAGATGGTGGCGTAATCGGCATTTCAGCTGATGACCTCGCTGAAGCCATCGGCTCGGTTTCGGACGGTTTCCAGAACGCTCTCGAATTTGGTTTGAATGTTGTTGATCTGACCGGCACGGCAACGGCTGAAACGCTCTCCCTGTTTGAGACAATCGCCGGGCAGGCACTGGACACCTGGGGGCAGTTTATAGATGCAGCCGAAGGTGCCAGTCTCGAAGTGACGTTGAATGTTGGCGGCACAAACGCAGTTGCCTCAGCGGGGCCGGGGACATTTGCAATCAGTAATTCGTTTGACCTCAATGGTTCTGGCGAGCTGGATGAGGGAGATTTTCTGCTGCTTGAGGCGGGTAGTCTTTTCGAATTGCGTACCGGTATCGATGTGAATGGAGCGGGTACAGATATTGTCATCAATGTGAATCCGGCATTTATCGAAAGTGGTCAGTTCTTCTTTGATCCTGAACTTGATGATCCGGTACCGGCAGACCAGTTTGATTTCTTCTCGGTACTTCTGCATGAGCTGGCTCATGGTCTTGGCTTCCTTGGAATCCGTGACACACAGAACCCGTTTGACTTGCCACTCTTCGATCTTGCAAATCTCGGCCTCGATCCGGGGCTCGTGACAATCGGCACCCCGTATGACCTGCTGATCGATGTAACGGAAGAAGGCGCGCCCGTCTTCAACGGCGCGCTATCTGCCGCGGCTTATGGCGAGGCGTTGCCACTTGAATTTCAGACAGGTAGCCCGGGATCAGACCTGTCCCACTTCCTTGGCACCGGCGGTGACATTGCACTCGCATTGATGAATCCGTTTGTGATTCCTGGTGATCGTGTGGAAATCGGTCAACTCGAACTAAACCTGTTGGCCGATATCGGCATGCCGATCATCAATGCTGAGCAGGTGCCGTTTATCAACAGGTTCGATCAGTTGCCTGAGGAACTGGAGCCAACCTTCTTCTTTGGTGGTATTACAGGGCTGGCGGATAATGCGCTGAGCTTCTCGATCAATCTGACTTCGGCGCCACCTTTTGTATCCTTGCCATCTTCGGTGGGATTTGGTGTTGCGACGCAGGCCGGTGAATTCAGCCAGCGGTTGAGCCTGACCAACCCCGAGACCGAAGCCAATTTCAGCATCGCCTTGTCGGAGATATTTGGCGAGGATGTTTCTGCCTTCGTCGGCACAGCCTCTGGCACGCTGGACATTCGTTTGTTCAATCCGACGCAGGCGACACTGGTGGATGGCGTGTCGGAAGATCTGACTGCTCTTACCCTGACCTTTGTCGGTGGTGATGACGGGAGAGACAGAATCACTGCCGGGGATGATATCAATATCATCTTCAGCCGGGGCGGCAATGATCGTATCGAAACGGGGGCGGCTGATGACTTTATTGACAGCGGTGAGGGGAATGACAGAGTCGAGTCAGGTAGCGGTGATGACAACATCACAACCGGGCTTGGTAATGATCGCGTTGATGCGGGCGGTGGCAACAATCAGATAGATGCTGGCGATGGCAATGACCGGGTAACCGCAGGTGATGGCGATGACATTGTCATTACGGGGGCTGGTAATGATCGGGTGTTTGCTGGCGACGGCAATAATCAGATTGATACGGGCTCCGAAAATGATCACGTCGAAGCGGGTGATGGTGATGACAGTATTACGACCGGGGCAGGTCGCGACCGTGTCCAGGCCGGGGGGGGCAACAATCAGATAGATACTGGTGATGGGAATGACCGGGTCACCGCAGGTGATGGCGATGATATAGTCATTACGGGGGCTGGTAGTGATCGGGTGTTTGCTGGTGAAGGCAATAATCAGATAGATACGGGCTCCGAAAATGACCGCGTTGAAGCCGGTGATGGCGCCAACCTCGTGCTGACGGGTGATGGAAAAGATCGCGTGATTGTTGGAAACGGAGATAATCAGATCGATACGGGTACGGAGCGTGATCGTGTTGATGCTGGTGACGGCAATAACCTGATTATCACCGGTGATGGCAATGACCGGGTAACGCTCGGCAATGGTGATAACCAGATTGATGCGGGCGCTGACAATGACCGTATCGATGTTGGTGATGGTAATAACATCATCTTCGCTGGTCTTGGTAATGATCGTGTCTTTGCCGGAAATGGAAATAACGAGATTATCGGTGATGCTGGTAATGATCGCATCTTCACAGGCGAGGGAAGTGATGTGATTTTCGGTGATGCCGATAATGACCGTATTTTCTCAGGTGCCGGTGCCGATATCCTTTTCGGCGGCACTGGGAATGACCAACTTTCAGGTGAAGACGGTGATGATATTCTGGTTGGGGATGAAGGGTTCGATAATCTGTTCGGCGGTGCCGGCGCGGATCTATTTGTTATCAATGTGGGTACGGAGAGAGATACGATCCGTGATTTCAATTCCGAAGAGGGCGATACGATAGACGTTACCGGTTTTGGTGAGGCATTTGACACTTTCGAGGAAATCATTGCTGCTGCCACGCAGCGCGGTAATCACACAGTGATTGATTTTGGTAATGGCGATGAGCTTGTCATTCGGTCCACGCAACTTGATACGCTTACTGCAGAAGACTTTATTGCGGTGATCCCTGGTTTTTAGTCAGGATTGACACGCTGAAAAAAGACCGCCCTTTGAGGCGGTCTTTTTGTATCTGTAGCTTAAATGCTGCCGTGGCAATGTTTGAACTTGCGCCCGGAACCACAAGGGCAGGGGTCATTGCGACGCACACGCCCCCATGTTGCCGGATCATTCGGATTTATTTCAGCTGCAGCCTGGCGTGCCTGCATGGTCGTGACGCCAGCGGAGCGCCCATATGAGCGCTGCGGCGCATCCGGGTTGCCATGTGCCGCGTCATTTTCACCTGTCGTCGCATCAATATGCGTCGCCTGTAGCTTGGACGTGTCAAGCTGTCGTCTCGCGGCCAATTCGCGCAGCATCCGTTCTGCGTCATTATTTTCATCTGGCAAGTCAATATGCATCAACTCGCGCACGACATCCCGGCGCAGACCGGTAATGAGAGACTCGAACAAGGCAAAGCTCTCGGTCTTGAACTCGTTCAGCGGGTCACGCTGGCCCATGCTGCGCAGGCCTACAATCGAGCGCAGATGGTCAATCATCTGGATGTGTTCGCGCCAGTTTCGATCCAGCGTGCTGAGGAGAACACTTTTTTCTACACGGCGAATGAAATTGTCCGGGTCAGACATGCCGCGATTGCGGGCCTTTCCATTGAGATCAACAGCCCGTTGTGATGCATACGCCTCGACGGCTTCTGTCAGCCGTTCGGTAATTTCGGAATCTGCAACACCTTCCTCAGCGGCCCATTCCTTGACCGGGAAAGAGCGCCCGAAGACCTCTTCAACTTCCTTGTGCAGACCGTCTATATCCCAGCGCTCAACATAAGATTTTGGCGGGATATAAGTCTCGACGATGTCCTCAATGACTTCCTGACGCATATCCCGAATTGTGTCCTCGACACTCTTCGCGGACATAAAGTCGATACGTTCCTCGAATATCGTTTTGCGCTGGTCATTAATAACATCATCATACTTCAGGACATTCTTGCGAATATCGAAATTGCGCTGCTCGATCTTGCGTTGGGCGTTTTCAACAGCCTTGGTGAACCATGGATGCTCAATGGACTCATCTTCCTTGATGCCAAAGCGCTTGAGCATGTTTTCCATACCGGTGCCGAAAATGCGCATCAGGTCGTCCTGAAGGGACAGAAAGAACTTGGTTGTACCCGGATCACCCTGACGACCGGAACGACCACGCAGCTGGTTATCAATCCGTCGGCTTTCATGTCGCTCTGTCGCCAGCACATATAGGCCACCGGCATCGAGGGCTTTCTGCTTTTGCTCGGCAATGCGCTTTTCGATTTCGGCACGTTTTCTTGCAATTGTTTCTTCGCTGTCGCCTTCTTCGAGTTGTTTCATCAACTCAAGGTCAACAGAGCCGCCAAGCTGAATGTCCGTACCCCGACCTGCCATGTTCGTGGCAATCGTAACTGCACCCGGCACACCAGCCTGAGCGATAATCTCGGCTTCCTGCTCGTGGAAACGGGCATTCAGCACGTTGTGCGGCACAGGCTCCTTGCGCTTGGCCAGTTCTTCAAAAAGGGCAATCTGCCTTTTGACTTCTGCAATTTCTTCATCGTGTTTGCCGGGCTTGAATTCAGCAAGGTATTTTTCTGTATCCTTGGCCAGGTCACGGAAGAATTTTTTCGAGAGCAGCAGCTCTGAAATCAGCTCTGACTTCTCGATGGACGCCGTACCGACCAGAACAGGTTGTCCCTTGTCATGGCAATCAGCGATTTGGCGCGCGATGGCTTTATACTTTTCTTCTACACTGATGTAGAGTTCGTCATCAATGTCTGCACGTGCGATTGGCCTGTTGGTCGGGATTTCGTACACGTCCAGTTTGTAAATATCAGCAAATTCCGATTCCTCGGTCAGCGCCGTGCCGGTCATGCCTGAGAGCTTTTCGTAAAGGCGAAAATAGTTCTGGAAGGTGATGGATGCCAGCGTCACATTTTCTGGCTGGATGCCGACCCCTTCTTTTGCCTCGACCGCCTGATGCAGGCCATCTGACCAGCGGCGGCCTTCCATCATCCGGCCGGTGAATTCATCAATAATGACCACTTTGCCGTTCTTGACGATATAGTCCTTGTCCCGCTTCTGGGTGATGTGCGCTTTCAGCGCGTTCTGAACATGGTGCACAACAGAGACGTTTTCTGCTTCGTAAAGGCTGTCGCCTTTAAGCAGCCCGGCCTCAAGCAGAAGCTGCTCAATATGTTCATTGCCCTCATCCGTCAGGGTGACCTGACGCTGTTTCTCGTCAAGTTCGTAGTCTTCTTCTGTCAGCTGCGGGATGAATTTGTCGACAGTAATGTATAGTTCGGATTTGTCTTCTGTCGGGCCGGAGATAATAAGCGGTGTCCGCGCTTCGTCGATGAGAATTGAGTCGACTTCATCAACAATGGCGTAATGGTGTCCGCGCTGAACCATCTCCTCGAGAGAGGATTTCATGTTATCGCGCAGATAATCAAAGCCGAGTTCGTTATTGGTCGCATAGGTGATATCTGCGGCATATTGGTCACGGCGTTCCGGATCACTCAATTCATTGACGATAACGCCGGTGCGCAGGCCAACTTTCTCGAACACCCGGCCCATCCATTCGGCATCCCGTTTGGCCAGGTAGTCGTTAACCGTAACGATATGCACGCCTTTGCCGGTCAGGGCATTGAGGTAAGCGGGCAGTGTTGCAACCAGCGTCTTGCCTTCCCCGGTTTTCATCTCCGAGATGTTGCCTTTGTGCAAAACGATGCCGCCGACGAGCTGTACGTCATAAGGTCGCAGGCCCAACGCGCGTTTTGCGCCTTCGCGCACCGTCGCAAAGGCTTCCACCAGCAGATCGTCCAGTGTTTCGCCATCCTGAAAACGCCGGCGATATTCTTCTGTTTTCGCGACCAGTTGTTCATCGGTCAGCGCGGTAAACTCGTCTTCAAGGGCGTTGATTTTCTCAACCGTCTTCATCATCGGTTTCAGACGACGGTCATTCGAGGAGCCAAAGATTTTTTTTGCAACGTCCAGTAAGGCCATTTGGTATCCTTCAGGCAGGAACGCAGCATTGGCGGACCTGCACTGTTTCTTGACTATGTGATGTTAGTCTCTAATCCACATCGGAATGGGACACATAAGCAGGGCCTTAGCCAGTGTCAACGAAACGGACCGCAATGGAAAAAAAGCCTGAAATTGCAGGAACTTCCGCAGCCACCGCCGCAAGAATGGAGGCTGCAAAGGCATTCCTTGGCAAGGCGCTGCGCCTGACAGGCTGGTTCTGGCAACTTGTCTGGCGCTCTTGCCTGCTGGCCTCCAGAGACATTGTCACCGGCTTTGCAGCCTTTCGCCGCTGGTTGAATTCAACGGATGGTCAGGTGGCCATGTGTATTCTTACGCTTGCGCTTGTTATCATCGGAATGAAAACAATTGACGTGCTGCGGCTCTACACACCTCCCCAAGAAGCGCTAACCGACGTTTCAGCACCGCTTGTTGTGGCGGAGGCACCGGACCCGGTGCTGGTGCGTGTCGGTCGGCGGGAGCTCAAACACAGTGACATTCTGGAATATGCCCATCAGGCTGGCAAACTGCCGGAAGCAGAAAGCCTGTCTGTGGCTGAGGTCTTCGAGCGGGGGCTGGTTGAGGAAGCCACAGATCAGATGCTACTGGCTCAGGCAGGGCAGGCGAATGTGGCTGTGACATCCGACGAAGATGTTATCGCCAGACTGACCATGGCCCAAAACCGCATTCTCTCAGCTGCGCATCTCCGCCAGGTGATAGAAGAGAATGTCACAGAGGAAAAAGCCGTACGCGTTTATCAGAGCCAGCGGGAAAACATCTCTTTTGGGGACGAATTGCGTTTGCGCCATGTCGTTGTGGCAGAAGAGGCGCTGGCGCAAGGGTTGCGGGATGCGTTGCTGGAGGGAGGGGATTTCGCCCAGATCGCAAGAGATTTCTCAATTGACCAGGCGTCAGCGGCCCGAGAGGGACAGATGGGCTATCTCGCCTTCGGGCAGATGCCTGCGGGCTATGCTGAACGTGCATACGCCATGAGGAATGGTGACATTAGTGAGGTTTTCGAGACTGGCACAGGATGGGCTTTTTTCAAAGTTGAGGGACGTCGGCCTGTTCGTCCGCCCAGTTTCAACAGCGTGAAGCCGGATATCATGGAATTTTTGCGCCTTCAGGCTATTGAAAAGGAGCTTCAACGTCTTCGGGAAAGCACTGAGGTCGTTATGTACAGGTTGTCAGAAACAAATATGTCCGATTCTGATACGGAAGATGTCCTTTTTCGGGAATGAAGATCGCAATCTTAGTCTGTTTACAAAGTTTTTTATAAAATATGATATTTCTTGTTCAAAGCAGCAAGTTTCGACAAATTGTTGAATTATCTTAAAGGCATCTTAAAGACATCAGGCGACAATGAGGCGAAAGAATGTCGAGAATACTGCTGGTTGCGGCTTGCGCGTTGATTGACAGAGATGGGCGCGTGCTGATGGCACAAAGGCCTGCAGGAAAGACAATGGCTGGTCTGTGGGAGTTCCCCGGAGGCAAGGTCGAACAAGACGAAACGCCTGAAGAGGCCTTGATACGAGAATTGAAAGAAGAGTTGGATATCGAAACCGAAACTTCATGCCTGGCGCCATTGGCATTTGCGTCTCATGCTTACAAGGATTTCCATCTCCTGATGCCCTTGTTCGCCTGCCGCAAATGGAACGGCACGCCTCTGCCGACAGAAGGTCAGACACTGAAATGGGTTCGTGCCAGCGACATCATGCAACTGGATTTACCGCCTGCGGATATTCCCCTGGCGGCGCAACTAAGGGATCTCTTATAATGCCTCCGTTGATGACACATTTTGCGGAGTTGCGCCGTCTTGTAAACGCTTTCTCGGAAAGCGAGAGTGGTACAACTTTCATGGAATATACCATGATCATTGCCCTGTTGAGCGTCGCGACGCTCGCTTTTTTCGGACAGGCAGTTGATACGATGAGTGATTTGCTATCAGACATTTCAAGTGAAGTGGATAGCGCGGTACCTTAGATAACGCCCTTGTCCATACTGGTATGAGCGCCTGACCTCATAATTTCCTTATGGCTTTTTCCAGAGAGGCCTTTGCAGAACCTGGTTTCAGTGGCTTTTGCTGGCTGTCATGGGGTGCCCAGCCTGTCAGCATCGCGATGTGAAATGAGGCCGTGACGCCATCGCTCTTCGGGGTCAGGAACTTCTGCTTGTATATTTCAAGAGCCCTTGAGAGAAGTTGACGACCAAGACCACCAGTCTTCCGATTACTGAGCACATTCGTTTCTCCCATATAGCGCAAATCTTCCAGCAATCTGGCCGGTTCGCGATACGTCACAGGAATGCGGATGATATCTGCAACGGGCAATGTGAAGCCTGCCCGTTGCATCAGGGCGCCAAGATCTTTCAAGCTTGAAAAGGGATGTACTCTGGGACTTACACCGCCGGTGAGTTCTGTTTCCGCTGTATAAAGACTTTGTCGAAGCTCCTGCAGAGTGTCTTCCGCTGGCAGTGCAGCGATGAACAAGCCATCGGGTTTCAGGGCGCGTCTGGCCTGCAACAGATAGCCCGGAAGATCATTCATTGCGTGCAGTTCCATCATGGAAATCACAAGATTGAGGGTCGTCGGTTCAGCAGCGAGTTCTTCATTCAGAAAATTCTGTTCGTAGGTGCCTTTATTTTCTTCGCATATCAGTAGCGTGTCTCGTGAGGTAATGCTGCCTACAGAACAATTATCTGTGATCGCTTCCTTGAGTATGGAGGAGCCGGGGCCTGTGAAGAGCGCAGCAGGAAATGACCGCATCACTGTTTCCAGTCTGTCAACGATGTCTTCCGCAATAAGTTGGTGCAGGAAGTCGTGATCAGCAAAATAAGGGGCTGCGCGCTGGTGGCGTTTATACAGTAGTTGCCGGTCAAAAATCTGCGGTGCTGTGCGGGTCTGGTAAGGGCTGTTCATGGGCTTTATATGCAATCACGCGGTGGACAGGGCAATTCTTGATGCAAAGCCGTCTGAGTAAAATACGAGATATAGCTGGAAATAGGCTTGTGAGCCTCTGCGCTGGCGCGCGGGACATAGTATTACCACCGCAATGCCCGGTTACAGGTGAGCGCGTTGCCGGTCATGGTGAGTTATCGCCCGGGGCCTGGCAGAATATTTCCTTTATTGCAGCCCCATATTGTAAAATGTGTGGCTTGCCGTTTGAGTTTGCCTCGTCGCCCGACTTACTCTGTGCCGCCTGTGCTGCGCCTGAGAGTTTTGAGCATGGTCTGATCTCCGAAAAGGGCCTGGATAAAGTCCGTGCTTCAATGCGTTACGATGACGTTTCTGCCGAGCTTGTGATGAGCCTTAAATACGCAGACCGCCACGATCTTGCCGGCGGTTTTGCGACATTGATGCTGACGGCAGCGCGGGACATGCCCATACGGGATATGGTGATCGTGCCGGTGCCACTGCATCCCGGCAGGCTACGGCAGCGCAAATTCAATCAGGCAGCCTTGCTGGCCCGTTCTCTCGCCGAGAAGGCCGGTTCAGGTCTCGCAATTGATCTGCTTGAGCGGCATCGGGCCACGCCACAACAACAGGGGCTTTCGGCCAAGGCGAGGCAACGCAATGTCAAAAGCGCTTTCCGCATCAGGGAAAAATACCAGTCCACCATATCTAGTCGGAACTATCTGCTTGTTGATGATGTTCTAACGACAGGCGCAACGCTGAAAGAGTGCGCGCGGGTTTTGAAGAGGGCAGGCGCTTCACAAGTCTGCGCGGTTGTTCTTGCACGGGTTGTGAAAGATGATGTGATGGCAATATAAAGCTCATCTTCAAAGGAGTTCAGGCCATGGTGACAGTTGATATCTATACGCGACCGTTTTGCTCTTACTGTCAGCGTGCCTTGCGTCTGCTGCATGAGAAGCAGGCTGATGTGAACGAGATTAATGCCGGTATGGATAAATCCAAAAGAGCGGAGATGATTCAGCGTGCAAATGGTGCGTCAACATACCCTCAGATATTCATTGGTGATTATCATGTTGGTGGTTCTGACGATCTTCATGCGCTCGAGGCCGCCGGAAAGCTGGATGCGCTTTTGCAGGGAGAGCCGGCGTGAAGGTTGCCTGCATACAGATGTGTTCAGGGCTTGATCGCTCCCGTAACACGCAAGATGCTGCGACTTTAATCCGTGAGGCTGCGGGTGAGGGGGCAGAACTGATCCTCACGCCCGAGATGACGAACATTGTGGACCGAAAGCCAAAGCGTCTTTTCAGTGAGTTGCCCGATGAGAGTGGCCTTGAAGAGATTTCGACATTTGCATCGCTCGCAGATGAATTGGACATCTGGCTCGCAATAGGTTCGCTGGCCTTCGCTGTTTCCGGGCAGGGAGATCATCAGCGTGCTGCCAATCGCGGGTATCTGTTCAGCCCTGATGGCAAGCAGGTCAATACCTATGACAAGATACACATGTTTGATGTTGATCTGCCCGACGGAGAAAGCTGGAAGGAGTCAGCCATCTATGCGGCTGGTGACATGGCAGCCGTAGTCGAAACGCCCGGCGCAAAAATTGGCCAGACTATCTGTTATGATTTGCGGTTTCCGACTCTCTACAGACGCCTCGCCCAGGCAGGGGCCGAAATACTGATGATCCCGGCAGCGTTCACATACCAGACCGGCAAGGCACACTGGGAATCTTTGCTCCGGGCACGCGCCATTGAAACGGGCTCTTTCGTGATGGCAGCAGCACAAGGCGGCGACCATGAAGACGGGCGCAAGACCTGGGGGCATAGTATGGTCATTGATCCGTGGGGAGAGGTCATAGAGGTAAAGCCGGATACCCGGCCGGGTATCATCATTGCAGACATTGACCTCGCAAAAGTCAAAAAGGTTCGGCAGCAGATACCGAACCTGAAACTTGAAAAAATGCCGCAGATCACCAATATATCTGTTCTATGATTAAGTATCAGCTGAAATGTCAGGACAGCCACCAGTTTGAGGGGTGGTTTCGCAACAGCCAGGATTATGACGAGCAGGCTGATAAAAAGCTGCTCGAATGCCCCGCCTGTGGTTCTTCTGAAATCAGTAAGGCATTGATGGCTCCGGCGCTTGCGCGCACCTCTGCAATCTCCACGTCTTCTGACAAGGAAGAAAAGATCGCTGCCTACAAGCGCGACCTCAATGAAGCAGCACGCAAGGCCAAAACCTATATTGAGAAAAATTTCGACAATGTGGGAAAGCGTTTTCCAGAAGAGGCGCGCAAGATTCACTATGGTGAAGCCGAGGAGCGCGCTATTTACGGCGAAGCCACGGCAACAGAAGTCAAGGAACTGGTCGACGAGGGCGTGGAAATCGCCCCTGTGCCGCAGCCTCAGGATGATAGTTCAGAAATCAAAAAGAAACTGAACTAGCGACAGGCTATTCTTCCGCAACCAGCAGCTCTGATGCTGTCTTCGGGTTGCGCAGCATGTCTTCGAAAATATCCCAGCGTTCTTCATCCGTCTCTGCCTTTGCTTCGATATAGGCTTTGACCAGATTGTATCCATGCGAATAATTTATGATATATCCGCGATACTTCTCGATGAACGCAAGTGACTGTTCGGCACGATCACGGGAGATCAGGCGATATTTCTGCAGCACATCAATCGCTTCATCGCGTGTGAAGTTTCCATTGAGATACTCCCGCGCCACATAAACCGAGACAAATTGAAGTTGCCGTGAGGCTTCTGCAACGATGCTGTCTATGTCCGCGAGTGCAGGGTCTATCCCGGCGATCAGGTATAAGACGTCCCGCTCATAGTTTTTCTTTTCATCGCCGGGAAAGGCGACGTCCACACCATAGTTCGCAGAACCTTCCGCAAAGAAAGCGCCGGGGCTGAAAAGCGGGAATACATAATACTCGATCCAGCCCTTCTCTTTCAGCAGATAGCGCTCTGTATAGATATTCCAGACATGGTGGCCGGGATACCCTTCATGGCAGCCAAGGTCGATTGCCCTGTCGACCCGGAAGGGTTGGTCCAGATTGATCTGTATCAGGCTTTCATAATCACCCTGGTACCAGTTGTAGCCGCTCCATGGCTTGTCGCGCACCAGTTCGAGCGTAAAAGATTCATCCTCGGGCAAGTCATAATAGGCCAGCGTTCGTTTGCGACATTCAGCAATGGCTGTCCGGATCATTTCCTCAACCTTGTCCTCAGGGACTTCAAGCTGGCGCTGTAGCGCCTCGCGACGCTCCGCAATGCTGCCGTCACCTGGCAAAACATCATCCAGCCGGGCCAGCGCCGCATCAAAGATCGCGGGATCAATCTCCGGAACGACAGCATCATAGATCAGGGCAGTTTCCTCATCAAAGGACAGGGTTTCACCGCGCACCATCCGCATACGGGCGATCATCGCCTGAATATTGCCGCTCAGAATTTTTGCCCGGCGCTCTTCTCCCGCCGGCGGCGTAGTGAGGGCAAGGTCTGCGGCAAGGCCAGCTGCTTCCGTGTAGAGTTCATCGAGCGCCCGACCGGCAGAAAGCGCTTCTTCTTTCCAGTCTTCCGGCCCGGTATAGGCATCAACGTAGTCCGGGTCGAACTCCCCGAAGGCAAGGGCGACAGAAATGTAGTCCCGGGCGATTTCATCAATGTCACGGATGACAGTTTCAGCGTTGGTCTCAGCCGCTGATGGTGGTGTCGTGCCTGTGGCGGGAGCATTTGCTTCAGGCGCGGTATCATTACCGCAGGCAGCAAGGGCTAGGGCAAGGCAGGAAACAACTATTCTTTTCATGAGAAATCCCTCGAAAACGTGTCGCTGAGATACCGGGTATTTACGCAAGGCGCAAATAGGTCAGGAAAGAGTAGGCCGGACCGAGGAAATCATATAATTGACGGAGGCATCGTCGGTGATGCGCCAGGCATCCAGCAATGGCTGGTAACTCATGCCCACGGGCACCCGCACCTGCAGGCCGGCTTTTTCCAGTATCGCCCGAATTTCGGTGGGCTGGACGAATTTGCGTGGGTCATGCGTGCCCACCGGTAGCCAGCGCAGAATGTATTCGGCGCCTATTTTCGCCGTCATCAGTGCTTTCAGGGTGCGATTAATCGTTGCTGTCATCATGATCCCCCCCGGTTTGAGCAATTCAGCCGAGGCACTTAGGAACAGGGAAATGTCCGCCACATGTTCGACCACCTCCAGATTGAGGACAACATCAAAACTGCCGGCTTCTGTTTCCAGCAGCTCTTCTACGGTCGTATTGCGGTAGTCGATCTCGAGTTTCTGCTCGAGCGCGTGCGCGATGGCGGTCTTCACGTTCTTTTCGCCAGCATCTATGCCGGTCACGTCTGCGCCAAGGCGTGCCATCGGCTCGGAAACCAGTCCGCCGCCGCAGCCAATATCGACCACTTTCAAGCCCTCCAGCGGCGTGCGGGCGAACCTGTCCCGCTCGAAGTGGCTGCACACTTCATCCCTGATATGACCAAGGCGCACCGGGTTGAATTTGTGCAATGGCTTGAATTTGCCCAAAGGATCCCACCATTCAGCCGCGATTGCCGAGAATTTCTCTATTTCTTCAGGATCTATGGTGGTCGCCATCATTTGTCCCTTGTCGGTCAGGTCGGCGGGCAGCCGGATTAAATCTTGCCTTGATCGGACAGCATCATTAGGTACGTGGGCTTGCCCATCACAATTCAGGACTCATATAGGCCCCGAGAGAGAGAATGTCTGCACCTTCACAACAAATGCCGCGCCAGTCACGCGTTGTGCTGAAGTTCGGCGGTACGTCTGTGGCGGATCTTGACCGGATTGCCAATGCTGCGGAGTTCATCAAATTGGAAGCGGATGCCGGGCATGGTGTCGTGGTAGTGGTTTCCGCCATGGCAGGCGAGACCAACAGGTTGGTAGACCTCGTTCGGCGGGTCGATGCCATCGGGAATGCTGCTGACTACGATCGGCGCGAGTATGATGCAGTTGTTTCGTCCGGGGAGCAGGTCACTTCGGGGTTGCTGGCGTTGACGCTGCAACGGCAGGGCTACAAGGCCCGTTCCTGGCAGGGCTGGCAGATACCCTTGCGTACAAACGAGGCACATGGCCGCGCTAGAATAGTCGATATTCCTGAAATAGTCATCGGACCTGCCATAGATGCCGGAGAGATCGCGATTATTGCGGGTTTTCAAGGCATTACGGAGGAGAGCCGCATTTCGACCCTTGGGCGCGGTGGCTCGGATACCACAGCAGTCGCCCTCGCGGCGGCCCTTGGCGCAGAGCGCTGCGACATTTATACTGACATTGACGGGGTCTATACGACTGACCCGCGCATAACGTCAGAAGCGCGCCGGCTTGACCGTATTTCCTACGAAGAAATGCTGGAAATGGCCTCTTTGGGTGCGAAAGTTTTACAGACCAGATCTGTCGAACTGGCGATGGCTTATAACGTCCAGCTACGCGTGCTCAGCAGTTTCGCCAATCCGGAAGAAGCGCGTGCCGGTAAACTGCAACCCTGCACGGTTATTTGTAATGAGGATGAGATCGTGGAAAAACATATTGTCAGCGGCATCACCCATAGTCACGCTGAAGCTAAAATCAGCCTCATGACGGTTCCTGATGAGCCGGGCCGCGCGGCGCGTATTTTTGAGGAATTGGCCGCCGCGGACATTAATGTGGACATGATCGTCCAGAGCCCGGCCAAGACCGGCAAGGCAGCCAACATCTCGTTCTCCCTTGATGAGGGGGATGTGGCGAGGGCCCAGGAGTTGCTGGCAACCCTGAAAGATACAATCGGCTATACAGACGTTGTGGCCGACCGCAGTGTCTCAAAGATCTCGGTCATTGGTGTGGGGATGAAGTCTCACGCCGGTGTTGCTGCGACCATGTTCAAGACGCTGGCGGACCGCAGTATCAACATTCTGAACATTTCCACATCAGAAATAAAAATCAGTGTGCTGATTCATTCAGAATATACCGAGCTCGCCGTGCGGGCTCTGCATCAGGCCTATGGTCTGGAGAAGATTGCGGAAGCCTCTTGAAGTCATGAGTGATACCGGCGCTACAGGACATCCATTTCGACACGGCGGCAGTTCGCCGCGCGTTCTGCTGCGTCGCTTGCGTGAAATCATGGCAGCCGAAGAGGGGGCTCAGGCAAGGTTGGATAAGCTCTCTGAAGCTATTGCCGCAAACATGGTGGCGGATGTCTGCTCAATCTATCTGCGCCGGGATGATGATGTTCTGGAGCTGTTTTCGACGGTCGGCCTTAATCAGGAGGCCGTCCACAAGACGCGCCTTAACTGGCAGGAAGGCCTGGTCGGGTATGTCGCAGACAAGGCGTTACCGCTGAATATAAATGAAGCTCAGGATCATCCCGCATTCTCTTTCAGGCCGGAAGTCGGGGAAGAGATGCTGCACGCATTTCTGGGTGTCCCAATCATCCGTACAGGACAGGTTTTGGGTGTGCTGGTTATCCAGAACCGCACGTCACGGCATTATACAGAAGAAGAAATGGAAGCGGCGCAACTTGTCGCAACCGTCCTGGCAGAAATTGTTGCTGCGGGCGACCTCCTGGAAAAAGAGGATGCTGCAGAAGTAGACCGCCTGTTGCACCGTCCGGAGTATCTGAAGGCAATGCCGATCGTACCGGGGATCACCATCGGTACGGCTGCCCTGCATGAGCCGCCTGCGCCCAAGCACAAGGTCTTTGCAGCAGATGTGGCGCTGGAAACAGAGCGCTTGCGGGAAGGCATTGTCCGCCTGCAGAAGTCGGTTGATGACATGATCGCCCGCAACAGCCAGCTGAGTGCGATCTCGCGCGAAGTGATAGAGGTCTATCGTCTTTTTGCGTATGACAAGGGCTGGGCTAAACGACTGGAAGAAGCGGTGCTCTCCGGGCTTAGCTGCGAGTCTGCTGTCGAGCAGGTGCAGGCGGAAAATCGCCAGCGGATGCGCAAGGCCACAGACCCTTATCTGCGCGAGCGATTGCATGATCTGGATGACCTCTCCCGGCGCCTGCTGCGCTCTTTGTCAGGCAAGACAAGACGGGATGAGCTTGAATTGCCGGAAAACGCTGTTCTGTTTGCGCACGCGCTGGGCCCGGCAGAGATTCTGGAATTTGATCGGCGAAAACTAAAAGGCATCGTTCTCGCGGAAGGAGCAGATACCTCCCACGCGGCCATTGTGGCCCGGTCACTTGGCATACCAATGATTGGTCGCAGTGAAGCGGCGATTGAGCGAGTAGAGATTGGTGATGCCGTCGTCATCGATGGCGAGAGCGGTGAGATCTTCATCCGTCCCGAGGCTGACGTTATCTCCGGCTATCAGGAAAAGCTCGCGCTCTTTTCCGCCGCGCAAAAAGAATACGCCCAGTTGCGTAATCTGCCTTGCGTCACGCGCGATGGCACTGAGGTCGAACTTTTCATGAATGCCGGGCTTGTCCTTGATATGCCGCATCTGGAAACAACGGGTGCGGAGGGTGTTGGCCTTTTCCGGACAGAGCTGCAGTTTCTGGTCAGTCCACAATTGCCGACGGCCTCCTCTCAGGAAGAGCTTTACAGGCAGGTGCTTGACGCAGCAGACGGCAAGCCGGTCATTTTCCGCACGGCCGATCTGGGCAGTGATAAGTCGGCCCCTTATATGAGAGTTGTTCGCGAGGGAAACCCGGCCATGGGCTGGCGCGGTCTCAGGATGTCGATAGATCGCGAGGGGCTTATCAGGCCTCAGCTACGCGCTCTTCTGGGGGCTGCTCAGGGGCGTGAGCTGAATGTTCTCTTGCCGCTCGTGACAACCAGCGACGAGGTCGGGGCCATTCGGGCGATCCTCGAGCGTGAAGTCGAACGTCGGGACAAGCTTGGTCTTGGGCAACCGACATCAATCAGGGTTGGGGCAATGATTGAGATACCAGCTGCGGCCTGGCGTCTTGAGCATATTGCGCCGCAAGTGGATTTCCTGTCTCTTGGGGGTAACGATTTGGCTCAGTTCTTTTTCGCTTCCGACCGGGAGTCCGAAAAGATGGCGGGGCGTTACGATCACTTGCATCCAGCCTTCCTGAGTTTCATTGGCATGACGGCGACCAAGGCTAACAGGGCAGGGAAACCATTGTGCTATTGTGGTGAACAGGCAGGCGATCCGTTAATGGCTCTGGCATTGCTGGCACTGGATATACCAAGACTGTCCGTCTCGGCCTCCAGTATTGGCCCGCTCAAGAAACTTATCCGCGCAGTTGATCTGAACGATCTGACCGCGTGGCTCGAGCCAAGATTGCAATCTCCTGCGCAGAGCTTGCGGGCTGAGCTGGAGGCTTACGCAGCGGATCGATCCCTGCCCCTCAGGTAGTATAACATTGTTGCGTGTATTAACTACTTTATCCCCTGTATTTTAGCCATAATGGCAGGCTCGGGCAAAAATCCGGCTTAAAATGGCAAGTTTGGCATTGATCTCGCATTATTTGCCTGAAACCGGTTTAACTTTGCCCGAAATTAGGGTTACTATATAACAGCGTTCCAGCCGGGGATCGCCGTGAGGTTAGTGGCATATGTCCAGTGTGGCTGACATTGTTGAGTTGCAGGAAGAGCGGTCAAAACGTGCTCCGCTGACGGATGAAGAGTTTCAGACCGCAGGCGCGATGCTGAAAGCAGCCCGGGAGGCCGCGGGGCACTCTCTGGAAGATGCCCATGATGCAACCAATGTCCGGGCAGATTATCTTGAGGCCATCGAGGAGATGGACATCTCGCGATTGCCTATCGCCGCCTATACAACAGGTTTCGTCAAGGCCTACGCCCAGTTTCTGGAGTTACCGGATGAGGCTCTGGTGGCGCGTTTTCGAAAGGAAGCCGGCTATGTCGCCGGCGCTGCCGTTGCCCCTGAAGTGCCAGCCACGTCACGTGAAGATATTTCTGCCGGTCGTGAGTTGTCCTTGCTGGCAGTTGTCGCGATCCTTTTCTTTGTGATCTGGGTCGCATTTCAGATCACAAGACCGCCAGCAGATACTGGCCCTGTGGCTGTAGAGGGCACACCTTTGCAACAACGTCCGGCAGAGCAGCTGACAGAGCCGACATATACTGTCGCTAATGAAGCCTCTGATGACGTAGCAATCACGGATGACAGCGAAACAGCTGCGGAACCTTCCGTCAATGTCGCAACAGCTTCCGCAGATACCGCAGAGGCATTGGAAGGGGTATTGCAAGCCCCGGCGGATGACGTTGGTGCGAGCGTACTGACTGAAGCGCCTGCTGCGCAGGAGGGTGACCTAGCTACAGTGATAGCTGATGAGCCAGCAGCAAGTGACGCGCAGGACCTTAATACAGCACAGCTTGAAGCCTTAACCGACACTGATGGTGCTACGGACGTGGCTGCTGTTTTGACAGAATTGCCTCTGGCGGAAACCTTCCCTCTTGAGGTCACGCCCGAGCAAAATGCTGAAAGACCAGCTACTGCAGAGGAGTCACTTGCCACACCGGTTGTCGAACAACCTCAGCCTGCGGTGACATCTGAACCGGTAACACCACTGGAGCCTGTGCTGACAGAGGCTGTTCGTCTGTCATCGGTCTCCCCGGTTTATCCCAGCAGGTGTCAGCGCCGGGCAGATGGTACCGAGCGTGTGACCGTGATGTTCGATATCGACAGCCGTGGCCGTCCCGTGAATCAGCGTGTGAGCCAGTCCAGCAACAGCTGTTTCAATGGTGCTTCCTTGAGCGCGATTGACCGCTGGACCTTCCAGCCTGCGACCAGAGATGGCGCGCCTGTACCGGTCTTCGGGCAAACCACGACCTTCGTCTATAATCTCCCTGAGTAGGCGGCTCGGAAGCCGCACGAGGTGCTCTTGACAGGGCTGTGAAATGATTACACCTGCTTATCAGATATGCGAAGGTGAGACATGAGCGTAAGACCCTGGAGAGATATTGAGAGGCGCAAATGCCGTCAGATTATGGTCGGCAATGTGCCTGTTGGCGGGGACGCCCCCATAACCGTTCAGTCGATGACAAATACCCTCACTTCCGATGCGACTGCTACATTGAAGCAGGTTGAGGAGATTGCCGAGGCAGGCGGTGACATTGTTCGGGTTTCCTGCCCTGATGAGGCTTCAACGGCGGCGATGAAGGAAATCTGTGCTCAGTCACCAGTGCCAATCGTAGCGGATATTCATTTTCATTATAAACGCGGCATCGAAGCAGCCGAGGCCGGGGCGGCTTGCCTTCGCATCAATCCTGGAAATATCGGCTCGGAAGATCGAGTCAAGGAAGTCATCAGAGCTGCGAAGGACAATGGCTGCTCCATGCGGATCGGGGTCAATGGTGGATCTCTCGAACGGCATCTGCTGGAGAAATATGGAGAGCCGTGCCCTGAGGCAATGGTTGAAAGTGCGCTCGATCATGCTCGAATCCTTCAGGACAATGACTTTCATGAGTTCAAGATATCAGTCAAAGCCTCGGACCTGTTCCTCACGGTCGCGGCATATCAGGGACTGGCGGATGCTATAGATTGTCCGTTGCATCTGGGCGTGACGGAAGCGGGCGGTGCGCGTATCGGGTCAATCAAGTCAGCGGTGGGGCTAGGTTCCCTTTTGTGGGCGGGCATCGGGGACACGATCCGTATTTCCCTGTCAGCGGACCCTGTTGAAGAAATCAAGGTGGGGTACGATTTGCTGAAAAGCCTCGGCCTGCGCCATCGCGGTGTCAATATTATCTCTTGCCCATCCTGTGCGAGACAGGGGTTCGAAGTCATCAAGACAGTTGAAATCCTCGAAGAACGCTTGGCGCATATTGCCACGCCCATGTCGCTCTCAATCATCGGTTGCGTCGTGAACGGTCCTGGTGAGGCGCGTGAAACCGATATTGGTTTTACTGGTGGCGGCGCCGAATCCGGTATGGTCTATATTGCCGGCTTGCCCGATCATAAAATGTCGAATGACAAAATGGTCGATCATATCGTCGAATTGGTCGAGGAAAAGGCGGCACAGATAGAAGCAGCCAGGAATTTGAATGCGGCTGAGTAACCTGAAAAAGAAGTAGTACAGTTTTGATTCCTCAGGAGAAACTCGACAGTCTCATCGCGCGCTTTGAGGCGATAGAAAAGTCAATGGAGACCGAAACGGACGCCGAAGAAATTGTGCGTCTGTCAAAAGAGCATGCCGAGCTGCGCCCTGTTGTGGAAGCAGGTCGGGAACTTACCGATGCCCGACGCCAGCTGGACGAATTGGTAGAGCTCTCCGGGTCAGATGATCCGGAAATGGCTGAAATGGCAGCAGAGGAACTGGAAGAACTGAAAGCGCGTATTCCTGAAATCGAACACGCTCTGCAGATCATGCTGTTGCCGCGCGACAAGGCAGACCGCTCTGCCAGCGTCATTATTGAGGTTCGTGCTGGAACCGGCGGAGATGAAGCAGCTCTTTTTGCGGGTGATCTGTTCCGAATGTATCAGCGCTACACACAGATCAATGGCTGGAAAATGGAGGTTCTGTCTGCATCCGAGTCAGATGTGGGCGGCTACAAGGAAGTGCAGGCCAGCGTTACAGGAGATGGTGTCTTTGCACGTCTGAAATTTGAATCGGGCGTGCATCGTGTGCAACGGGTGCCGGAAACAGAGACGCAAGGCCGTGTTCATACTTCCGCAGCAACAGTTGCTGTTCTGCCAGAGCCGGAAGAAGTTGATATTGAGATTAATGAAAGTGATCTGCGTGTTGATGTTTTTCGGGCGTCCGGTCCCGGCGGCCAGTCTGTGAACACAACAGACAGCGCGGTGCGTATCACGCACTTGCCGACAGGACTAGTTGTGTCGCAGCAGGACGAAAAATCCCAGCACAAGAACCGCGCAAAGGCCATGAAAGTGCTTCGGGCACGCCTTTATGAGGCAGAGCGAGCGCGGGCTGATGCAGAGCGCGCAGCCGAACGCAAAGGTCAGGTCGGCTCGGGTGATCGTTCCGAACGTATACGCACCTATAACTTCCCTCAAAGCCGTGTGACGGATCACCGCATCAATCTGACGCTGTACAAGCTGGATAAGGTGATAGCCGGTGAGGCGCTGGATGAGCTGGTTGATGCACTGATTACACAGGACCAGGCAGACAGGCTGGCGGCCATCGAAACCGAAGGAACCTGATCTGTGAGCGTCAGTGCCGGGGTTGAGGCTGCAACAGCCTTGCGCAGCATCAAAAAGGCGCATCCGTCATTATCACGTCTTGATGTCCGTATATTGCTTTTGCATTGTCTCAATATATCGCTTGAGCAATTCATTGCTGAACCGGCCCTCAGCCTTGATGCATTGCAGGCTGACCAGTTGAACAATCTGATTGCCCGACGGTTGAAGGGTGAACCGATATCCCAACTGATCGGCCAGAAAGAATTCTGGGGTCTCCCTTTTAAGGTGACCAGCGACGTACTCACGCCGAGGCCAGACAGTGAAACATTGATTGAGCTGGCGCTCGAGATATTCGCGGACAAGCCGCCAGCGCATATTCTTGATCTAGGCACGGGTTCCGGATGCCTACTGGCTGCTTTGCTCAACGAGTTCCTGGAGGCGACCGGGGTTGCAGTGGATATCAGTGCAGATGCACTGGCGCTCGCAGAGGCGAATTTCGAAGCGCTGGATATTGGTGAACGCATAAAAACTCATTGCACCGACTTCGCCGCTTTCAATTCTGGCACTTTTGATCTGGTAGTTTCAAATCCGCCTTATATAGCGGAGCATGATCGTTATGACTTGTCTGCCGATGTAAGAGATTTCGAGCCTGCCGCAGCATTATTTGCTGGCGACGGCTACGATGCTTACCGCAAACTGGCGAAGCAGGTGCCATCCTTGCTCAACCCGGGTGGGGTTGTGATACTGGAAGTCGGGCAGGGCCAGGCAGGGCGTGTTCTGACGATGTTTGAACAGTCATTTCGGGAGAAGGGGGTGAACGCAACATCTCTTGTGAAGCCTGATCTTGCTGGCATTGAGCGTGCCATTGCGTTGAAACGGCCATAAAAAAGTGTTTGAAAAGCAAAAAGATATGCTTCATAAAGGTGGTGAAAACAAGAGTTTTCACAACGCTTTTACCTCTACATGCAACGGATCGTCATGAAGACCAGTTCTCACGCCGATCAGATTGTTGAGTGGCTGACGTGAGTCAGGAAAGGGCACAGTAATAACTGGCGATAGCTGCAGGCGCAGCATACATAAAACTTTCAGCCAATCAGTATGCGAACTTATGCGCGTGATTTGGTGTAGGACTGACAAGGACAAACTGATATGGCGCAAAACATGAAGCGCGGGCGCAATCAGCGCAGAAGAACCGGCTCAAACGTCAACCGGGCATTTGATTCTACCGGGCCTGACGTTAAAATTCGTGGCACAGCCCTGCAGATCCACGACAAGTATCAGGCACTGGCTCGTGACGCTGCCTCATCTGGTGACCGTATTCGCGCAGAAAGCCTTTTGCAACATGCTGAGCACTACCATCGTATGCTGAAGGCAATGCAGCCTCCACAACAGCCACAGCAAAATCAGCAGGATCCGTCAGACGAACCGCAACCTGATGTGGCTGAAAGCAATAACGACAAACAATCTGCCTCTTCCGCCGACGACAAACTTCATGAACCAGCTGACAGTACCTCGGAAAATACTTCCGATACAGAAGCCTCACAGGAAGAGGAAAAGACACGTCGACCGCGCCGCCGCCGTGCACCACGCAAGACCACTGAAGATTCTGATAGTGCTCAAGAGGAAGCATCTCAGGAAAAGGCTGAAGTTGCCGCAGAATAGGCAAGGCGTAGATATCTGTTACTGCGTCTTTTGGTTGCTGACAGGGGCCGTTTTGGCAAAGTATGTCTCCAGATAACAGGAGATAATCATGGCTGGAATTACAGATACACTCTTCAATCTCGAAGGAAAAAACGCGATTGTAACAGGCGCGTCGCGTGGCATTGGCGAAGCGATTGCACGCCGCTTTGCACAACATGGTGCAAATGTCGTTGTCTCCAGCCGCAAGGTTGATAGCTGTCAGGATGTTGCGAATTCAATTAACAAGACTGAAGGGCGTGAAGCGGCACATGCTGTTGCCTGTAATATTTCCCACAAGGAACATTTACAGGGGCTGGTTGACGCGACGAATGAGAAATTTGGTGATGTTGACATCCTGATTTGCAATGCAGCCGTCAACCCTTCCTTTGGACCGTCAAAGGATATTACGGAGGAGGCGATTGACAAGATTTTTGCCTGCAACATCAAGGCAAATCACTTTCTGGCGCACATGGTTTTGCCCCAGATGCAAGCCAAAAAAGACGGCGCTATCGTTATCATCTCGTCGATAGGCGGTTTTCTCGGCAGTCCGACAATCGGTACGTATGGTATTTCCAAGGCGGCGGATATGCAGTTGGCGCGCAACCTCGCAGTTGAATATGGTAAAGACAATATACGGATCAACTGTATCTGTCCGGGCATCGTCAAAACCTATTTTGCCGAGGCCCTCTGGAAAGACCCCAAGACAGAAGAATTTATAGCTGGCCAATTGCCGATGCGTCGCTTCGGAGAGCCAGACGATATCGCAGGTGCCGCCGTTTTCCTTGCATCTCCGGCAGGAGCCTGGATGACTGGCCAGCATATGGCAATAGATGGCGGTACGCTGATCGGTATTGGTGCTCTTTAACTGGCTGCGGCTGCGGCACCTGCCGTACTGGCGGTAATGACTGCAACCATAGCGGCTTGCTCCTGCATGGCGATATATGCTTGCAGGGCCGTAATCACTGTCGTGAAGCCAGCCAAATTGCCATCATCACTTGCTGTGTCGCGCAGGCTGATAACACGGCTCATATTCGTGAAGTTCATCGCCAGGGCACCTGCATTGGACGACCTGAAAGGCCCTTCCTTGAGGTGTTGACGGACTTCATCAACCTCCGCTGCGAAAGCCTCCGGTGTTATGTCGGTCAGGCTGGCCACAGCCAGCGAAGTGGTGCGACGGCCAGCTGTATGCATTTTTCGTGTGCGGAATGCTTGATAGGCATCCGTTAGCCAGCGACTCGTTTCCTGATGACCGGTTTGGCGCAGTGTAGCAATCAGGGAGGTTGACATTCTGTACTGAGAAGGAAACTTCTCCTGTCTCAGAGTGTCAAAAATAATGGCACCATCTGTTGCCGCGCCTGAACGGTGATGGATCGCAAGCGAAAGTGCCGGCAGGGTGAGTGGCCCGACATGCCAGAAATATGCATCTTTCAACATGTCAAAAGACATTTTCACCGTGCTCAGAACACTGCGGTCAATGGAGCCGCGCCCGGCGAAGTATAGCGTTATCAGGCTCGCACCTTCATAAGGTGATGTGCGTCTGAGTTTCAGATCCTTCCAGGACTGGCGTGCCGCAGAAATGTCGGTGACAAACTTTTCCGCATCCATGTCTTCGGTCAAAAGTGATGCAGCAACGGCGTAACGTGTCGAAGAGCGCAGAAAATACAGTTTGGCATTGTTCTTCTTCAGAAACGCTGCCGTGTCGCGCAACCGGGTATAGTCCACGGGCCCTTGCAATGCAGCCGGTAACAGCGCCAATGCGACAGCATCGCGCATCGGACCGGCGCTCCCCCATTTCAGTTCCGTCTTGATAGCCTGTCTGAGTGACTGGAATGTGTCGAAATGTGTACGGTTCATAATGCCTCCCTTTATAACATATGGGTATCGCGGAATGCGATGAAAAGGGGATGGCGGTCAGATCAGAACAGAAACATAAGTGCAGAGAGGCTGCTTGAAAGACGGGGGGCGGCTCCCCATTTCCTTATCAGGCGTTGCCGTTCGGGACGCAAAATTTTGATGCTCAAAAGAGGTCACCTATGAACTTTGATAATTATACGGATCGCGCACGCGGTCTCATTCAGGCCGCCCAGACGATTGCGCTGCGCGAAAGCCATCAGCAACTCACCCCGGAGCATGTTTTGAAAGCCTTGCTTGATGACAGGGAAGGGCTGAGTGCGAACCTTATTCGAGAGGCCGGGGGCAGGCCGGAACAGGCGCTGCAGGATGTAAACGCAGCGGTCGATACACTGCCGCGTGTGGATGGTGGTGGTGCCCAGATGATGTTGAGCCAGCAGGCCGCTAAAGCTTTTGCCCGTGCTGATGAAATCGCGAGCAAAGCCGGTGACTCCTATGTCACTGCAGAACGCCTGCTGATCGCACTGTCCATGGAAGGGAAGACTGCAGACTATCTAAAAGCTGCAGGTGTTACGCCGCAGAGCCTCAATGAAGCTGTTAATCGTATCCGCAAGGGCAGAACAGCTGATACCGCTACTGCGGAAGAGGGGTATGACGCACTGAAAAAATATGCGCGTGATCTTACAGAAGAAGCATTGAACGGACGTCTCGATCCGGTCATTGGTCGCGGTGATGAGATACGCCGGACGATGGAGGTTTTGGCCCGACGCACAAAGAACAATCCGGTTCTGATTGGTGAGCCAGGCGTTGGCAAGACTGCTATTGTCGAAGGGTTGGCTCTCCGCATCGTCAATGGCGATGTGCCTGAGTCTCTTCGTAACAAGCGTTTGCTGTCGCTTGATATGGGCAGCCTGATTGCCGGGGCGAAATATCGCGGTGAATTTGAGGAACGCCTGAAGGCCGTGTTGCAGGAAGTGACGCAGGCAGAAGGCCAGATCATTCTCTTCATTGATGAGACCCACACCCTCGTCGGGGCCGGAAAGACGGATGGCGCGATGGATGCGTCCAACCTGTTGAAGCCTGCTTTGGCAAGAGGGGAGTTGCATTGTATCGGTGCTACGACACTTGATGAGTATAGAAAGTATATCGAAAAGGATGCGGCCCTCGCGCGCCGTTTCCGTGCTGTCTATATTCAGGAACCAACCGTTGCCGACACGATCTCAATCCTTCGGGGGTTGAAAGAAAAATACGAACTGCATCACGGTGTTCGTATTTCGGACAGTGCGATCGTCTCCGCCGCGACACTTTCTAACCGCTATATCACAGACAGATTTTTGCCCGACAAGGCGATTGACCTTGTTGACGAAGCGTCCTCGCGGCTGCGCATGGAAGTGGATTCCAAGCCGGAAGAACTTGATGCGCTTGACCGTCAGATCATCCAGATGAAGATCGAACGTGAAGCGCTCAAAAAGGAGACGGATGATGCTTCCAGCGATCGCCTTGAAAAACTCGAGAAAGAGTTGGCCGAACTGGAGCAGACATCTGCCGCGTTGACTGCGCGCTGGTCACGCGAGAAGCAGGCGTTGGCATCTGCCACGCAGGTGAAGGAAGCAATAGACCGTGCACGGCAGGAACTGGTTGACGCAGAACGCAAGGGTGACCTTGCCCGCGCCTCCGAGATCAAATATGGCGAGTTGCCGGAGTTGGAGAAAAAACTTCAGGAGGCAGAACAGGTCGGTGACCAGGACACGCTGGTGCAGGAAGTAGTCGATGCAGAACATATCGCCGGTGTCGTCTCGAAATGGACGGGCGTACCTGTCGACAAGATGCTGGAAGGCGAGCGCGAGAAACTGCTTTCCATGGAGACTGCCTTGCATGACCGCGTCATCGGGCAGGAGGAAGCTGTAGCGGCTGTGTCCTCTGCTATCAGGCGCGCACGGGCAGGCTTGCAGGACCCGAACAGGCCGCTGGGGTCATTCCTGTTCCTTGGCCCGACAGGTGTTGGCAAAACCGAGTTGACGAAAGCGCTGGCGGAATTTTTATTCGATGATGATGCCGCTATCGCGCGTATTGACATGTCCGAGTTTATGGAGAAGCACTCTGTCGCGCGGCTCATCGGTGCACCTCCCGGTTATGTTGGTTATGAAGAAGGCGGCGTGCTGACGGAAAAAGTCAGGCGGCGTCCGTATCAGGTCGTTCTGTTTGACGAAATTGAAAAAGCACATCCGGACGTATTCAATGTGCTGTTGCAGGTTCTTGATGATGGCCGCCTGACAGACGGTCAGGGGCGCACAGTTGATTTCAAGAATACGCTTATCATCCTGACCTCCAATCTGGGCTCTGAATATCTGGCACAGCAACCGGACGGGCAGGACACGGATATGGTGCGCGATCAGGTGATGGGTGTCGTGAAATCCACGTTCCGGCCAGAATTTCTCAATCGACTGGACGAGATGATCCTCTTCCATCGTCTTCAGAAGTCACAGATGGGCAGCATTGTCGATATCCAGATTGCCCGATTGCAGAAGCTGCTGGCTGATCGCTCCATCACCCTGGAACTTGACGGGGCTGCGCGTGACTGGCTTGGTGAGGCAGGGTATGATCCCGCTTTCGGGGCACGTCCGCTGAAGCGGGTTATCCAGAAGAAAGTGCAAGACCCGTTGGCGGAGCTTTTGCTGGCTGGTGAAATTCGGGACGGTGAAGCCCTGAACCTCTCGGTCGAAGGCGATAGTCTGACCGTAAACGGTCGTGTGCTGACGGGCGGAAGTGCCTACGCACTGGGCGGCAACACGCCTGACATCAATAGTCCGGCAGGCTCGGCGCTGCTGAATTGACGTTGAAAGGAGACAGCATGACGGAGCAAGGCAACTGGAAGCCCGACATTGAGGAAGCGATCAAAAACATCATCAAGGCAACCTACAGAACGTCAGGAGCGCCGAGACCTGATGAAATTCCGCATCTGGTGAGGTCGCAATTGAGCGATCATGTGTCCGGCAGGACCGACCTTGATCAGTACATCAAGGATACCTTGCAGAAAATGAAGGAGGCAGGAGAAATCTGAAGTCTCTCCTGACTTGTCGGAAGTCAGTTTTGCGCTAGAACCAACAAGGGTTGCGGCTGGCGCAACTGCTCGATCCAGTCACGCTCTTCAGCAAAGGCGACCATTTCAGCGTCATCAAGCTCTTTGCCGGTCGCAACCTTGATGGTCATCGGATTGATCTGCTTGCCGTTCTTGATCACTTCGTAATGGAGATGAGGGCCTGTCGACGCCCCTGTAGACCCGACATAACCGATGACTTGTCCCTGTCTGACTTCTGATCCTGAACGGATCCCCCGGGCAAAGCCTTTCAGGTGAGCATAGGCGGTCTTGTAGCCATTGGCATGGCGGATACGGACGTAATTACCATATGACCCGAAGCGGTTGGCGCGCTCTACCACGCCATCACCTGCTGCCATGATGGGTGTACCGCTTCGGGCACCGAAATCTGTGCCTTTGTGGCGCTTTGTGTAACCTGAGATTGGGTGACGCCGCATACCAAAACCTGATGTGATGCGGGCACCATCTATCGGTGTTTTCATCAGCAAGCGCTTGGCGCTTTTCCCGCCAAAGTCGAACCAGGCGATCTTGCCATTATCGTGATACCGATAATAGCCGCGCTCCTTGGTGCGATTGAGCCAGCTCATCCGTCCGAACACGATATCACCATACCCTGCGATCCGCCCCAGTTCGTCATAAAAAACTTCGTAGACGGCTTCAAATTTGTCTCCACGACGGATCTGGCGCTGAAAGTCCACATCATAGACGAACATGTTAGCGAGTTTTGCGACAATCTCACGTGGCGCTCCTTTGCGCTCTGCACTCGCAAAAAGACTGTCTGTTATGACGCCCGAGATGGCGGCATAATGCATCGTCGTTTCCGCGACCTCGGTTTCAGCATAAAAGCTGCCATGCGGGTCACGCCGGACAAAGACCCGGCGTATCGGATCGTCCGCCAGCATCAGGCGCAGCAATGTGTCAGTTGCGCGCTTGTTGCCCTGATGGATGGTTGCCATTTCCTGGAACTCGGTTTGGGCTGAAGGAATGCGCGTGATTGAAAACCGGGTGCCAGCTTTCAAGCTGCGCACGTTGATCAGGTCTGAAAGAGCAATAACTGCATCATTACTGTCAGTTCGCGAAATGCCAGCGCGTATCAGGGCAGAATAGAGGCTCTCCCCGCGCTGAAGCGTGACTGAATCCTCGTTCAGAACGGTTTCAGTTTCTGCAAACGGGGAGACATATTTTGTGAAAACAGGCTCGCGCCCTCCGGTAAAGTCGCGATTATGGGCAAAGCTGTAGAACTCGCTCTCGGCAAGCCATGTGCCGTTCATGTCGATGGAGGTCGCTATAGTGCGAACAGGCTGAGGCGCTGGAGGTTTAAGGCGGGGTAAGGGCTGTTGAGACGCTAATTGAGTTGCTGTGATAATGGTCTGCGGGGGCGCGAGATTTTCACCTTCTGGGTGCGCTGTCTTGCCGCCCAGGATCGCGAACACATCCCGGGTGGTGTGCGACAGGATAATGACGCCATCCCCTCGCGGTCCGTCTTGTTCGGCAAACTCAGGGTGTCTGTCGGAGTTGCCAATATTGATCAGATAAGAAATGCCGACAAAGAGAACAGCGACCGAAAGAGTAGCCAGAGAGAGCGCACCGCAGAAAAAAAATCTTGCGATACTGCCAAGGCTTATTCGTCGGCCAGCCGGTATTAATTCAGGTAATGCAAACACTAAGAACCCACACCCAAGGTAACGCTACGGTCTTGATCTATCCTGCAAACTTCGTGCTGCTTCCTTGCAGAACCCCAACGATCAGAACCTGGATCATGACAAGCACGTGACAGGGAGTCAAATAAACCACTGGTAATTTCGAGGTTAACCATGCCCATGGCTACCTGTGGTAGAATCGGGACAACGTCATCTTCCAAATAGAAGGTCTGTTATGAATACTCCCCTTGATCCGCTCACGCTTGCGTCACTGCTTGCCTCCCGTCTTTGCCATGATCTTGTTAACCCGGTTGGTGCTCTTAGCGCCGGTCTTGAGGTGATGCAGGACGAAGACGATCCAATGATGAAACAAGAAGCACAGAAGCTCATCAGCCTCTCGACACAAAAGTCTATCGCTATGCTGACATTCGCACGACTCGCCTTCGGCGCTGGTGGCGCTTATGGGGCAGAGATTGATCTGGACGAGGCAAAGCTGGCAACTGCTGAATTGTACAAGCATGTAAAGGCCGAGCTGCACTGGGAATTACCGTCGCAACATGTGGCAAAGGATAACGTCAAGGCAATCATGAATATCGCGCTTGTCGTGGCAGATTGTGTGCCACGCGCTGGCAGCACTGTGACGGTCGGTGGGTCACTTCAGGAGGTGAGTTTTACAGCCCAAGGTCCGCGTGCGAAGCTCAAGGAGCAGCTGATTAATGCTCTGTCAGGTCAAACTGATGAGTTGGAGCCAAAAATGACTCCGGCCTATCTTGCCAGTGTACTGGTGCAGAAGGCAGGTGGCACCATCCACGCTGAGCTCGTGAATGAGGAACAGGTTACTGTCACGGCAACATTCCCGGCGCAGGCGGAAATAGCTGCCTGATCGATGTTCCTTTAACTATGATGGCCCTTAACGGTCTGTTCAATCGTTCTCGCCTAAGGTTTCCTCTGGATAGTTAAGAGGAACAGAGCTGTGGCCACTTGTCTGATTGTTGATGACTCCGAGGTCATTCGTCTCATTACAAGAAGAATTCTGGAAAATCTTGGCCACTCAGCCAGCGAGGCTGAGAGCGCGCAAGAAGCTGTGGACGCTTGTGCCACGACCATGCCTGAAGTTGTGTTTCTTGATTGGGATTTGCCGTCCCTCGGAGCGCTCGATTTTCTGAAGGGGCTGAGCGAGATCAAGAACGTCAATCGCCCGGCGGTTGTGCTTTGTGCCACTGAAAATGATGGCCAGCAATTTGCTCTCGCACGTGCTGCCGGTGCCAGATACCACATTCTCAAACCATATGAATTGAGCACGATCCGTGCGGTTCTTGAGCAGGCAGGCATGGGAGACACCGAAGCAGACGCCGCAGCTTCCTGATTTCAGCATTGCTTCAAACAAAAAAGGCTCCCTCAAGGGGAGCCTTTTTTGTTTGGTAAAGCGCTGTCTATGCAGCTTTTTCTTCTGCCGGGTCACGCAGCACATAGCCACGGCCCCATACTGTTTCGATATAGTGCTCGCCACTTGTTGCCGCAGCCAGTTTCTTGCGCAGCTTACAGATGAACACGTCAATAATTTTCAGTTCCGGCTCATCCATCCCGCCATAGAGATGGTTGAGGAACATTTCCTTGGTCAGGGTCGTGCCCTTGCGCAAGGAAAGTAGCTCCAGCATTTGATATTCCTTGCCGGTCAGGTGTACGCGCTGGCCGCCGACATCAACAGTCTTCGCATCAAGGTTCACTGTAAGTGAGCCTGTTGTAATGACAGACTGGGAATGGCCTTTCGAGCGACGGACGATCGCGTGAATGCGAGCCACAAGCTCATCCTTGTGGAATGGCTTTGTCATGTAATCGTCAGCGCCAAATCCGAGACCACGGACCTTGTTTTCGGTATCGCCAAGGCCGGTGAGAATAAGGATCGGGGTGTTAACCTTCGCAACACGCAGCTGCTTCAGCACATCAAACCCGGTCATGTCAGGCAGGTTAAGGTCAAGCAGAATGATGTCATAATCATAGAGCTTACCGAGATCGACACCTTCTTCGCCGAGATCGGTTGTGTAGACGTTGAAACCGTCTGATTTCAGCATCAGTTCGATACTTTGTGCTGTTGCCCCGTCGTCTTCAATCAGCAATACGCGCATGCCGCAAGTCTCCTGAGTAGCCTTATGTTGGCAGCCTCCCCTGAAGCAGCCATATTGTTAGTGAGACCACGTTCCAATAATTTACTTTCGTAAATGTTAACGCGAGTAACTTTTTGTCTTTTTCTGGGCAACTGCATTAAGCTATCCGCAACCTGAACCCCTGCGGAAACGGCATAAACACTGGCGTCCCGGTAGTTTCACTCTCTCAACCATGTTTTTTATGGTTACCCTGATTCATTTTACTTCACGAGGTATGAACCTGTTTGGTTAAGAGGGAAGATAATATTCACATGGTTTTATTTGTCTGATGTAAGCCATACCAGCCGTCATGCCTGTGAAACTTAAGAGGCAATGGCATGACAAGGGAGCACGATCAAATGTATTTCAACGGATTTCCAAAGGACTTCTTCGCGTTTTTTTCCGAATTGGCGGATAATAACGACCGTAGTTGGTTTGAAGAAAACAAGCCCCGTTACGAGGAAAGCGTGGTCGGTCCCTGCCTGGATTTCATCAGTGCCATGGGACCTGAATTGAAAAAAATTTCGCCGCACTTCACAGCTATCCCCAAAAAAACCGGCGGCTCGATGTTCCGCATTTACCGCGACACGCGCTTTTCGAAGGACAAGACGCCTTACAAGACCAGTGCGGCCCTGCATTTTCGTCATGCTCTGGGAAAGGATGCGCATGCCCCCGGATTTTACCTCCATCTGGAACCCGGGCAGGTTTTCTTCGGAGGGGGCATGTGGATGCCGCCCTCTGATGCACTGAAGAAAATCAGGGGGGCGATTGATGAAGATCAGGCGTCCTGGAAAAAAGTGAAAAGTAACAAGAGGTTGAAGGATACTTTTGGGGCTTTGGCTGAAGGTAATCCGTTAACGCGTCCACCGAAAGCGTATGCGCAGGATCATCCACTGATAGAAGACCTGAAAAGGCGCAGCTTCTTTGTAATGAGAGACTCCAGCCCGAAATCTGCCCTGAAGCCTGATTTCATCCGTGAAGTATCGGAAACCTATCGCGCTGCAAGCCCGCTTATGTCATTTTTGTGCAAGGCAACAGGAGCCTCTTTCTGACCTACTTTTCTGAGAAGTATCCGCACCTGACCTGGGATCTGCCGATGCAGCACCTGCATGAGGTCAGAGCTGAGGCGCATCACACGGACATGTTCGGCCATGTGAACAACGCCTGGTATGTCGCCTGGGCGATGGATTGCGCCTGGGGGCATTCCGAAGCGCTGGGGCTCGATTTTGCCGCTTATGAGCGCGTGGGTATTGGCTGCGTTATCCGCGAGCATCGCTACACCTATCTGGCTGCGGCCCATGAGAATGATGACATCATCATCGGTACTGCCATCATCCATAATGATCGCAAGCTGCGCCTGACCCGCGCCTTCGAGTTACGCCGCGCCGCAGATGACCGGTTGTTGGTGAAAGGCCAGACAGACTTTGTGTCTATTAATATCAAATCCGGACGTGCGGTGCGAATGCCCGAGGAATATGTACACCTCTATGCATGTGCCAGGCCTGAAAACAGTATCGTGAAAAGCCGGAAATCATGATCGTACATGGCTTGCATATTTATCCCCTGAAAAGTGCGCGGGGCGTGACATTGTCTTCATCAGCGGTATCGCCTGCCGGGCTATTCGGTGACCGGCAACTCATGCTGATTGATGAGCAGGCGTGTTTTCTGACGCAACGAGAGCATCCACAACTCGCGAAAGTTTCGGTGCAGGCGCGTGCAGACGGCTATGAGTTTGCCTTCGGGAACGGCGAGCCCATTACAACCCCGGTGCCGGATGAAACGCGCCGTGAAGCTGTGCAGGTTTGGCGCTCCACCGTGAATGCAGCTGTCTTTGATGAAACGATAAACAGGCACCTGTCGGACTGGCTGGGCAGACCTGCAAGGCTGGTCATGCTCGATGGTCAGTCTGCGCGCAACGCCAATCCTGACTGGGCCGGGCGCGATGCACCGATCAGCTTTTCCGACGGCTATCCCGTTCTGATAACGACCACAGGCTCGCTCAGGAGCCTGAATGATGACCTTGCGCAGCAAGGCCATCGTCCCGTGCCGATGGCTCGTTTCCGCCCGAATATCGTCATCGATCATGAAGAGCCCTGGTCCGAGGATTACTGGTCAGCCATAGAAATCAACGGCCTCCGCTTTGATCTGGTGAAGCCATGCCAGCGCTGTGTGGTGACAACCCAGGACCAGCTTTCCGGAGAGACCGGTCATGGCGATCCGATGCCTGCCTTGCGTCGCTTGCGCATGTCAGCCGATGCCCGCGTAAAAGGCGTGTTGTTCGGCTGGAATACGGCGCCGCGTGGCACCGGCGAAATTCGGGTTGGTGATCGCGTTAAAATCATCGACAAGAGAGAAGACGGGTGGCCGCTCAGAGACGTCACGGCGGCACAAAAGGAGAAACAGGAAATGCCTTCATTTGACATCGTTTCCGAGGCTGACCTGAATGAGGTCAAGAATGCCATCGGCAACGTCATGAGAGAAATCGAAACACGCTATGACTTCAAGGGCTCGCAATCGCGTGTTGAAGAGAAGGATGGCGTGATTACGATCCATGCGGACGATGACCTGAAACTGCGTCAGGTGCACGAAATCCTGCAAGGTAACCTGCAGAAGCGCGGGATTGAGCCGGGGATGCTCGACTATCAGAAAGTGGAACCTGCTGCCGGGCAGTCAGTGCGGCAAAATGTTCTGGTGAAGCAGGGCCTTGATCGTGACCTTGCCAAAAAGATCACCAAGCACATCAAGGACTCCAAGATGAAGGTGCAGGTTGCCATTCAGGGCGAGGAATTGCGTGTGACGGGCAAGAAACGCGATGATCTGCAAGCTGCCATTTCACTGGTCAAAGAGATGGGCCTCGATCAGCCGGTCCAGTATAAAAATTTCCGGGATTAGGAAGACTCAGTAAGGGTACACGCCACCAGCCGGGCGTGCTTCTTTCGGCTTGTGCCCGCCGTGAATGATGCGGCGTATATTGTATCCGAGATAAACAAGGCCGAGTATACCAAGATACCGTACGACATAGTAGGTAATATCCTGCGGTATCGCCATCAGCGTTGCCCAGAACGCTGCCCAGATTGCGTCTGTCTCATAGCCATGCAGGTGCATACTGTAATACGGCCAGGCCCGATCAAAGATGAATGCGAGAATACCCACTTTCCACGGGCGGAATTTACGAGTTGCCAGCAGGGATGCCAGCAGGCCAACCCACAGGGCACGCCAGAAGTCGCTGCCCGCAAACCCAATGTTGAATATGTACTGAAGGTCTTCCATGTCCCGATCAACAGCCAGAATTACAGCGTATATTAAGACCAACCGTAGTTAATGTGGCGTAAACTGGCGGCTTGATCCCGGGGAAGCATAAAGGGCGCATTGCATCCCGAACGCTAATCGTTATATATCGCCAGACTTGATTTCACGCCTTTGAGAAAAAAGGCCTCGCAAGGAGTTTCGGATGTTCACTTTGACTGCCTTTGCTGCCACCGCAGCAGGTGCCCCGGCCGCGCCAAATCCGTTGGTTCAGCTTATTCCTTTTGTTTTCATTTTCGTGGCCTTCTGGTTTCTGTTGATACGCCCGCAGCAACAGGCGCGGAAGAAACATCAGGAAATGGTCATGTCCGTGCGTCGTGGTGACAAGGTCGTCACGGCCGGTGGCCTTGTGGGAAAGGTCATAAAGGTACCAGAAAACGGCGAGGAAATTGTCGTAGAAATAGCTGATGGCGTTCAGGTCAATGTCATGAAGGCAACTCTGAGTGATGTGCCGTCAAAGACTGAACCGG
>JALEGJ010000068.1 GCA_022763115.1 Aquisalinus sp.
CGTAAAATGCGATTTGTGCAAACATATCTTCAGGTCAGGCGCCTTCGCGCTGTTTGATGTGGCCTGACAAGGCCCCTCGTTCCGTGTGACGTGCCCCGAACGGAGCACAGTAAAAGTTTCAGCGGCGCGGCTTAGCGGTAAGGCGCGTCCATTTCCAGATTTTTTGCGATTTCTCTTTCCCAACGGTCGCCATTTTCCAGCAGGCGATCCTTGTCGTAGAAAAGTTCTTCGCGGGTTTCCGTCGCAAATTCAAAATTTGGTCCCTCGACAATCGCATCCACCGGGCAAGCCTCCTGGCAGTAGCCACAGTAAATGCACTTGGTCATGTCAATGTCATAGCGGGTTGTGCGCCGTGAGCCATCTTCACGCGGCTCCGCCTCAATGGTGATGGCCTGAGCCGGGCAGATTGCCTCGCATAATTTACAGGCGATGCAGCGCTCCTCACCGTTGGGGTAACGACGCAGCGCGTGTTCGCCCCGAAAACGTGGCGACAACGGCCCTTTCTCGAAGGGGTAATTTACCGTCGCTTTTGGCCGGAAGTAGTATTTCAGGGCCAGCCAGAAAGCGCCCAGAAAATCTTTCATGAACATGCCGTTCAGCGCTTGCGCAACACGAGACATCAGTTGGTCCTCCAGCTGTGGAACCAGTTTGCCAGATCAGGGAACAGGAGCATCATGCCCGCCACAAAAACGAGATAGGCGACAGAGAACGGCAGGAACAACTTCCAGCCAATGCGCATCAACTGGTCATAACGATAGCGCGGCACGATGGCCTTCACCATGGCAAACAGGAAGAACATAAACACGACTTTTGCGCCGAACCAGAACAGCGGGATCGCATTCAGGAAGGGTACATCTATCGGAGCGTGCCAGCCGCCAAGGAACAGAATGACTGTCATGGCGCACATCAACACGATGTTGAGATACTCACCGATCATGAACAGGAGATACGGCGTCGAGGAATACTCCACCTGATAACCGGCAACGAGTTCTGACTCGGCTTCCGGTAGATCAAACGGTGGCCGGTTGGTTTCTGCCAGAGCCGAAATGAAGAACATCACGAACAGCGGAAAGAGCGGAATGAAATGCCAGTTGAGGATGCCCAATCCACGGTCCTGACTGTTCACGATGTCGGTCAGGTTCATGGAGCCCACCAGCAACAGAACGGAAATGATGATGAATCCCAGCGAGACCTCGTAGGAGACCATCTGCGCCGCAGAACGAAGTGATCCCAGGAATGGATATTTCGAGTTGGAGGCCCAGCCGCCCATGATGATGCCGTACACACCCAACGAAGAAACAGCGAAAAGATAGAGTATGCCGACATTGATGTCCGAGACGACAAGGCCTGGACCAACAGGCACGACGGCCCAGCCGATGAAGGCGAGCACGAATGAAATGAACGGCGCCAGCAGGAAGACCGTCTTGTCAGCGCCCGCCGGGACAACAATCTCCTTCAACACAAACTTGAAGAAGTCAGCGAAAGACTGAAGCAGTCCGAAAGCGCCAACGACGTTCGGTCCTTTGCGCATTTGCACAGCAGCCCAGACCTTGCGGTCGAACAGAAGCAGGAAGGCGAGCGATACAAGCAGCACCACCATCAGGGCGAGCGTCTGCAGAGTGGTGGACAGCGCACCGCTCCACCATACGTCCCAGTCTCTGCCTGTGAGAAATTCAATCATGCCGCGCCTTCTAACGTGCCTTTATTTGTTCGTGAAGTGGGTCTGTCTGCTCACTTCGCGCTTTTGTCGCGTTTGTCTGTTTCATTTATTCCGCTGCCATGATTCTTTTTTCAACCAGAATGGCTGAACATTCCGCCATGGTTTTACTGGCTCTGGCGACGGGATTTGTGAGGTAGTAATTTGCGACGGCAGACCGGAACGGTTCTGAAGTCAGCTCGCCCTTTTGGCCCAGCGCGGCAACATCAAACACATCTCCGGCTGGTGATTGGTCCAGGGCCCCAAGCACCGGTGCATCTTCAATCATGGCCTGACGTAGGGCGAAGAGATCATCATAAGGCAGCTTTTTGCCCAATCTCTCTGAAAAGGCTCGCAGGATGGCCCAGTCCTCACGCGCTTCACCAAACGGGAAGTACGCCCGGCTCGCCATCTGCACCCTGCCCTCGGTGTTCACATAGATGCCATGCTGTTCAGTATAGGCCGCGCCCGGGAAGATGATATCTGCTGCGCGTGCGCCTGCATCGCCGTGATGGCCCTGATAGATGACAAAAGCGTTCTTCAGCTTTGACGTGTCGAGTTCATCGCAACCGAGGTTATAGACGACCTCGACACTGCCTGAAGCCGCGCCATCAAGTATGCCATTTACGGCAAGGCCGCCCTCACCCGGCAGGAAGCCAAGATCCAGTGCGCCAACACGCGCGGCTGCCGTGTGCAGAACATTAAAGCCATTCCAACCCTCGGTCACGGCACCGATGGATTGGGCCAGCTGACCGATTTCGGCGAGCAAGGCGCCGCTATCTGTGCGGTTGAGTACGCTTGTGCCAACGATAATGGCCGGGCGTTCAGCCTTTTTCAGCACGTCCAGGAAGCTGCTGTCGCCTTTTGCAAGCGCGGACAGGCTGTCAGGCCCTGCACCTAGATGCGTGTATTCGTATGTCAGATCAGCCGCATCACCGATGAGACCGATTTCCAGCTTCATGTCGTTGAGCCACATCTTGCGCAGGCGCGCATTGATGAGTGGCGCTTCAGTCCGTGGGTTGGCACCGATCAGCAGAACAGCATCTGCTTTCTCAAGGCCTGCAATGCCGCTGTTGAACAGATATGATTCGCGCGGGGCGCGGCTGCCATCAGCCATGACACCAAGACCTTCACCTGCCTGGCGGCAGTCCGTGTGCGGCGTTCCAATAGCAGCCATCAAGTCCTTCAAGGCCTTGACCGCTTCCGTTGGCACGAGATCACCCACCAGCGCAGCCACTTTTTCGGGCGCGGTGCCGTTCAGCTTTTGGGCAGCAGCCTCAAAGGCCTCGTCCCAACTTGCCGGTTGCAGTTTGCCATCCTTGCGGACAAAAGGCTGGTCGAGGCGCTGGCGGTTCAGCCCGTCCCAGATAAAGCGGGACTTGTCGGCCAGCCACTCCTCATTCACGTCATCATGAAGGCGCGGCAGGATGCGCATAACCTCGCGGCCGCGCGCATCGACCCGGATGTTGGAGCCGACAGCGTCCATCACATCAATGGTTTCAGTTTTCCGCAATTCCCATGGGCGCGCGCTGAACGCATAAGGCTTTGAGGTCAACGCCCCGACAGGACAAACATCAATAAGATTGCCCGTCAGCTCGCTTTCCACAGCCTTTTCCAGATACGTCGTGATCTCGGCATTCTCGCCGCGATTGACGAGGCCCAGATCATCCACCCCGGCCACTTCAGTCGCGAAGCGCACGCAACGCGTGCACTGAATGCAGCGGGTCATGATCGTTTTGATGAGCGGCCCCATGTGCTTTTCCTCGACGGCGCGCTTGTTCTCCTCGAACCGCGTGCCATCACGGCCATACGCCATAGCCTGATCCTGCAAGTCACACTCACCGCCCTGATCGCAAATCGGGCAGTCCAGCGGGTGATTGATCAGCAGAAACTCCATCACCCCTTCGCGCGCCTTTTTGACCATTGGCGTATTGGTGAAAAGTTCCGGCGGCTGGCCTTCCGGCCCGGGGCGCAAGTCCCGCACATTCTGGGCGCAGGACGCAACAGGCTTGGGCGGGCCGCCTTTCACCTCAATCAGGCACATGCGGCAATTACCCGCAACAGAGAGACGTTCGTGATAACAAAAGCGGGGAATTTCCTCGCCAGCCTCTTCACAGGCCTGCAGCAGGGTCAGGTCTGAGCGAACCTCGATTTCATTGCCATTGACTTTGATTGCGCGTGTATCGGTCATGTAGGATACTTTTATTCAGAAAATTTTTGCATCCTTAGCGGGGTTCAGCACGCGATGCCAGTGTGAAAACCGGGAAAACAGCAGCCAGGGTCATTTCTCACGTGCGTTCTGCTGCATGATTAGCTCGGGGTCGCGATGCTCGCCAACCTTGAACTCGTATTGCTGTATCACGCTGAACCCGTAGCGCTGATAGAAGCGTTGCGCGCCATGGTTATCGGCATAGACGCTGAGGTAAATGGGCGCGTAGCCGGAGGCGATAAGCCAGTCGCTCATCGCGCCCATCAGTTTCTGCCCCAGACCGCCACCCTGACAGGAAGACAAAATATAAAGACGCTTGATTTCTCCTGCGCTGGCAAGCGTTTCAGGGGATACGCCTTCGACTGGCAACGTACATGGGCCGGCCACAGCGTAGCCAACAGGCTCATTGCCTTTGTGAGCAAGCCAGACCCGATAGCGATCATCCTCGATCAACTTGAGGTATTGCTCTTGCGTGTGATTATCCAAGAGAAAGGCCTGCAAGTCGTCAGGCTTATAAAGATGACCGAATTTCTCGACGAAAGTTGCCTTGCCGAGCGCCGCAAGAACAGCAACATCTTCCAAAACAGCAATGCCAATTCTTATCTCAGAGCCCAGTGTCATAACGGGGAGGCATTACGGGGACTATCTTCCGCAATCAAGTGGGGGCGGCTTGAGCAGATCCTGCTACGTTTTCGGAAAAGTTTTCGCCCCTCTCGGGAGGAAAAAGTCTCTGAAAACGCACCAGCCAGACCTGTCGGCCTGATCTCGCCTTCTTCATAACCACCGCCAGCAAGGCCGAACAGCGGCATCATCCTCAATGTCAAAGAGCCGCAGGGCGGCAAACAGCCCCCTGCCCTGATTTCAGATAATCCGAAACAGGTCACATATAGAACAAAATATATATATTGTCAATCTATTTTGTTTATGGTATGTTCTTTTTATTGCCTGGATTTCACGGGAGATCAATCATGAAGAAGATCGCGGTGGCGGTGATTCACGGGATGGGTGCGCAAGGCGCAAAGGTATCCAATGACAGCGCCATACCCACCTTCTCGAAGCACTTGCGCAACCGCGTGCGCGGCGCATTCGGGACCGCCGCGTTCGATGAGACGGTTGCCTGGCGAGAAATCTTCTGGGCCGATATTCTGCAAGACAGGCAGGCGCGTTACCTCTCGGCGATCCGGCGACGGACGAGATATGACGACCTTCGCCGGTTTGTGGTTCAGAACCTTGGCGATGCTGCGGCCTATCAGAAGACAGCCGATCCCGCCGATAATACGTATGAGAAAATCCACAAACGGGTTGCCAAGGTGATCCGGGAACTCGATCAGGACACGGTCGATGGTGCGCCGCTGGTCGTAGTGGCGCATTCTCTTGGCGGGCATATCATATCCAACCATATTTACGACATCAGCAAGTCGGGGACGACCGGAGGCAATTTCCGTAACTTGAAGACTCTAGCTGCCTTTGTGACGTTTGGCTGCAATATCCCGCTTTTCACTTTCTCCTATGCGCCGGAGCGGCTTTTTCCGATTGAATTTCCCGGTACGGATTTACCGGCAGGCAAACGGCTCTCGCCCTGGTGGCTGAATTATTATGACAAGGACGATGTGCTGGGCTATCCGCTCGCAGATATTGGTCCGCGTTACAAAGCCATGGCGGAACGCGGCGAGCTCAAGGACATTTCGATCGACGCTGGTAACGCTCTGACTGCGTGGAACCCGGCTTCGCATAATGCCTATTGGCGCGATGATGATTTTTACGGCCCCGTCGCAAAGCTGCTGAGGAAATTGTTATGATTATCATGACGCCTTGCCGGACGGCCGTGCCTTCCGGGAACAGACGCGTGTGTTGCGCGTATGGCTATTGCGTACAATGCGCATAATCATGCGGAGACACACATGGCATCATATGTCAAAAAAAGTCTGGGTGACGGCGAGACCATCATTCGCAGTGCAGGTATTGCCTGGCCTTACCACCTCAAAGCCTGGCTATTTCTGCTGATCCTCGGCATTCTGATAATTGGTATTTTTCTGTTTTTCCGTACCTATATCTGGATCTGGACAACCGAGTTCGCCATCACGGACAGACGCCTGCTGATGAAAGAGGGCTGGCTCAGCCGGGCAACGCAAGAACTTTCCCTTGATACGATTGAAGAAGTTGAGGTCAAACAGGGCTTTTGGGGTCGCCTGCTCGGCTTTGGCAGATTGCATTTGTCCGGTTCAGGCCGCGCCGAAATCTGTTCTCCGCCCATCAACGACCCTGTAGGCTTTCAAGCCCTCTTGTCTGATGCGCGCGAGCACCAGCTACACCCGGCAACCATGCCGGCTATAGAGCCAGCCTGATGATTTGAAAGGTGAACAGCTATTTGACGCCTGCCATTTTGCAAACCTCTTTCCATTCGGCAGCAGTCACAGGCTGCACAGACAGGCGGCTGTTATTGACCAGCACCATATCTTCGAGTTTCGGGTTTGCCTTAATGTCTGACAGCGTCACCGGTTTTGGTACGGATTGAATAGCTTTGATGTCGACGCATTCCCAGCGTTCATCATCCGTTGTGGAGTCCTGATGCGCTTCAACGATTACCTCGACGATTCCGACAATCTCTTTTTCTTTCTGGGAATGATAAAAGAAGCCACGATCCCCGACTTTCATCTCACGCATGAAATTGCGTGCTTGATAATTCCGCACACCATCCCACTCTTCGCCATCATCTCCTTTAGCGAGTTGCTGATCCCAGCTCCAGGTGGATACCTCCGATTTGAACAGCCAGTAAGCCATACTTACTCCGCCGCCTGCACCTGCACGTGGCCTCGGTCGGCGCGGTAGTTGTTGATGCGCTCTTCGATTTCCGGACGGAAATGCTGGATCAGGCCCTGCACCGGCCATGCCGCCGCATCGCCCAATGCACAGATAGTATGCCCCTCTATCTGGCCTGCCACATCCAGAAGCTTGTCAATTTCCTCCGTAGAGGAATTGCCCTCTGCCATACGTTCCAGCACGCGCCACATCCAGCCAGTGCCTTCCCGGCAAGGGGTACATTGGCCGCAGGATTCATGCTTGTAGAAGTAACTGATGCGGGCAATCGCCTTCACGATGTCAGTGGATTTATCCATGACTATGACTGCGGCTGTGCCAAGACCTGATTTGTGCTCCATCAGGGCATCAAAATCCATCAGTACGTCGTCGCAGATATCCTTGGGCAAACAGCGCACAGACGAGCCGCCCGGGATCACCGCCTTGAGGTTGTCCCAGCCACCACGCACGCCGCCGCAATGGGTCTCCAAAAGTGTTTTCAATGGAATGGACATCTCCTCTTCCACATTACACGGACGGTTCACATGGCCTGAAATACAGAACAGCTTGGTGCCAGCGTTGCGCTCGCGCCCGAACTTCCGGAACCACTCGGCACCGCGGCGAATGATCGTCGGCACCACGGCAATGGATTCGACATTATTGACCGTGGACGGACAACCGTAAAGACCTGCACCAGCCGGGAATGGCGGCTTGAGGCGCGGCTGGCCTTTCTTGCCTTCGAGACTTTCCAGAAGCGCCGTTTCCTCACCACATATATAAGCCCCTGCCCCGTGGTGGACGTAGAGGTCAAAGTCCCAGCCATGGATATTGTCCTTGCCGATCAGCTTGGCCGCATAAGCCTCATCAATCGCGCGCTGCAGTTGCTCGCGTTCGAAGATGTATTCGCCGCGGATATAAATGTAGCAGGCATGAGCTTTCATGGCGAAAGAGGCGACCAGGCAGCCCTCTATGAACAGGTGCGGATCGTGGCGCATGATCTCGCGGTCCTTGCAGGTGCCGGGTTCTGACTCGTCAGCATTGACCACGAGGTAATGCGGGCGGTCTTTCACTTCCTTCGGCATGAAGGACCATTTGAGGCCTGTCGGGAAGCCCGCGCCGCCACGGCCACGCAAGCCGGAATCCTTCACCTGATCGATAATCCAGTCATGCCCCATTTCCAAAATGTCTTTGGTCTGGTTCCAGGCCCCGCGCTGTTTGGCCGCTTCAAGGCGGTAATCCTGCAGGCCGTAGAGGTTTGTGAAAATGCGGTCTTTATCTTGAAGCATGGCTGGCTTTCGTCGCTGATCTAACGCTTGTGACTATAGGTATAGCAGCGCCCTGTTTGGCCAAATTTACTGTCGAGATCAATGGCAAAGCGCGGTCGTGTCTCAGCCGGATGCAACACTGATTGTCAGCAAAATTGTCACCAGACCTGCAGCAGCAACAATCATTGCTGCGATATGTGCACCAGACAGCCAGAGCACAATGCCAACAACCAGAGGTATGACAAGCTCCGCAAGGACAATCCAGGCAATCAATCGCTCAGGCAGGCTGCTTCGGTTTGCCGGATGATTAGGATCAAGGTCCGGATTATAGTGGCGGTTTTCCTCGTCCGACATAAGCAACCTCGTGGTTCATTCTTTGGTAGTATCGACAGAGGGTTGAGAGTTGCAATCACCCATCCGCCATGAGAGCTTAATGCGAGCCCCGAAGGAGAGCAGCAGGAGATTTTTGCATCCATTTTGCACGACTTGGACATGTTGCTTGCTGGCGCTGCTGCTCGCGCCAGCGTCGGCGCAAAACGATGAGCAAGAGCGCGCTTCTCCCGGCGAGGCCTTGCAAAGCCGTTTTCAACAAGTGCGCGACGATGGGCCGCGCCTGCCACCGCTCCCCTTTCGCGCGCCACCGCGGGAAGCTCGCCCGGATATTGACTGGGATGACGTTCAGGCAAAATTTGAAGCAGACCGCCAGAACGCCCGCGACGGGCTTCTCTCCCTGCAGGAAGATCCGGCCGAAAGATTGCCGAATCTCTCTCGCCGGGAATTGAATGCTGTCCTGATGCCGGTGCTCATTCCGGCAGCCGCTGATGTTGACCGTGACAGCCTTGCTATCATCGGCCAGCTTGATGCTTATTCTGCGACTGGCACCCTGACGGACGGCACTGCGCTGCGTATCTCCGGCAGTCGCAAGAAGCTGGTTCTGGAGGAGCCACCGCGGGTTCTGGAAAAACTTAAACAGTTGCGCGCTGAAAAGCCGGAACTGCCTTCGCTGGAAGCAGCGTATATCATTACCCGGAGCGAAAGCTCGACGGACCTTTCCTTTTCCAGATTTGGCTGCGGCTATGTACTATCGCTCGTCTGCGATGACCCGAATAGCGACAGTCGGTGTGCAGAAGATGATTATATTACGGCACTGGCTGACTCCCTTCAGCTACTGCGGGACAGGGAGCAAATCCGCTTTGATGATGGTAATAGCATATCTGATAGCTACCGAGATAATGTTGGAGGTGAAACCGAAGAGGATACCTCTCCGCCCGATGTTGCTTCGAAGACATTGACAGAGACTGCGCAAGCAACAGTAGGCATTGATGTGGATATGGAAACCTCACTGGAAGTTACAGTCGAGAACATCTCTGCACCAACAAAATTGCTTGACGATCTTGGCAACAGCTTTTCGTTTCGGCCTGTCGGTGACCTGTTGCCGCAAAGCGGGCCGGGTTTTGAAGATAACACGGTTTACAGGGCAGATCTTGCTTTCCCGACGGAGGAGCGCGCGTTCCTGAACTCGCAAGTTTATCGCTATGGCGGGTATTATGGCTCTCTAAACGATATGCAGGGCGGGCAGTGCGCGCCGGAAAACTTCAGTTATCCGTGGCAGGACACGTTATGCGAAAAGCGCTCTCGCGAGCAGAAGTTGTGCCCGGGTGGCGGCCATGAGGGACTGGACATTCGCCCGGCGACCTGCACGAAAGACACGCACTGGGCGGTGGCTGTTGAGGAAACGCGTATTGTCGACATTCGCCGCCACTGGGTCACGCTGCAAAGCGCAGAGGGCACCATCTACAATTATCTGCACCTCAACATGTCTGATCTGTCGGTTGAGGTTGGCGATACTCTTTTGAAGGGTCAGCGGATCGGGCGGATTTCGAATGACTTTTTCAAATCTGACGGATCATCAGTAGCGACGACAATTCACCTGCATTTTGAGATGTATGAAAATTATGTGGGAGATGAGCAGGACGAACCATTTTTTACCAAAGTCAATCCGTATGCAACATTGATTGCAGCCTATCATGAGAAGCATGATTGACGGCAACGACACTATATGCCTACTCTATGAGTGAAGTATAGTTGGACGGTAAGCCGCCCTCTTGCGCATTAGGTTACTTCACGGACCTCGGAGTGGCTTTTGAGCACTTGATCGCCATCCTCCTGCTCTATCAGATAGGCAGGGCAGTCAGCTGAGGCTTCGCGCTTAACGCTGCTGCCCTTGATCGTTTTCTCAATATCAGAGGTATAGCGTGTGGTGATCTTGCCCGTGGCGGTGCCGTTGCCCCAATCCCATTCGACGCTCGTGCCTTGTTGATAGCCCGTCATACGATTTCTTTCCTTGTTATCAGGAAAGGCAACGAGCGAAATGGTACCAAGGTTCCGTGCTACATCATCGAGATGCTTGCAAGACACAGGGAAATCAGCAGGACGAAAGCAACGATACCAGCGATCCAGCCAAACTGAATGGCAGCAAAAGCTGTTATGGCGGCGGTTAACAGTAGCTCCAGACCCAAAACCCCAAACCAGAAAGCGGCGTCTTTCCGCCCTGACGGGCTGGCGACATTCAGAGGATCCAGTTCAGGGTTATAATGACGATTTTCTTCCATGCCGATGAACCATCCCTCGGTTGCTCATCTTATATGTAGGAATGGCCAACTTATATGTAGGAATGGCCAACCCGTATTTTAAGTGCTGCGCGGTTAATTCCCGGCAGGGCAAGCGGCAGTAACGCCGTATTCTCCGCGAAAGGCATCTTCGATCTGATCCTCGTTTATCGCGAAATGATCGAAAGTCTGACGCGCGCGCCCGTTCAGGCTGGCAATCGCTGCGATACGCCCCTGCCCCAGAAACCTTGTGTCAGGCTCGATATCAAAAATGGGGTCTTCATAGGCTTCGTCAGTAGAAATGATTTCCCAGCCATCTGCCTCAAGAGCCGAGACCAGATCAACGACAAAAAGTGCGCCAATGTCATTCTCATGCAGCAGCAGCGTATGTGCAGGCGAGCGCCCCATGGTCTCGCGCGCAGCTTCATCATAAAAGTTGGCTGCATTGACCAGCATATCCGTATAAAGACTTGAAAGCGCTGCCAGGCAAATGGGCTCGCCTGCTCGCACGGCTTTTTGATACAGCGACTCTAGGTGCCAGTCATAGTTGTCGACAGTCACATAAGCGTTGCGCAGACCGCGTTCTGCAAGGCCCGCCCGTATCGCGTCGCGCTTTTCCAGCGTCGGGGCTTCATTCAGAAACGGAAAGCGAAACCAGGGCCTTGTATTTTCGAACAGCGCCATGATTTCTGCCGCCCTGTCGATGTCAGCCAGATATTCTTCAACCGTGACCTTGTAGAGCCAGGGGTGCGTGTGACTGTGATTGGCGAGAACATGACCGGCTGCAGCATATGACTGGATGCGCTTGAGGCGCTCCGGCGAGTTGATCGCCGCTGTTGTAATGAAAAAGGCGGCCTGCTCCACTCCCGCTTCAGCAAGGCCGGCAATCAGCAGAGCAGCGCGTTCATCACCCGTCATGGCGGCATCGCTGCGCGGGGCATCATCATAGGTGAGTGAAATGCGTTTTTGCTCTGCAAACGCCTGCCCTGCCAGAAATGGCAAAGCAAGCAGCAGTATGAGAGCGATGAGACGCAACAGTTTATTCCGCTGGCTTCGGCTCGCTGTTCGGCAGTTTGCCTACTGACTGTGCTGCGGACCCATCATACAATGCCGGGTCTGTAAGGCTTGTGTTATCCCCTTCCGGGTCTGACGTATGACGGCCTGGATTGAATGTGCCGGGCTCAACATACTCGTCCTTGTCGAGCTTCAGAAGAATTTCTTCAAACTTCTCTGTGGTCAGATCTTCATAATAATAATCATTGATCTGAACCATTGGCGCATTACAGCAGGCACCAAGGCATTCAACTTCAAGCCATGAAAGGTTGCCGGACTCCGTAATCTTGTTCTCGGGGCCGATGACTTTACGGCAGACATCTTTCAGATCTTCAGCCCCGCGCAACATGCAGGGTGTCGTGCCGCAAAGCTGGACGAAATACTTTCCAACGGGCGCGAGATTGAACATCGTGTAGAAGGTGGCAACCTCATAGACCCGGATATAGGGCATATCGAGTTGATGGGCGATTGCCTCCATGGCTGGTATGGAAATCCAGCCCTCCTGCTTCTGAGCCTGCCAGAGAAAGGGAATGACAGCAGAGGCCTGTCGCCCCGCGGGATATTTGGCGATCTGCCCTTCACACCATTTCAGGTTTTCTTCTGTCCACTGAAAGCTGTCGGGCTGTTGCCGTGACGGTTTGCGTGCTGCCATGTTTCAAGCTCCTGTTGCGGCGCGCTCGTCCAGCGCCTGCATCTTATCAAGTCGTTTATGCGCCCCTTCAATGGTCCGGCGCAACATTGCGCTGCGGTAAGCGCGAATTAAACTGCCGACCATGGGCAGACGTCCCGTGACATCACTACGGATGACAATCATGAAGAACAGCAACCCGGGCAGACGGCTAGTCAGTAACTCTGCCTCGCTCATCTCTGCGATGCCGCCGTTCATAAAGTCCATCTGCAAAGGCACCATGATACCGCCCACAAACCCCGCGAAGATTAAAGCGTAAACCATTGCTCCGCCGCGCGTTGCCCAGGGACGACCGTCCATATGGCGCTTTCGCAAGATCGCGATTGCCAGAATGAAGAAGAGTAAAGCAATGACGCCAGCCGCCATTAGCTGCAGTTGTTGTATCTCAGTCATGAACAATCCACGCTAGCGGTCAATCTCGCCGAACACGATATCGAGTGTGCCGATGATAGCTGACACGTCAGCGAGCATGTGGCCCTTGTTCATCCAGTCCATCGCCTGCAAATGCGCATATCCCGGGGCGCGGATCTTGCACCTGTAAGGTTTGTTACTGCCGTCCGAAACGAGGAACACTCCGAACTCTCCCTTCGGTGCCTCCACTGCGGCGTAGACCTCACCGGCCGGCACTTTCGGGCCTTCCGTGTACAGCTTGAAGTGATGGATCAGCGCTTCCATGGATTCTTTCATGTCACCCCGACGTGGCGGTGCAACCTTGCCATCCGTGGACATGACAGGGCCCGGCTCGATCTTGGCGAGGCACTGTTTGATGATCGACAAGGACTGCTTCATTTCCTCCACGCGGCAAAGATAGCGATCATAGCAATCGCCGTTCTTGCCAAGCGGGATATCAAACTCCAGCTCATCGTAAATTTCGTAAGGCTGGCTCTTGCGCAAGTCCCAGGCGACGCCAGAACCGCGCAACATGACCCCTGTGAAGCCCCAGTCAAAGGCCTCCTCTTTCGAGACGACACCAATATCGGCATTACGCTGCTTGAAGATACGGTTATCAGTAATCAGCGTTTCAATATCATCCAGAACGCGCGGAAACTCGTCACACCATTGACCAATATCATCGAGCAATTCCTGCGGAAGATCCTGATGCACACCGCCAACACGGAAATAAGCAGCGTGCATGCGGCTGCCACAGGCACGCTCGTAAAACACCATCAATTTCTCACGCTCTTCAAAGCCCCAGAGCGGTGGGGTCAGTGCCCCTACATCCATAGCCTGCGTCGTGATGTTCAGAATATGCGACAGGAGGCGGCCAATCTCGGAATAGATCACACGGATGATCTGCCCCCGGCGCGGCACTTCGATATCGAGCAGTTTCTCCGCCGCGAGACAGAAGGCGTGCTCCTGATTCATCGGCGCCACATAGTCGAGCCGGTCAAAATACGGGATCGCCTGCATGTAGGTCTTATGTTCGATCAGCTTTTCCGTACCACGGTGCAGAAGGCCAATATGAGGGTCGACGCGCTCGACGACTTCCCCGTCAAGCTCGAGGACCAGACGCAACACGCCATGCGCTGCAGGATGCTGCGGCCCGAAATTGATCGTGAAATTGCGCTCCGAAGACGCATCGGAAGCTGAGTCAGTCACTTCGACTATACGTGTACCATCAGCCATTTTGTACGCCTCCGGCGTTTAGTGAATGGTGAGTTGTGAGTGGTGATTGGTTCGTCACTGTTTTCCTCCGCGCCGCATCAGTGAGCGGATCAGACCATTTAGCATCTTACCGATGCGCGTAATTTTCTCCAGCTGCTGTTTTGCTGGATCTTGCCCCAGAAAGTTAAGGCGCTCTGCGAGCATTGTCTGGGTTTCAAGCTCCTTGAGGGACCCTTGAGCAATTCTAAGAAACTGGATGAATGCCGCTGTCGTCTCCCGGCCATACCCTTCAGCGATGTTACTTGCAATCGATACTGATGCACGACGCATTTGCGCGGTTAATCCGTACATTTCAGTATTTGGAAAGCGAGAAGTCGCTCGGTAAACGTCTACGCTTAATTCCATCGAAAACTTCCATACATCAAGGTCTCGGTAATCTGTGATTTTCTCTGTGTCATTCACAACTCACCTATTCACCATTCGCTGCGAATGCAGCAATCACTTCCGCCCCGGTCATTTGTTTTGTGTGCTGCGTAAATGAATGCCAGTCCGGCTTTTCGTCGATGAAGATTTCCTTGACGAGTTCAAAGCCGCTTGCATCCGACAACGCGGTGACGGAGATATTCGCGTGGCTGCCGTCCTGCATACGCCAGAAAAGGCTGGAGCCACATTTCTTGCAGAAGCCACGCTCTCCCCACTCAGAGGCGCGATAAAGTCCGAGGTCCGGACTGTCACTGACCTCAAGGTCGCTGCATTCCGTGAGAATGGTGATGCCGCCAGCCCATGTCTGACACATATGGCAATGGCAGATTTCAGCATGGCGCGCATCTATAGTCGCCTGAAACTGGACGCTTCCGCAAAGGCATTTTCCAGAGACTGTCTCTGCCATGGCTCAACTTGCCTTTTCGTCACCCGGAAGCTCGTATTCCGCCCCTTCCCAGGGAGAGAGATAGTCGAAATTGCGGTATTCCTGTGTCAGTTTGACTGGCTCGTACACGACGCGGGCTTGCTCATCATCATAACGCACTTCCACATGGCCCGTCAGCGGGAAGTCCTTTCGTAAGGGATACCCTTCGAAACCGTAATCCGTGAGAATGCGGCGCAGATCCGGGTGGCCCTCAAACTGGATACCGTACATGTCGAAGGCTTCTCGCTCGAACCAGTCCGCACAGGGGAAAACATCAATCGCCGTGGGAATATTCTCGCCCTCGGCAACAGGCGCCTTGACCCGGATTCGCTGGTTGTTGTGCATACTCAGCAGATGATAGACCACATCGAAGCGCTTGCTGCGCTCGGGATAGTCCACACCGCACAAGTCGATGAGCTGGATAAAACGGCACAGGCGGTCGTCACGCAGGAATTTGAGCACCGGCACGATCGTGTTGGCGCTGACCGTGAGCGTCAACTCATCATATTCAAGCTTCGCCGCCGAGAGGTCTTCCCCCAGCTTCGCCTCGATATGCTCTTTCAATTCAATAAGGTCTTCGTTCATGGATGGTCTCAGAAACGGAATATAGCAACTAATCGCTCGAACGAGCTAATAAGTGCCTTCTATATAGACCCGGCCCAACCTGCAACATTGGTTTCTGCGGTTATTTATTGCCCCAGAGGGTTAGACAGGTTTGGTCCATAATCATCCTGCAGGATAAACACAAAGGTTGTGCGCGCCTTTCTGTACAACGGGGCGGGTGTAGCTTCTCCCTCATACGTATACTGGAACCCGCGCACTGACATTGCTGCATACTCATCGAAACAGGGATGCGCACTTCTGACGACACAGATGTTATGAGGCCCCTTCTCCATGTCTATATCAAACTGAATAGTCGTTCTATGCTCAATGTCTGTCGGCATGAATTGGCAACGATTTGGATATGGTGGAGGTGTAGCGCTTATACGCCGGTAACCCTCGGGCTGGTCGTTTTCAGCGATTTCCAGCTCGGCTTCAGTGCAATATGGCGGCGCTTCGGGTGGTATTATTTGACTAAGCGCTATCTCTGCTTCCCGAGGATTGGTGTGATAAAGGTAAGCGATAACAGCTATGCTTATGATAATTATGGATAGTAGTGTTAGCAGGAATGTACGCATAGTGACACCTTGGAAGTAACGACTGCCCCTTAACTACTTTCTACTCCTCAAGGCGAAAAACGAATACCGTTTCTACGTCAGGATGTATAACGGGCTCACCGTTCACCAGCTTTGGCTTGTATATCCATTGCTGAACCGCCTTGATTGCCGGCCTTGCGAGACAGTCATAGTCACTCTCCACCACGCGCGCATTATCTACCTTGCCAGTCGGCATGACATCAAATCTAACTTTAATCCTTAAATTCTCCCCGACGGGTGTGCGATCTACATTTTGGCAACCGTCTGGGTACTCAGGCGGGAAGCGCCGTTCAACCACGGCATTTCGGTTTCTTTGCGCAATCCCAAGTATATCAAATGTGGACGCATCTATACGCGCTACATCCGGGAGCTGTCCTGCGGAGAAATCATAACGTTCCTCTTGGGGAAAAGCTTGATTATAGGCAGAATACAATTCTTGCCTCCTATCATTCTCTCCCAACTCGTAATAGATACTATCCAATATGCCAAAAAACGATTTCTCAGGTTCGAATATAGGCTGAAATACAGCTGCATAAGCAGGTTCTTTAGCAGCTGAAAACTTTTCCTGCGCATAGAGTGAAGCCGCGTATCTAAACTTTGTATGCCGTTGTATTGGCTGGCTTTTTTCTTCTGCTCTTGTGATAATCTGCCCTAGTATTCGTTCTGCATCGTCATAAAATCCGTACGCAAAGTAAATAAATGAGGCCAAGCCCACAATGTCCTGATCTCTATCCACACCGAGTGCATTTAATGAGAACGCCGCCTCCAGATCATCAACTGCGGCTCCATAGTCTACTGGCTCTGTTTTCAGGACATAGCCTGCTCGAGCCTCCAGCAGCGTAGCTTTATCCTTAGGACAAATGTCCTTACTATTAAGAAACTCTGTTATTTCAGCAATAGCTCTAACATTTTCATCGGAAGTGTTTTGATAGCGATTGATTTTCTTTAGAAAATCTTGAGTTTCTTCTTGCAGAAATATTGTTCTGCAATCTTTATCTTCCTGAGCGAATGCCACAGTCGGCAGATAGAGAATATTGACCACAAATACGGCCAATATTGCCGGAATAATATCAAACCCTTTTACCATGCCAGTCCCCTAAGTAACGTGCCTAGCATAGAGCAATAAAATTATCTGACAATGTTGCCTTCGCGGCGGATTTTCTTTTGTAGCTGCAAGAGGCCGTAGACCAGTGCTTCTGCGGTTGGCGGGCAGCCTGGCACATAGATGTCGACAGGCACGATACGATCACAGCCGCGCACCACTGAGTAGGAATAGTGGTAATATCCCCCGCCATTGGCGCAGGAGCCCATGGAAACCACGTAACGCGGTTCCGGCATCTGGTCGTAGACCTTGCGCAAGGCCGGTGCCATCTTGTTGGTCAAGGTGCCAGCAACGATCATCAGGTCAGACTGGCGCGGACTGGCGCGTGGGGCCATGCCGAAACGCTCAAGATCGTAGCGGGGCATGGACGCCTGCATCATCTCAACGGCGCAGCAGGCAAGACCAAAGGTCATCCACATCAGGGAGCCGGTGCGAGCCCAATTGATGACAGCATCCGCAGGCGCTGTGAAATAGCCACGGTCCGCCAACTCATCACTGAGTTGATTGTAAAACGGGTCCTTGTCGGTGGGACTATACCGCTCACCCCGCGCACGTGCAGCAGCACCATAAGCGGGCGTGACGGGCGTTTTGTCTTCTAGCGCCATTCCAGCGCTCCTTTCTTCCATTCATAGGCAAAGCCAACGAAAAACACGGCCAGGAACGTAAACATCGACCAGAAAGCAAATATCTGGAAGTCCCGATCCATGCCCAGTTCCGGATTAAATAGCGTTACTGCCCAGGGGAACAGGAAGGCCACATCAAGGTCCACAATAATAAAAAGAATGGCCACGATGTAGAACTGAACATCGAACTTCATGCGCGCATCATCGAAGGCTTCAAAGCCACATTCATAGGTGGACACCTTTTCAGGGTCCGGGTCGGTTGGTGCCAGCACCATGGGCAGTATCAGGAAAAGGACACCGAACACGGATGCCAGCCCCAGGAAAATCAGGATTGGCAGGTAATTGAGCAGGAACTCTGAGCTGGCCATCTATCTATCACCTTACAGCTTCAACAAGGCTGCCTTTGCTGGCAGCAGAACTTTGGCGGAACCTAGAAAGGTCCGCCATCAAGATCAACGATAATCGCAGTTTTCCCGGTAATTATGACAGTCGGCCCTGAGGCGTCTTTAACCTTATTTTTCAGGCGCCGGATTTCTTCAACTGATAGGTTTCCGCCTTGCCGGGGAAATTGCGACTGCGCACATCGGCAGCATAATCCTCCACAGCGGAGAGGATCTCGGATTTGAGATTACCGTAACGGCGGACGAATTTCGGGGTCCAGTCAACCATGCCAACCATGTCATCTGTCACGAGTATCTGACCATCGCAGGATGCTGACGCGCCGATGCCGACCGTCGGACAGGAAACGATACTGGTGATTTCGCCTGCCAGCTCTTCTGCAACCCCTTCGATGACGATGGCGAAGGCACCGGCATCATCCGCTGCTTTTGCTTCAGCGATCACGCGGTCACGTTCATCATTATTGCGGCCTTTGGCACGGAAACCGCCATCCACATTCACGGCCTGGGGGCGCAGGCCTACATGACCCATCACGGGAATACCCCGCTCGACAAGATGTTCAATCTGTCTTGCCGCATATGTCCCGCTTTCAATCTTTACAGCCTGGCAGCCGGTTTCTTTCATCAAACGGGACGCATTCATGAAAGCCTGATCCGAACTCGTTTCGTAAGAGCCGAAAGGCATGTCAACAACGACAAATGCCTGTTGTGCCCCGCGCATCACTGCCTGCCCGTGCAAGATCATCATTTCCATGGTGACACCGACTGTCGACGGCAGGCCATGCACAACCATGCCGACACTGTCCCCCACCAGTATGAGGTCGCAATGAGCGTCGAGAAGCCCGGCCATTGGCGCGTCATAAGCTGTCAGACAGACCAGCGGGGTGCCGTCTTTGGCTTTGCGAATATCCTTCACCGTCTTGCGGGTGACTATTTCCTGTTTTGACATCTGCCGCCCTTAGCAGGCGCAGCATTTACCAGCAAGCGCCTGCAGCGGGTGGCGCGGCCGGGACATGATACAGCATCAGAGTATTTTAACCATTCGCGTTAATTATCCGCTGCTTGTGACAGGGACAGGGCGCGTCATGAGTAATATCACGACTGACAATCAGGAGCTGATCGGGGATTCACTCGCAGCTGTGATCATTCGGCTGGTGACGATTATCGCTGTCAGTACCGTATTGATTTGTACCGCAGTGTGCGTCGTCGTTCTGTTCCACAACCTGCGGGCGCAAAAAATGACCGAAATCAGCAGACACGCTGCTGAGCGAGCCGAGAACCAGCAGGAAATATTCAACCAGGTGGCCGCGTTGGAGCGAAAAGCCATCAGACTTTTGAATTATCGTCTTGAGAACATAACGACAGCCCAATCAGTGCAAGAATTTGACCGGCTCTTTCCACTTCAGGAAGACGGAACACGCCGCAGCCACCCTGCCCTGTTTGACGGCTTTGTGTCGTCCGACGGGGAATACGTGCACGGCGTAGGCAGCTTCATCTCAAATGGCGAGACTATTTCAGATGAAGAAAAGCACCTGATCGTGAGTGCCTATCATGTGATCAAACAGATCGGCCCGGTGATCGAGCCCTACTTCGATAATTTCTGGTTTTTTACGCCCGCCAACCAGCTGATTATCTATGCGCCCCATCGAGAGGACAGACTGATGTTCTATCGTGAAAGTGCTCCTGCAGATCTTGATTTTACGGGTCAGCCTTTTGAGGTGAATACGCGCTTTGATGTGAATCCCGCTCGGGTCATGACCTGCACAGACCTGACCGCAATCATGTATGACAATTCAGGCCGTACCCTGACATCTGGCTGCCAAACACCAATTGACATTGAGGGAGAGCTCATTGGTGCTTTCGGGATCAGCCTGCCGCTTGATGGCTGGCTCAAGGATGCTGTTGAGCCAGCGGTCGAATTTGCAACGCCAATGCTGATCAACGGCTCCGGTGACCTCATTGCCCACCCTGACATGTTGGCTCCATCTAATGATAATCTGCAACTGGCCGCAGACCTCACAGAAACGCTGGGCCTTGGCAAATTAGCCCAGATAGCGGCGGTAGGTGCGAGTTCAGATATTATTACAAAGGGCCCCTACTATCTTGCCTATCAGAAAATAGCAGGACCTGAATGGACATTGGTGATGGCTGTCGACAGAAGTTATATACTCGGCAAGGTGATCAATGTCATTTTCCCCATACTGATATTTGTTATCATCGCGACAAGCGGAGGGATATATCTTCATTACAGGCTCTTGCGCTATAGTATCGCAAAGCCTCTTTACAAATTGAGTATGTCAGCGCGTAGCAAAAGTCAGAACGCAGAAAATACGATCCGGTTACTCAGCAGCAGAACGGATGAAGTGGGGACTCTTGCTACCGCCATTTGCGAGCGCGATGACCGGTTCAGAGCCCTTGTGGCGTCGCTTGAAAACGTTGTCAGTGAACGAACACATAAGCTGCGTCAGAGGGAAGAAAGCCTGCAGCGCCTGAACAAAAGCCTGAAGGAATTTGCTTTTGTCGCCTCGCATGATCTGAAAACTCCCCTTCGTCAAAGCGAAGCGTTTATCCATGTATTGCGAGAGGAACTCGAGCGCACGGAAACGCCAATTACAGATGACGCGCAAGAGGCCCTCGATATCATCATGTCCTGCAGTCAGCGTATGCGGCACATTGTCAAAAGTCTTTACGAACTGAGCAGCACAGATACAGCAGAAGTTGAGCGCGAACAGGTTAGTCTTGATAAAGTTGTTCACGAAGCCGCAGACCAGGTCCGCATCCTGCTGAAAGAAACTTCTGCTTCGTTGGAAATTTCGCCACTACCGGATGCCCTGGGCTCCACTGGTATGCTAACGCAGCTTTTCCAGAACCTGATTGTTAACGCCTGCAAATACTCAGGCGACGCCTCTCCTGTAATCCGCATCTATGCCGGTCGCTCAGTCGATGAAAAATGCCGGATTATTCTGGAGGATGAAGGCACCGGAATCGCTGAAGATTATGCTGAAAAAGTCTTTGAGCCTTTCAAACGACTGGTGCGCAAGGATGAAATCGAAGGGGCTGGTATCGGGCTGGCATTATGCCGGAAAATTGCCCAACGCCACGAGGGCGATATCAGACTGGACCCGGATTATGATCACGGAGCCAGATTTATCATTACTCTGCCGGGCGTCTGCGTTGCCTCCATTGAGGCACCAGAGACCGAAAATAAAGACATCCCCGAGCCTGAAATTAAGGTTGCCTAGACACGTATCTGACCCTCAGATGTGGTTTCATCACTTTGGGGAACTCATAAATGCGTCGAATACTAATTCTTATTCTTCTATGTGCCGGTCTCACTGCACTCATCCTGTGGCCGGTTTCCCTTCAGCCTGAGCATGTATTTTTCTCGGATGCGCCCCGAAGCCGGGCCGAGGTTATCGCACATGGGGCCGGACAAGGCGTGCAGCCGCCCAACACCCTGCCAGCTCTTGCAACTGCGGTGTCTATGGGGGCTGATATTCTGGAAGTCGATGTTCAGCGCACAAAAGACGGCATTCTCGTTCTTCTGCATGATGATACGCTCGACAGAACAACGAATATGAGCGGCGCCATCGCGGAAATGACCTGGGCCGAGGTTTCGCAAGCCCGGGCCGACACTGTCACCATCGAAGCGTTGAATGGTAACATCGGAGTGCCAAGAGTTGATGTCGCCCTCGCCCAACATCGCAACAACCGCTGGCTCATCGAAATCAAACCAGGTCCGGAGCGGCTCCAAGCTGCAACTGAGTTATGCGCGGAAATCCAGAGACAGGAAATGAGTGATCAGGTCATGGTCGCCGCTTTCGATCACGCCACTTTGAAGCAATTCAGGAATGACTGCCCTGATGTTGCAACCAGCATGTCCGCGACCGAGGTGCGGAATTTCGTCATCGCGGCACGGCTCGGCCTATCCCGCTTCGTACCGACACCCGCAATCGCCATGCAGATTCCCCGCGAGCAAGGTGGCCTCAATCTGGTACATCCACGCGTCTTGAGCGCAGCACGTGCGCGGAATATCCGGGTTCACGTCTGGACAATCAACTCCCCTGAGGAAATGCAGGACCTTCTCGCACTTGGTGTTGACGGAATCATTACCGATTATGTGGAAGTGCTGGGAAAACTGGTCTGGTAACCATTCTCTACCAGAGGCACAGCCAGCGAATACTCAACGATCTTCAATCGCCGTAATCGTATCAACTGCAAGGAGCGCTTCATCAAGGCTGTCCTGGACTGACTCCAGCTTTTGCAGCATCTCATTAAGCCTGACAAGCAACTCATCTGCTGACTGATCAGTTATGCTGTCCGGCACATTCTCCCCCACAGCATCGGAAGCTTCGGCGGCTGAAGAGCTATGATCGTCAGCTTCCGGTAACCATGGCTCTCCTGCCAGCGCTTTGCGGCCGATCTCGGCGACATATTGTGCGCCATTATCCTTGAAGATCTGCTGCACACCCTTGGTGGTGTATTTCTCTTCATGCAAGAGGGTTTTCACGCCATTTAGAAGTTCGATGTCGTAAGTGCGATAGAAGCGCCTACCCCCAGCGCGTCGCATCGGCCTTATGTATCCGAAAGTATCTTCCCAGTGTCTCAGGACATGTTGCGGCAGATCGAGTTGTTCGGCTGCCTCGCTTATGGTTCGAAAAGCGTCGGGGGATTTGGTCACTCAGCTGCCCTGTTCCTGCTCTCCCCGCCCTGCATTGTTTTGTTGATATGATCCTTGAGCACATGAGATGGTCGAAAGCTCAGTACGCGGCGTGGTTTTATCGGAACTTCTTCCCCCGTTTTTGGATTACGTCCGATCCGCTCATTCTTCTCGCGCACAGCGAACGTGCCGAAGGACGAAAGCTTCACGGTTTTTCCTTCTTCAAGGCGGTCAGCTATTGTCTCAAGAATGTTTTCGACCAGTTCTGATGACTCATTACGCGACAGGCCGACATTGCGATAAACGGCTTCAGTCAGATCTGCGCGTGTCAGAGTTTTGCTAGCCATATTATAACCCCGATGTGTAATGATGGCAGAATAGACAAAACTGAGCACCGGGGTCAATAAACTATATCAAGTAAGCCTTTGAAATATCGTAGTTTTATGTCGGCATGCTGAAATCAGTAGCGCAGCAGGGCAGCCCCCCAGGTCAATCCGCCCCCCATTCCTTCCAGCATTACTAGATCACCCGATTTTATGCGTCCTTCTTGAAGGGCTGTATCGAAAGCGAGCGGGATGGAGGCCGCTGACGTATTGCCGTGCTGGGCAATCGTGGAGATCACCCGGTCTTTCGAGATACCGAGTTTTTTGACGACTCCGTCAATGATACGCTGATTGGCCTGATGCGGCACGAAGATATCGATCTCGGCAGGCGCGATGCCAGCGGCATCTGCGGCTTCCATCATGGCAGATGAGATGCGATTGACGGCTTCCCGAAATACCTTGTTGCCTTGCATACGCAAGTGGCCTGCTGTCTGCGTTGACGAAACACCGCCATCGACATGCAGGAGGTCAACCATGCTCCCGTCGCATCGAAGGCAACTTGAAATAATGCCTTTACCGTCTGCCTGATCTGCTGGCTCTGCCGATAGCACAAAAGCGCCTGCACCATCGCCAAACAGAACGCAGGTCGTACGGTCTTCCCAGTCGAGAATACGCGAGAAGGTTTCTGCGCCAATCACCAAGGCCTGTTTGTGCTGACCAGAGGCGAGGAACTTTTCTGCGGTGGAGAGGGCATATACGAACCCGGTGCACACAGCATGAATATCAAATGCAGCCCCCTGACGGATGCCAAGCTTGGCCTGAACGATCGCCGCCGTCGCCGGAAAGGTCAGGTCCGGCGTTGCAGTTGCAACAATCACGAGGTCAATGTCATCTGGCCCAAGACCCGCCTGCTCCATGGCGCGCCTTGCTGCGCCGACGGCAAGATCTGAGGTAAGCTCGTTTTCCGACGCGATAAAGCGCTGCGTGATCCCGGTACGCTCCCTGATCCATTCATCAGACGTATCCACCCTTTCGGACAGGTCTGCATTGGTCACAACTTTTTCGGGCAAATAGCTGCCCACGCCTTTCACGACGGCTTTGAAACTCATTACACGATGGCCTTTTGCTGGCTTTTTTGTTCTTCAGTGTCTTGATTACTCTGCGTGAGCGCCCGTTCTGTGCGGCGTTCCACTTTTGCTATGGTCGTTTTGATCTCATCCCGGAACGGGTTACGCGCAAGATTTTCTGCCGTGAGCAACGCTGCCGCAATGCCGTCTGCGTCGCTACTGCCATGACTTTTCAGTACCAGACCGTTCAACCCCAAAAGCGGAGCGCCGTTCACCCGGGACGGGTCCATGCGCGACTTCAATCTCTTGAGAGAGCCCATCATCAATGCCGCGCCCATTTTTGAAAGCAGTGTGGCTGTCAACGATTCCCGCACCCAGCCGCCGATCATGCGCGCAGTGCCCTCGGCGGATTTCAGCGCGATGTTGCCCGTGAAACCATCTGTCACGATTACATCGACTGTACCCTTGGCGAGATCATCGCCCTCGACAAAGCCGTAAAAGTCCATTTCAGGGTCTGCTTCGCGCAAGGTGGTCGCTGCGGTTCTGATGAGTTCATGGCCTTTCAACTCTTCAGCCCCGACATTCAGAAGGCCGACTTTTGGCTTCTGCTTGCCCGTGAGTGCCCGGTAGTAAGCCTCTCCCATGATTGCAAATTGTACAAGCTGGGTCTCGTTCGCTTCTACATTCGCACCAACATCGAGAACAACGCCATTCCCGCCCTGAATATTGGGCCAAAGTGCCGTAATGGCAGGACGGTCCACGCCTTCAATCATGCGTAATTGCAGCACTGACATGGCCATCAGGGCACCGGTGTTGCCACAGGATACGGCCGCAGAGACCTCGCCTTTCTTGACCGCTTCAATCGCCGCCCACATTGACGTGTTGCGCCCTCGACGCATGACTTGCGTCGGCTTGTCCTGCATTGTGACCACCGCCTCGGCGTGGCGAATGCGAATCTTGTTGCTGTCAAGATCAAGCCCTGCGCCCGGACCATGCTCGCGTATCCGTGCTTCATCCCCGGCCAGGACGACTGATGCTTCAAGACCTTTTTGAAAAGCCTGACGGCAGCCTGCCAACAGGGTTTCGATGCCCTTGTCGGCCCCCATCACATCCAGGGCTATAGCCAGTTGCTGATTTGACATGTCCGGTCGGAACTTTCCTTATTCCGGCGCAAAATACAGAGTCCGCGCAACGATGCAACGTCACTGTTTATCGTTATTTTTCAAAGATATCCTAGTTTGGTTTCAATATGGAGAATGGCGACAGGTTTCGGTCATCCTTGCCGCTGGACGGCATTTCCGCGCCCTCTTTTCGGGGATACTGGGTCATCTCGAGTGAAAGTTGTTGCACCGCAATATCATGCAAATCCAGATAATCTGCTTCCAGCGGCTCTGGTTCGTCATCTTCTATTGAAACCTCTTCCTCGCCAGTGACCTCGGGCAGTGGTTCCGTCGTAAAGTCCAGCGCGAAGTCAGCCGCAACACTCTCTGGCAGTTCGTCAAGGGTGACCACGCATATGCGTGTAAGGTCCGCCCACAGTTTACCAGTCAGATGAATCAGCACACCAGACTTTATGAGGGTAAAATCTGCTTCAAGCCTCTGAACGGCAGGTACATCAAGTCGCCTCGCCGCCTCTTCCAGCTCCGCAGGGGAAAGCCTTACCTGATATGGTCTTGGCGTGTCGCCAAGGTCTGCCAGCCCGACCCTGCTTGCAGCATCTTTTTTATCCGGGTTTGCTGTCATGTTCCTGCTTACGCCTCCGCTTTCAACACATCAGGGAAGCGAATAACCCCCAGCATGATACGATCCACCGTTTGACTGGCCAGATCAGCTTCAGCTCTCAGTACATAATCCACCATACAGCTAATGATTTCCGGATTGTATTCTTCATCATCATAAATGTTGCGCGCCAGTGCCTTGCCCAAAGCATCACGATCCTCCTCATCGAGAGCAGTGCCATAGGCCCTGACCCGCCCATAAAAGGCCTCGGCCAGACCCCGAACTTTCTTGCCGACAGTCAGATCACCCGCCCCCATTTCGCGCAAGGAATGGTCCATGTTTCGGAACATCACGTTGAACAGCTTTTGTGAGAAACGCTCGCGCGCCCTTGCATCATCTTTCAGACGGCGCAGGGCAAGAAACATGTGCAGGGTGATAAGGTCAAACCGCCCCTCTTTCGTATCAGGCACCTCCAGATCAAGATAAAAAGCCTCACGCCGCGCCTGCTCCACGATGTCAGCATAGAGGTCTGTGGCGGCTTCCTGAACTTCATCAGGCTTGAAAAGAGAAAATATCATCGAAAATATACCCGTTCATGGCGTATCTGTAACAGTCTCATCATGTAAGCGGCTTGGCAAAGCGCCGCTACATACTATACATAGAAAATTCACTGGTCTGAGACAGGTTTGATTATGTTACGTGTGATTGTTCTTATTACCGTTGTTGTTGCGCTGGCAGCTTGTGTTTCCACGCGTGCCCGTCACGGATACATTATTGAACGCGGCGAAAACGAACTGACAGCAGAGGCCGGTGTCGACACGAAAACCAGTGTGCTGGCGCGCTATGGTGAGCCTTCCATTGTACCCTCTCTGAACGACAACACGTGGTACTACATTTCATCGACCAGCAATGCGCGCGCCTATTATCAGACCCAGACAACGACCCGCACAGTGATTGCATTCAACTTTGATACCGATGGCAAGGTCACGGAGGTCAAAGAATACAATCTGAAAGACGGCATGCAGATCGAACTTGTGGATCGCGAGACGCCTACCCGTGGCAAGGAACTGTCAATTATCGAGCAGCTTGTTGGCAATGTTGGCCAGCTGCCGACGACAGGCGAAGGCGAAGGCCCGGGTGGTCCTTAAGGGACGAAGTGATTATACCCGGCTTTAGCCACATCTATCACACTCCCATCTGACGACAGAAATTCAACGCGGCCTGCCGACTTGTCCGTAGAGACCCCTATCTTTGTCACGTCCACATTGGCTTGTTTCGCCAATTCCAGAAATTCTGGCGTATCAGACGGTTTGACCGCACATAAAATCTCATAGTCGTCACCACCGGTTGCCAGGGTCACCAGAGCTGCCTGCATGTCTGGCTGCACCGCACACCATGACCTCGCCGCGTCAGACAATGGCAGGTTGCCTGAATCAATATCAATTCCCACACCCGACGCGCGCGCCAGATGCCCTGCGTCCGCAATGAGGCCATCAGAAACATCCAGCGCAGCCGTAGCTTTTGCTGCGATGACTGGTGCAAGAGCAAGCCTTGGTTCAGGAAGCCGGTACCGGCCAAGCAGATATTGTGCATGCGCTTCTTTCGATGAGAGCTTGCCGGAGGCTACAGACAACCCCAAGACAGCATCACCAATTGTACCGGTTACGAAGATATAATCGCCGGGCATCGCTCCATTCCGGCGCACGAGATCTCCGGATAGAGGAGCTTGGCCAAAAATTGTCAGTGAAACAACAATCTGACCTCGCCCTGATTGCCTCGTTGTATCCCCACCCAGCAGAGAGATACCAAAAATCTCCTGATCTAGCGCAAGTCCTGCCGCGAACCCGGCAATCCAGTTTTCGTCTGTCTCCGGTGTTAAAACCAACCCCAGCATGTATGCGCATGGCTGTGCGCCCTTGGCAATGATGTCAGATATATTCACCCGCAAAGCCTTGCGCGCGATAAAGTCTGGCGGGTCGTCCGGGAAAAAATGAACCCCTGATACGAGAACATCCTTGCTCACCACATTGTCAGTGCTCAGGAGCGCAATGTCGTCTTTCAGACCGAAGCCGCCCTTCCCTGCCAGAGGCGCAAAGTATTTTTCGATCAGTCCAAATTCGTCAAGTGGTTCCTTGGCAAACATGCGTCACGCCTGTTCTACAGTGCTTCATCCACCCGCACTTCAGACGCCGCCTTGTCAAGCAAGGCATTGACGAGATTGGCCTCATCTGTGCCTTCGTCGAAAAACGAAGCTGCAATATCAGTGTATTGATCGATTATTGTTGGGAATGGCACATCAGCACGCCGGATAAGTTCGAACACGCCGCATCTCAAGATCGCCCGCACGGTAGCGTCAAGCCGCTTCAGCGACCATCCTTCCCGAAGCAGCCGATTGATGAAGTTATCTATCTTGTGCTGCAGATCAACAGTGCCCCGCAGGATATCCTCGAAAAACGCCTCATCGGCGTGGCGTAACATGGAGCCATCCATTTCGCCCCCAAGGCGGTGATCCTTATACTCACGGATAACGCTTTCAAGACCGGTGCCAGCATGTTCCATCTGATAAAGCGCCTGAACGGCAGCGAGCCGCGCCATATTCCGTGCATCAACATCTGCACTGATTTCCGTAACCGCTTTTACCAAAACCTGACCCTACTCTGACTGTCCAGCCATACGGCTGAGAAACTTCTCAAAATCCTCGACGCGCGAAAAGTTGTTATAAACGGACGCATATCGCACGAAGGCAACCTCATCCAGCTCTTGCAACCCCTGCATGACCATTTCACCAAGTATACTGGAACTGATCTCGGTATCGCCCATCGCTTCCAGTTTGCGCACGATAGACGACACCATGGTTTCGACCTTGTCCTGATCGATGTCGCGCTTGCGCACGGCAATGCTGATCGACCGCACCAGCTTTTCCCTGTCGAAGGGAACCTTCTTGCCGGAACTTTTCAGAATAACAAGCTCGCGCAACTGGACACGCTCGAACGTGGTGAAACGCGCCCCGCAGTTACCACATAAGCGACGACGACGGATGGCTGCACCATCTTCCGTCGGACGCGAGTCCTTTACCTGGGTATCTTCACTGGCACAAAACGGGCAGCGCATCATGTGCCTCCTGTCTAGCGGCTAACTGATCTAGCTGCCCATTGCTCAGCTGTAAATCGGGAACCTGTCTGTCAGCTCCCGAACCTGAGCAAAAACTGCCTTTTCAGCTGTTTCGTTGTTCTCACCATTCTCGGCAAGGCCGTCGAGGACTTCTGCAATCAGGCTGCCAACCAGTCTGAACTCATCGACGCCAAAGCCGCGCGTCGTACCTGCGGGCGAGCCTATCCTGATGCCTGACGTTATGGCCGGTTTCTCAGGATCAAAAGGAACACCGTTTTTGTTGCAGGTGATCCCCGCACGCTCCAGGCTTTCCTCAGCCATGTTGCCTTTCACTCCCTTGGGGCGCAGGTCAATCAGGGCCAGATGGGTATCTGTTCCGCCGGAGACAACAGCATATCCGGCATCAACCAGAACCCCCGCCATGGCTTGCGCGTTGTTGATCACAGACTGTGCATAGTCCCTGAATGCAGGCTGAAGCGCTTCCCCAAAAGCCACCGCCTTGGCGGCAATGACATGCATCAGCGGTCCACCCTGCAATCCGGGAAAGAGGGCAGAACGGCATTTCTTGGCAATATCATCGTCGTTTGTCAGGATCAGACCGCCACGCGGACCGCGTAGCGTCTTGTGCGTTGTGGTTGTGACAACATGAGCATGATCAAGCGGGCTTGGATAGGCACCCCCCGCGACCAGACCGGCAAAATGGGCCATATCCACCATCAGAATTGCGCCGACGCTATCCGCCACCTGACGAAAGCGCGCAAAATCAATGATTCTGGAATAGGCAGAGCCACCTGCAATAATCAGCTTCGGCTGATGCTTTTGCGCCAGATCAGCAAGCTGGTCATAATCAATCAGATGGTCATCCTCGTTGACTGAATAATGCACAGCATTGAACCATTTACCTGACTGATTCACTTTGCTGCCGTGGGTCAGGTGTCCGCCTGCGGCTAGGTCCATACCAAGAAATGTATCACCTGGCTTAAGCAGGCTCATAAAGACAGCCTGATTGGCCTGACTGCCCGAATGAGGCTGCACGACAGCATGCTTGCAAGAAAACAGTTGGGTGGCACGGGAAATGGCCAGTTCCTCAGCTTTGTCGACCTCCTCGCAACCGCCATAATATCGACGCCCGGGATACCCCTCTGCATATTTGTTCGTCAGAACTGAGCCCTGAGCCTCCAGCACAGCGCGCGAGACAATGTTCTCAGAGGCAATCAACTCAATCTGCTCTTGTTGACGACGCAGCTCAAGATCGACAAACCCTGACAGATCAGGGTCAGCATCGGCCAGGCTTGTACCGAAAAAGGCTGTTGGAGTGGTGATTGTGCTCATAATCTCGCTGCCAGAATTTGTGTGCGTTAACGTGCCACACACGTAAATTGCTCGCCCTCAAAGTCAACTGTCAGGGCATTGCGCGTGTTAAACCAGCGGTTGCGCGATCAGTACAGCCCAACTCTGGATGCCCCCTGCCTTGCACTAAATATCTGAAATTACGGCAAAAACTGCACTAAGACCTTGATAACTATATAACATAGCATTAAGCGAAGCTTCATACTTAGTTATAGTATATCATATCATTGCAAAAACTTCCGATGCTTTTGGTGAACATCCATCACCTTCGAGCAGAACCAGAAAGGAATAGCTGATGGCAGGCAAGAATGATGCCCATGACGTTAATGAGCTGCTTAATCTGACGACAGACATCGTCGCAGCTTATGTCAGTAATAACAAAGCCTCTGCCGAGGAGCTGTCTTCGCTGCTGCACAGCACTTACTCGACATTGAACGCTCTCAATGCTGGCGAAGGTGGTGGCCTGACGAACAAGGAACCTGCTGTTCCTGTAAACAAGTCAATTACGCCCGATTACATTATTTGCCTTGAAGACGGCAAAGAGCTGAAGATGCTGAAGCGGTATATTCGCACACAGTATGGTCTCTCTCCTGAAGAATATCGTCGTCGCTGGGGTCTGCCCGCAGACTATCCAATGGTTGCCCCAAATTACGCCAAGAAACGCTCGGCATTTGCCAAGAAAATCGGACTTGGTAAAGCTGCCGGCGCAAAGCGCACCACCAAGAAGGTGACGCGGAAAAAGAGAAAAGCCTAAAATAAAAAACGCCCCGCAAATGCGGGGCTTTTTTCTGTGCTATTGCGTGGCTTCAGGCCGCGACACGCTTGAGATCAAGATCAATCCACACTTTATCCAAGGCCTGTACCAGCTGCTCCATGTGCTGATCCGAATGCAGCGGTGTCGGTGTGAACCGTAACCGCTCGGTGCCTTTCGGCACTGTCGGATAATTGATCGGCTGAACGTATATATTGTGCTCTTCCAGCAGGAGATCCGAGACCTCTTTGCAGGCGACAGGATCACCAACAAAAACCGGCACGATATGACTGACCGACGGCATCACCGGAAGCCCCGCTTCACGCAATATGGTTTTCATGCGCGCAGCGCGCTCCTGATGTTTTTCACGCAAATCAGAAGCTTTTTTCAAAAACCTGACGCTTTCCAGGGCACCCGCCACCAGAACGGGTGACAGTGCTGTCGTAAAGATAAAGCCGGATGCGTAAGAGCGTACAGCGTCAATCAGGTTTGAAGAGCCCGCAATATACCCGCCCATGACGCCGAATGCCTTGCCGAGCGTGCCTTCAATCAGGTCAATGCGATGTTCAACGCCATCTCGCTGAGCAACACCGCCGCCCTTGTAACCGTACAGCCCGACACCGTGCACTTCGTCGAGATAGGTGAAGGCGTTATACTTGTCGGCCAGATCGCAAATCGCTTCAATCGGGGCAATATCCCCGTCCATTGAATAAACGGACTCGAAAGCAATGATCTTTGGTTTATCAGCCGGCAGGTCTTTCAGAAGACTTTCAAGATGCTCGACGTCATTATGGCGCCAGATCAGCTTTGGACCTTTGCCGCCGCGAATCCCTTGGATCATGGAAGCGTGGTTCAATTCATCAGACAGGATGATACAGTCCGGCAAGATGCGACTGAGGGTAGAAAGCGTTGCTTCATTGCCCACATATCCGGAAGTGAAGAGAAGTGCGGCTTCTTTTTCATGAAGGTCAGCAAGTTCCTCTTCCAGCAAGACATGAAAATGTGTTGTCCCGGCAATATTCCTGGTGCCACCCGCCCCGACACCAACCTTGTCGATGGCTGACTTCATGCCGTTCACGACATGCTCATTCTGGCCCATGCCGAGATAATCATTGGAACACCAGACAGTGACTTCTTTCTCGCCTTCAGGTCCGTGATACATCGCCTGTGGATAGCGCCCACGACAGCGCTCAAGGTCAGCGAAAATACGATACCGGCCTTCCGCTTTCACAGCTTTCACAGCTGAATCAAAAGCGCGTTCATAATCTACCATTTAAGGCATCCCCGAATTTGTCCTGTCAGAACTAAATGTAGTTATGCGTAAAAAATGCCAATCCTGCAACGGCTTGGCAGACGCTTTCGTCAAATAATTCAGGGATTTATGAGAATGACTCTCAGAGACGGAATCTGATCTGATCAGCCCAGAAACGCTCAAGGCGTTCGAGCGCAACATTGGTACCACAGATCATACCAGCATTGACGTCACCAACCTGCACAACAGAACCAAGTTGGCGATCGAACAGACTGACCAGTGTATCACGCACTTCGATACCTTTTTCAGTCAGAGAGACACGCACAGACCGTTTATCTGTCTTGCTGCGTTCATGGCGAATGTACCCAGCCTCAACCAGCTTCTTCAGATTATACGAAACATTGCTGCCAAGGTAATGGCCACGTGAGCGCAGCTCCCCGGCGGTCAATTCGGCATCACCGATATTATACAGCAACAAAGCCTGCACAGCATTAATATCAGCCTGACCCAGACGCTCCAGCTCATCCTTGATCACATCGAGAAGTTGACGGTGAAGTCGTTCAATCAAATGGAGAAGTTTCAAGTAGACCGATTTCAGGTCACCCTCATTATCTTCCCCGACTGTTCCCACCAACTGGGTGCTTACTGATGCTTCTGCTACCATTTGTTATTGCCTCTGACACAAGGTACGCTACTCACCGGAAGACATTAGTATCGAACGACTAAAGTGTGGTTAAGCTGATTGTTTCTTTATGGGACCATTTCAGATCAGACTGGCCTGCTTTGAGACAAAGAGCCCTGATAGATGACAGATTTCACAGGAAACGGACAATCTTATCCGTACACGCGGCTGAGACGGCTGCGCTCCAGCAACTGGTCGCGTCAATTGCATGCTGAAAATGCACTGACCGTCAATGATCTCATCTGGGCCATAATCCTTAAAGATGGCAAGAATGCGGAAGAGTCTGTCGAACATATGCCGGGTGTTTTGCGATTATCGCCGGATCGGGCGGTTGCAGCGGCAGAGAAAGCACGCAGTCGTGGTATCAACGCGCTGGCGCTGTTTCCTTACACCAGTACACAAGAGCGCTCTGCTGATGCGGCGACTGCCCTGAGCGCTGACAATCTGATGTGCCGCACGGCACAGGCCATCAAGCAGGCCGTACCCGAGATCGGCCTGATCTGCGATGTCGCTCTCGATCCTTACACAGACCATGGCCATGACGGCCTGTTGGAGAATGGCGAAATCCTGAATGACGAAACGGTCGATGTTCTCTGTCAGCAGGCTGTGCTCCAGGCCAGAGCCGGATTTGATATCGTTGCCCCGTCAGACATGATGGATGGCCGCGTTGGGGCAATCAGACGCACTCTCGAAACGGAAGGCCTGACGCATACGCAGATCATGTCCTATGCCGTAAAATATGCGTCTTGCTTCTATGGCCCCTATCGCGGCGCCATTGGCTCACAGGATGTGCTGAAGGGGGACAAAAAAACCTATCAGATGAATCCGCTGAACACCGATGAAGGCTTGCGGGAAGTGGCGCTTGATCTACAGGAAGGTGCCGACAGCGTCATGGTCAAGCCTGGCCTGCCCTATCTGGACATGGTCACCCGGGTTAAGGAAGCCTTCAAAGTCCCGACTTTCGCCTTTCAGGTATCAGGAGAGTACGCGATGATCAGTGCAGCCGCAGAAAACGGGGCGCTGGACCGAAACCGCACTATCATCGAGTCACTGCAATGCTTCAAACGCGCCGGTGCTGACGGGATTATTACGTATTTCGCTCTGGAAGCAGCGGAGTTGCTACAGAAACAGTAAGCCATTAGCGCCGAGACATCCTATGCCTTCTGCCTGTCAATACGGCTGACGAGGCTGGATGTATCCCAGCGATTGCCGCCATTTTCTGCAACCTCCTTGTAATAAGAATCAATCAGCTTCGTGACCGTCAGGTCAGCATCGAACCTGCTGCCTTCACAGAAGACAATATCCAGATCCTTGCGCATCCATTCCACAGCGAAACCGAAGTCGAACTTGCCCTCCACCATCGTCTGCCAGCGATTTTCCATCTGCCAGCTCTGGGCTGCGCCGCCAGAGATTGCCTCAAGAGTCTTGTCCGTATCGATGCCGGACGCCTTGGCAAAGGCAACAGCTTCGGACAACCCTTGCAGGAGGCCCGCAATAGCAATCTGATTAACCGACTTGCATAATTGCCCATGCCCGACGGGGCCAATATGAACAATGCGCTTTGCATAAGCCTGCATCAAAGGCTCAGCATTGTTCAGGTGACCCTCTTCACCACCACACATCAGCGACAATGCCCCGTTTACGGCACCAGCTTCACCGCCGGATACAGGTGCATCCAGAAATCCGACATTTCGAGACTCAGCAAGTTCTGCGAGTTTCTCGGCGCAGGAAGCTGAGGTGGTCGTATGGTCAACGTAAATGCTCCCGGCGCTCATGGCCGCAAGCGCTTCGCGGCCAACCGCCAGACTGTCTTCATCATTCCCGACACAGGCAAACACGAAGTCAGCCTCTTGCACGGCCAGTTCGGGCGTCTCGGCAACCTTTCCCTCGTACTCGTCCAGCCACTGCTGTGCTTTTGAAGTTGTGCGATTGTAGACCGTGACTTCGTGACCGGCTTTAGCGAGATGGCCTGCCATGGGATAGCCCATCACACCTAAGCCCAGAAATGCGCACTTCATTTAATTTTCCTCTGAAATTACAGGGCCTTCCAGATAATTTCTGCCAACATACATTAACGGGGCGTGATCTTTGTAATCTAGGTCAACCACGCGCCCCACAAGGATAACGTGATCTCCAGCGTCGTGCCGCGCTTCGATCTCACAATCTATGCTCGCAAGCCTATCTTTGAGAACGGGCGCGCCGGTCACCATGGTTTCGACCTCAACGCCCTCAAAGCCATGCTGGCCAGGCGTGGCAAATCGCCCTGACATGTCAGCCTGGTCGCTTTTAAGGATGGTGACAGCGTAGTTGTTTGCTTGCGCAAAGGTGTTATAGACGCTGGATGTCTTGTCGATGCACCACAATACCAGAGGCGGGTCTAAAGACACCGAAGTAAAGGAATTGACCGTAAGCCCTAATGGCTTTACGCCCTCGCCTTCAGGCTTGCAGGAGACGATCGTCACGCCGGTTACGAATCTGGCAAATGCGTTTTTGAGATCAGCAGGATCAGATATCATTCAGCCTCACCACTCCACGAAATACATAAAGATCATGGTCAAGCACGCTCCTGCCTATAGGCGCAAGAGGGTGTTCTGCTAAAAGAGCGCTTTGTAACCGTCCTCAACAGGGCTCCTTTTTCAAGCAGTACAGGCCCACAAAGACAGAATCTGATTAGCTAATCATATGCAGGAACTGATGACAGGCGAATGGCAGATGTGGATGACGATGGCAATCATCGGCATCATGATTGTGCTGTACAGCCTTGATCGCTTTTCCATGGAAATGGTTTCTGCCAGTGCTGTGATTATGCTGCTGGTGTTCTTCCACTTCTTTCCCGTGGAAGATGACATGGGCCGAAATGTGCTGAACTCTGGCACCCTGCTGAGCGGTTTTGCCAGCCCGGCGCTGTTTGCCATTATGGGATTGCTGATTATCGGTCAGGGCATGTTCCAGTCAGGCGCCCTGGAATTCCCCACGCGGATGCTGGTCGATGCCTATGAAAAGCACAGCTTTCTGGCTCTGGCTGCTGTCTTCATTTTCGTCGTCGTCATCAGTGCCTTTCTGAACAACACGCCCGTTGTGGTCATGTTCATTCCGATCATGGCTGCCATCGCGGCCCAGAGCAAAGTCGCGCCCTCACGGCTAATGATCCCGCTGTCTTTCATGTCCATCTTTGGCGGTATGCTGACGGTGATCGGCTCTTCAACAAACCTCCTGGCCGTTGAAGCATTCGCCAATGTAACTGGCGAGAGGATTGATTTCTTCGCCCTGTTTCCCATCGGGATCGTTCTGACAATCATTGGTGGCACTTACTTATTACTGGCAAGCCGCTGGCTTCTGCCGGATCGCACCGCCCAGAACGTTCGTGGCGGTGAAAGTGACGGCAAGCAATTCATCGCGCAGATCGAGATTAACCGTGGACACCCGCTGATCGGACGCGGCGCTGTCGCAGGTATGTTCCCAGACTTGCCGGATGTCACCGTGAGAATGGTGCAACGGCGTGAAGAAGCGATGCTGCCGCCCTATGATGACTTTGTTTTCAGGCTTCATGATACGGTCATCATTGCCGCCACCCGCAAAGCGCTCACCAACCTGCTGCGTTCAAAACCGGATATCCTCGCAGGGGTCATGAGCGAAATCGACATTCAGGAGGACAACAACACAGGCGGCGAGCTCACCATGGTCGAGGCAATCGTTGCCCCCGGCTCGCGCATGATCGGGCGCACTATCGCCCAGATCGGTTTCCGCTATCAGACCAATTGCGTGATTCTGGGGATACAACGCCGCAGCCGGATGATCCGTTCGCAGATGCACTCAATCAGGCTGGAGGCAGGTGATGTTCTATTGCTGCTCGGGGACATCAAGGATGTCCGCGCCCTTCGAACAGACAGGGATATAGTGCTGCTCGAATGGTCCATGACCGGCCTGCCCGAACCGGGCAACGCACGCAAAGCTGCAATGATCTTTGCCCTCGTTGTAGGAACCGCAGCCTTTGGTATATTCCCGATCGCGATTGCAGCCTTTCTGGGCGCAACGCTCATGGTGGCCGCCGGGTGTCTTAATGTCCGGCAGGCGTCGCGAGCTATCGACAGACGTATTTTCCTGCTGATCGGTTCCGCCCTTGCCATGGGTATTTCTCTGGAAATGACGGGCGGTGCAGCCATGATTGGTGGCTGGCTTGTCTCAATGGCGCAGGTTGGTGGCCCTATCCTGCTGATCTCCCTGTTCTTTATTCTTTCCGCTGCCTTGACGAACGTCCTCTCCAACAACGCAACAGCGGTGCTGTTCACACCGATTGCTGTCAACGCGGCGATTGCCGCTGAAATCGACCCACTTATTCTCCTTCTGACAGTGATCTTCGGGGCCAACTGCTCATTTGCCACGCCCGTTGCCTATCAGACAAACCTGCTGGTGATGGCCCCCGGGCATTACAAATTCAGGGATTTTCTCGCGATTGGTATTCCGCTGATCCTGATCTTGTGGGTTGTTTATACGATCGTTGCCCCAATTTATTTCCGAATGACGGGGCTTCTTTAGACTTTTTCAAGAGTGATCGTGAAAACAGCACACCTTTTGCAATCACCTATTCGACCAACAATACACCTTGCCGACAGCAACGGCATTGCATAGCGTTATGAGCGCATGAGCAGAGTATCTACAGCGTGACGAAACCTTTTGAACATTCCCGGACCGAGTTCTACCTGACCTCCCCTACGCCCTGCCCGTATTTACGCGGGCGCAAGGAGAGAAAGGTGTTCTCCTTCCTGTCAGGGCCGACAGCGCCCGAACTTAACGCCCTGCTGACACAAAGAGGTTTCCGCCGTTCACAGAATATCGTTTACTTGCCAGCCTGTGATACCTGCTCTGCCTGTAAGCCTGTCAGGGTTGTCGCAAACGAGTTCCAGTTTGGTAAATCATGGCAACGCATTCGCAACCGGAACCGGGATGTGCGGCGCGTTAATGCTGCCCCGCAAGCCACCAGCGAGCAATTCTCGATATTGCGGGCCTATCTCGACGCCCGGCATTCTGATGGCGGCATGTCGGACATGACGGTTCTCGATTATACCAGCATGATTGAACAGACTTCCGTTGACACGCTGGTTCTCGAATATCGTCAGACCACCCCAGATGGTGAAGATCGGCTACTGGGTTGTAGTCTGACCGACAGGCTGCCTGACGGGCTTTCCATGGTGTACAGCTTTTTTGATCCGGATGAAGAGGCCCGCAGCCTCGGGACTTTTATGATTCTGGATCATATCAGCTATGCTCTGGAGCTGGGTCTGGATCATATCTATCTCGGCTACTGGGTCGATGGCAGCGCCAAGATGGATTACAAGGCGCGTTTCCAGCCGCTGGAAGAATGGACCAGCAATGGCTGGCAACGGCTGACCTTGAAAAAGCCTTCACATCGCAAAAGCCGATAAGCCATTTTTGGCAGTCACGGCTGGAGGACGGCGAACTGTCCAACTGGACCTGCCCCTCGAAAAGCGCCAAGATAGGCGCAAAAGGGATTAGAGGGATGGTCAAGACACCTAACTTGACGACGGCACCAGCCAAACCAAAACGGCTGAACAGGCGCAAATTTCTGACCGTTGGTGCAATTGGCGCAACGACACTTGCCGCAGGCTGCGATTGCAAGGACCGCTGCGGCGGCCCTGCTGTCGCGGAAACCGGTATAAACGGCATCGCCGACCGTGAACTTAAAATGGTGACAACCTGGCCCCGGGACTTTCCCGGTCTTGGCGATGGCGCAGAAAATGTGGCCCGGTACATCACAGAGATGAGCGGCGGGAAGATGCGCGTCACACTGTACGCAGCAGGCGAACTGGTCGGCGCGTTTGACTCATTCGATGCAGTCGCCGGCGGGTCGGCAGACCTTTATCACGGGGCAGAGTATTACTGGACGTCCCGCTCCCGCGCTTATGCGTTTTTCACATCCGTACCGTTCGGCATGACAATTTCCGAGATCATGGGCTGGATCGAGTATGGTGGCGGGCAGCAACTCTGGGACGAACTGGCCGGTGAGTACAACATCAAGCCTTTCGGGGCCGGCAACACCGGGCACCAGATGGGCGGCTGGTTCAAGAAAGAAATCAACTCCCTGGAAGATCTTCGGGGCCTGAAAATCCGTATGCCGGGCATCGGCGGCGAGGTCATGCGACGCACTGGGGCGACGGCGGTATCCCTGCCCGGCAATGAGCTCTATCAGGCGCTGCAATCCGGGGCTATTGACGCAACTGAATGGGTTGGCCCCTGGAACGATATTGCTTTCGGCTTCTACCGGGAGGCGAATTTCTATTACTGGCCGGGCTTCCACGAACCCGGGGCCATGCTTTCTACAGGCATGAACCTTGATCTGTGGAATGATCTTTCATTGCAGGAAAAGGCCATTGTTGAGAATGCCTGCCGTGCTGCGAACCACCAAATGATTGCACAGTATGCCCATAATAACTCGATTGGGCTTAAAACGCTGCTGCAAGAGCACAACGTGCAGCTTCGCCAGATGCCGGAAGATGTGATGGCCGAACTGGCAAGAAATACCAAGATCGTCTTTGAGGAGATTGCAGCAGAAGACGACCTTTCTGCACGAATTTACGACAGCTATCGCGAAGCGTTGCTGGCAGGTGCCGAATGGAACCGGATTTCGGATGAAGCCTATATGGCTGTACGCCGCGAACTGCTGGATCTCTAGGGGATGCTGGAGCTGATTGGAAATATCCTGATGGTCATCGCAGGGCTTTCCTGCCTGCTCATGCTTCTGCCTGTTGCGCTACTCCTGACTGGCGCCCCCGGCATCACCGACTTGAGCCAAAAACTGGCCGGGCTTGCCGATGAGATTAACACACGCGTTGCACGAAGTATCATGTGGCTGGCACTGACGATGGCGATGGTTCAGGTGGCGATTGTCGTCATGCGATACGTATTCGGCATAAATTTTATCTGGCTACAGGAAAGCATCATCTACATGTTTGGTTTCCTGTTTTTGCTAACCGCCGGCTACGCGCTGATCCAGAATGAGCATGTACGCGTCGATATTTTCTACCGAGACGCGTCGGAGCGCCGCAAAGCCCTTGTCGATTTCGCTGGCACTTACCTGTTTCTGTTTCCCATTTGCATCCTGATTGTCTGGGCGGCCGGGCCGTATGTAGCGCGCGCCTGGGATGTGATGGAAGGCTCGCGCGAAGCATCCGGCATACAGGCGGTGTTCATTCTAAAGACCCTTATTCCGCTGTTCGCCGTGTTGCTGGCGCTGGCAGGATTTTCTATCGCCACAAAAGCGGCCATCGTTCTGCGTCCCGTCAGGGAGGCCAGTGAATAAATGGCCGAGTTCCTCGATAACCTGATTATCTGCTGGTGCGCCTGCGCCGGATGGCTTGATATCGCCATGATTATCACTCTGTGCGCTCTGCTCCTGGCAGGCTATCCGGCGGCTTTTAGCCTCGCCGGCACGGCGCTTATTTACGGACTACTTGGCTTGTCTATGGGGGCATTCGATATTGCCTTCTTCTCGGAACCATATCCCATACGGATTTTCGGGATCATCAATAATCAGGTTCTGATCGCTGTTCCCCTCTTCGTGCTGATGGGCGTTGTGCTGGAGAAATCCAGAATTGCCGAAGAGCTTCTCGACAATATGGCGAAACTGTTCGGCAGCATGAATGGCGGGCTCGGTATTTCTGTCACCATTGTGGGGGCGCTGCTTGCAGCCTCCACTGGTATCGTCGGCGCAACAGTGGTGACCATGGGGCTTTTGTCCCTGCCAACAATGCTGCGGCGTGGTTATTCTCCGGCCTTTGCATCTGGCTCGATTGCTGCTGCCGGGACGCTCGGGCAAATTATTCCGCCTTCCATCGTTCTGATCCTGCTTGGCGACCAGATCTCCAACGCCTGGCAGAAAGCGCAGCTACAGCAAGGTGTGTACGCGCCGGAAACAGTTTCAGTGGGCGATCTCTTTGCCGGCGCCTTGCTGCCCGGATTGATGCTGGTCGGGTTTTATCTGGCCTATCAGTTGATCGTTGCCCTGCTTAATCCAAAAGCCGCCCCTGCCATCCCGAAAGAAACGGGCGAGAGCTATTCCCAGATTGTGGCAGCCGCCCTGAAGACCCTGCCAGCACCGCTACTTTTGATCGTGGCTGTGCTCGGCTCCATTTTGGGTGGCATCGCGACTCCAACCGAAGCGGCAGCCGTTGGCGCCGCAGGTGCCATACTGATTGCCGGTTTCAGGCTATGTCCCAAAACCGGCTGGGACGGTCGCCCCCTTCTGATTGCTGGAACTTTCGCGACCGGAATTCTCCTGCTGCTCACCACAACATTGGACCTGCGTGTTGGCCGAGAGGAGATCAGCGGCATTGAAAATCTGGGGATTTTCGCTGCGACGGTCTGCTGCCTGCTGATCGCCTTGAGCCTGATTTCGAGCCTTTATCATCTGCTTAAAGAGAAAATGCTGGCCCCGGTTGTTGAGAAAACAACGACAGTGACCACCATGGTATTCACAATCCTGATTGGCGCCGCGCTTTTCTCTCTCGTCTTCCGGGGGCTTGGCGGTGATGAGACGGTCGCTCATGCTCTCGCCAACATTCCCGGCGGCGTAACAGGTGCTGTTATCGCTGTCATGCTGGTCATGTTTATACTCGGCTTTTTCCTCGACTTCATCGAGATCACGCTGGTCGTGGTGCCGCTTGTTACCCCTGCCCTGTTGTTGATGGGTGTGGACCCCGTATGGCTTGGCGTGATGATGGCCGTGAATCTGCAAACATCATTCCTGACGCCACCTTTTGGCTTTGCCCTGTTCTATCTGCGCGGTGTTGCGCCTGACAGTGTTCGCACTGCACAGATTTATCGAGGTGCCCTGCCATTTGTTTTGATACAGGTCATTGCGCTTGCAGCACTCGCGCTGTTCCCGCAACTCGCAACCTGGTTGCCAGACCTGCTTTATCAGTAATCTGATTCAGTTGTTAAGCCGGGGCACAACATCGGACCAGATTAGATTGGGAGAGTTTTGTGATCGTTGAAAGCAGCACAGGGTAGTCTAGCTCAACAACGTCATAAAACGTCAAATGATCCCACATACTAATCAGGTAAAACTCTCTATAAGTTATTTCATCTTGTGCAAAACATTGTCCCCGCTCTTCCAGCCAGACTATTCCTTGCAAGATTGCCTGCCTCGCCTTCTGGAAATAGGGATATTTATCTGGTTCCATGCCAGTTCGGGTAGACAATACCAATTTGACATCATTCTCCATGATGCCGTTCATCACTGCGCGAAGATTCAAACTCTCGGTATCTTCCGTCAGCACACCATATGCGTCTGCGGGATCAAATTTTCGAACGACGTAGCGCGCGATATTGTCAGACTCAAAAACAAACTGCTGTCCATCACTTAGTACGGGTACAGACATAAGCGAGTTGCCACCAAATATCTCTTTATCAATATCAGCAACATTACCCGGATCATCCAACTCATATGGCAAGCCAAGGTGGTCTAACAAAAGCCTGACTTTTCGAGAAAAGTGTGACCTTGGTGTCGCTGTGAGCCTCATGAGGTCACAACTGATAATTCGGCGTGGACTTGGAAATTGTTTTCTCTTCGTCGTTCATATCGGCTTCAATGTCCGTGAACAACGGCGTTGAGAGATAGCGCTCGCCTGTATCCGGCAGCATACAGAGTATCGTTGAGCCCTTTTCTCCTGTATTTGCGACATCCATCGCCGTTGCAAAGGTGGACCCACCCGAAATGCCGGTGAAGATACCCTCTTTCTGGGCCAGTTCCTTTGACCAGTGCATACCGTCTGCGCCTGTTACTTTCAGCACCTGATGAATGGTGCCGGCATCAATAGCTTCCTGTGCCACATACGGAATGAAATCCGGCGTCCAGCCCTGAATGGGATGCGGCGACCAGGCCGGGTGACTGCTGGCTGGTGAGTTGTCATCGTTGCGAGCCTGCGGCGTGCCATCAGTGAGCAAGGCAGCACCATCAGGCTCGCTGACAACGATCTTTGTGTTTGGTAGTTCCCTGGCAAAAACGCGGGAGACGCCGGAAAGGGTTCCGCCAGTACCATAGCCGGTCACCCAGTAATCGAGCGACTGCCCGGCAAAATCATCAACGATCTCCCGCGCGGTCGTACGGGCGTGCATATCTGGATTTGCGGCGTTCTCGAATTGCCGGGTCATGAACCAGCCATTTTGTTCCGCCAGCTCTTTGGCCTTGTTGACCATGCCGGTCCCCTTCTCGGCAGCCGGGGTCAGCACGACCCTGGCACCGAGAAAGCGCATCAGGCGCCGCCGCTCTAGGCTGAAACTCTCTGCCATGGTGATGACAAGCGGATAGCCTTTCTGCGCACAGACCATGGCAAGGCCAATACCGGTATTGCCGCTGGTTGCTTCCACAACCGTTTGACCAGGTTTCAGATCACCTGACTTTTCAGCCGCTTCGATCACACCAAGCGCCAACCGGTCTTTCACGGAACCAAGCGGATTGAAAGCTTCAACCTTGACGAACATGTTGATGCCTTCCGGCGCCAGTCGGTTGATCTTCACAACAGGCGTACGCCCGACGGTTTCGAGAATGTTCTGGTAAACGGGCATGTGATCCTTCCGGAGATTGGTGCGTGCCGACGGGTGTAGGCGACCCGTGCCGTGGGCGTCAATTCACAGAAGATTGACCGCGACCACTGCTATTGTCTTGCGAACAGGGTTGCCTGCCTGTGCGCTGTGCGAGAAGCTGAACAAAATGGAAGGAGACAGACCATGACCATCAATGCCTTGCGCACACCGGATGAGCGCTTCGACAATCTGCCGGGCTGGGATTATGCCCCGAATTATATTGAAGACCTGCCGGGCTATGAAGGGCTTCGAATGCATTATGTTGACGAAGGACCGAAAGACAGGACGACCTTTCTCTGCATTCACGGTGAGCCAAGCTGGAGTTATCTGTTCCGTAAAATGATGCCTGTCTTCACGGCAGCGGGACATCGCGTTGTCGCCGTTGACATGTTCGGTTTCGGACGCTCTGACAAACCCGCAGATGATGAGGTGTACACATATCATTTCCATCGTAATGCCCTGCTCGCATTTGTCGAGAAACTTGACCTGAAGGATGTTTGCCTCGTGGTTCAGGACTGGGGCGGACTGCTGGGCCTGACCCTGCCGATGGCAGCGCCAGAACGCTATACCCGCCTGATCGTCATGAACACCGGGCTACCGGGCGGTGAGGAAGCCGGAGAAGGATTCTCTGCCTGGCGGGCCTTCAACCGAGCGAACCCGGATCTGGACATCGCCGGCTTGATGCAACGGGCAACACCCATTTTATCCGACGCGGAAGCCGCCGCTTACGCGGCCCCTTATCCCGATCAATCCTATAAAGGTGGTGTACGCCGCTTCCCGGAACTCGTCATGATGAAGGAACAGGGCAAGGACCTGACGCCCCTTTCAAGCGAGGGAGTTGAAACCTCACTGGCAGCGCGCAAATTCTGGTCAGAAGACTGGTCCGGCGACAGCTTCATGGCAATCGGAATGCAGGATCCGGTGCTTGGCCCGCCAGCGATGCAGTTCCTGCGCTCCCTGATTAAAGGGTGCCCGGAAGCGATGGAAGTTGCTGACGCCGGTCACTTCGTACAGGAATGGGGCGGCCCGATTGCCGAAGCGGCACTGGAGAAATTCGGGTTAAAATAATCTGCCTACGGCAGACTATATCACAACAACATCGTCTTGGGTTGTTCGATGAAGCGTTTGAAGGCGGCGAGGAACTCTGCGCCGACAGCGCCATCGACGACCCGGTGATCGCAGGTAAGTGTGACGGTCATCATGGTGGCGATATCCAGTGCGCCATCCTTGACAACGGGGCGTTGCTCCCCGGCACCGACGGACATGATGGCCCCCTGGGGCTGATTGACGATTGAAGAAAAGCTCTTGATGCCGAACATGCCGAGGTTGGAGACAGAGAAAGTACCACCCTGATATTCTTCGGGTTTCAGTTTTTTCTCTTTGGCGCGGGCGGCCATGTCTCTTATTTCTTCTGAAATCTGGACCAGGCCCTTTGTCTCAGCTTTCCAGACAATCGGCGTAATCAGGCCGCCATCTATGGCAACAGCCACACCTATGTCTGCGTGTTTATGGCGAATGATTGCTTCATCTGTGTAGGATGCATTTGCCGCCGGCACACGCTTCAGGGCAAGCGCTGAGGCCTTGATGATGAGATCATTGACAGAAATCTTGTAATAGCCATCAGCGCCTTTTTCAGGAGACATGGCGTTGATGTCCTTCCGGAAGGCCAGCAATTCGTCGAGTTCACAGTCGATGTTCAGCGGGAAGTGCGGCACTTCCTGATTAAAACTCTGGCCAAGACGCTTTGCGATGGTTTTCCGCATACCGTCATTCTTGATGGCTTCATAGCTGTCTGCCGGATAGAGGCGCTCATCCAGCGCCCCGGCAGTTGGCACAGCCGCTGCTGCTGACGATGATGTTTGAGCGCTCTGCTGTTCGACAGCCTTGCCAGCACCTTCTTCGAGCGCTTTTTCGATATCACGCTTGACGATGCGGCCATGGGGGCCCGAACCGTTCAACTGGCTGAGATCCAGACCTTCATTTTGTGCCATACGTTTGGCCAGCGGTGATGCCTTGACGCGATCTCCGTCCGCTGACTGCTGGCTCGGGCCAGAGGCCGCACCATTTGGTTTTGCAGGCGCGTCAGCACTTTTTTTCTCCGGCGCTTGTTCTGCCTTGGCATCCGGCTCAGCCTTGCCGCCAGAAGAATCGCTGGCTGACGATTTCAGCGAGGCTTCGTCAATATCGCCTTCTGACTCCCCTTCTTCGAGAAGGATGGCGATAGGCTCATTGACCTTCACGCCTTCAGAGCCCTCGCTCACCATGATCTTGCCGATCTTCCCCTCGTCAACGGCCTCGACTTCCATCGTCGCCTTGTCGGTTTCGATTTCGGCAATCACGTCTCCGGATGATACCTCATCGCCCTCCTTGACCAGCCATTTGGAAAGAGTGCCCTCTTCCATGGTCGGGGACAGTGCAGGCATCAGGATGGGCGTCGGCATGTCTTATCTTCTCCGGATTATTGTTGGGTTGCCAAAGCAGGCTGTGCAGACTCTGCTTCTGGTGCATCCTGTGCCAGTGTTTGCGCGTCCAGAACAGCCACTTCTGTTTCGTGACACTTCTCCCGGTTCGCGGTGCAGAATGCGACCAATGTATCAATGTCGTCGATATACCCTTCAAGACTGACCAGGCCAGCAACAAAACCCGGCGTGGAGCAGTTCTCTGCGCCGAATACAGCCTCGGTGAAAGACACCATACCAATGACAACAGTGCGCCCGTTGATCTGGCCTGTCACCGGCGTACCGCTATCTCCCTGGCACAGTCCTTTAACTTCGCCGTCCCCGTCGGCAACACGAATGACGCGCAGCGAGGACTCTGCGACATCCAGTTCAACCTTGCGCAACGAGTTTGAGGCAAAGCCTGTTTCGGTTGTGCCAAAGCCACGGCCTGTGACAGTTTCCACGGTCGGGATCATCAGAGCTTCTTCCGGCGTTGGCCACGGGGCTGGCGGGATAAAGTCCGGGAGTGGTTCGTCAAGCTCGATCAGGGCAATATCCTCGCGCAGAATGTTCCGCTCGTACCCGGCATGGATGTAGGCCCGTTGCGACACGCGCCGGATCGCCAGCGGGCTGTCGAGGTCCGTTGATCCGGCGATGATTTCAATTTCATTGAATGCGCCTTCAACACAGTGGGCCGCCGTCACAATCCAGAGGCTATTATAAACACCTCCACCGCATAGTTCTGTTGCAATCAACAGGCGGCCATCAAAAACCCGCTCTGTATGGACACGCAACCCAACCAACCACGGTACTTCGAAGATATCGTCTTCCACTCCGCCAACAATTGCCTGCACCTGCGCCGTTGTAAAACTGGCAACGGTTTCTTCCGGTGTGATGGAGGCGATCTCCGGCAGGTCTTCCTTGCCGGGGTGGTTGGCGATGAAGCTGGTCTCCCGCAATGTCGTTGCAAGCAAAGCAGGTGCAGTCGCTACCTCTTCCTCGATAACAGGGCCTGCGAGAATGGGGCCGGACTCTTCTGAAGCGTCCCCTTGCTCCTCGGCAACTGTCCGTTCCTCATCCGCATTTCCCCATAGACGGCTGACATTTTTTTGCACCCATTCCCGAGAGTTATCTGCGATCGGGTCAACCCGTTCGACAAGCTCATCCGGTGCCAGCCAGATCATGGCGGCAACGCCGACAACGATCAGAACCAAAATCCACATGAAAAAACGCATAATCCCCACTCCTCAAGCTGACATTACCTTAACACAAGAAGCCGGGAGGGCGATAAACATCTGCGCCTCAAATATAGAGGACTGATTTCGCGGCTGCGACTACCTTGTCGGCGTTGGGCAGGCTCAAGGCCTCCAGATTGGCCGCGTAAGGCAATGGCGTGTCTTCCTGTGTGACACGCGCTGGCGGTGCATCCAGATAATCAAAAGCATGCTGGGTCACTTGCCAGGCAATCTCGGCCCCGACACCAAACGGTGCCCAGCTCTCTTCAACTGTCACAAGCCTGTTGGTCTTTTTGACCGAGTTGATAACGGTTTCCGTATCAAGCGGACGCAGGGTGCGCAAATCAACGACTTCTGCCGAGATACCTTGTTCGGCCAATTTGTCCGCAGCCGCGAGCGCGAACATGACCCCGCGCGAGTGAGAAGAAATTGTCAGGTCCGTCCCTTCCCTGACAACTTTGGCCTTGCCGATGGGCAGGACAAAGTCTTCCATGTCCGGCACCTCGCCCTTGTCGCCATAGAGCAGCTCATGTTCGAGGAAGACGACCGGATTGGGGTCACGAATGGCTGCCTTCAGCAGTCCCTTGCAGTCTGCTGCCGAATAAGGTGCGATCACGATCAACCCCGGCACACTGCCATACCAGGCCGAATAATCCTGGCTGTGCTGCGCGGCGACGCGAGAAGCAGCCGCGTTCGGCCCCCGGAAGACAATCGGGCAGCCCATCTGACCACCGGACATGTAGCGGGTTTTTGCGGCGGAATTGATGATGTGGTCGATCGCCTGCATGGCGAAGTTCCAGGTCATGAATTCCACAATCGGCTTCAACCCGGCGAAGGCGGCGCCTACGCCGATCCCGGCAAAGCCATACTCGGTGATCGGTGTGTCCACGACCCTGCGCTCACCAAACTCCTGCAGCAGCTCGCGGGTAACTTTGTACGCGCCCTGATATTCCGCGACTTCCTCGCCCATGACGAAGATATCTTCGTCGAGGCGCATCTCCTCGGCCATGGCGTCGCGCAACGCATCGCGCACTGCCGTCTCAACCATTTTGGTGCCTTCGGGGATTTCAATATCCGCTTCCGGCGTAAAG
>JALEGJ010000069.1 GCA_022763115.1 Aquisalinus sp.
ACGGGGCCAGCCTGGAGCGCCGGGTCTTCCGTGAATCTTCCATTTCCAAACGGATCAAGGCGAGCATCACGCTCGAAAGCGCTGCCGCGCTGGTGGTGGGTCTGCCCCTTGCGGTGATGATTGAAACGGCGGCGCTCACACCACATCTGACCAGCGCCGATATTGTGGAGACGGGTATCTTCCGCACCGCCATCGGTTTTGCAGTTGGTGGTGCCATCGGCCTGCTTGGCGGGCGTTTCTATAAATGGCTGCTGAAGCGCGAAAGCAGCTTTGCAAAACCCGCTGTCACCATTGTCGCTGGCATACTGGCATTTGCTCTCGCCCCGCTCATCGGCGGCAGCGCGGTGATTGCGGTTTGTGCGGCAGGACTTTTGTGGTCAGAGGAATCCGGGCTCAAGCGCGCCGAACGTTTTGTGCTGCACAGCGGCTATGAGCAGATTGCCAAGCCGCTGGCCTTCGTCCTGTTCGGCTTCGTACTGGGGCCGCGCCTGTTGCAGGCGGATGCCCTGATAATCCTGTTCTCTATCTTTGCGGTCACCTTGCTGCGGATTATCCCAAGGCTAATTGCCCTCAAATCCCTGAAGCTGGCGACGGAAGAAGAGCATTTTCTGGCCTGGTTTGGCGGGGCACCGGGTGCCGCCTCGGCGCTATTCCTGCTCTGCCTGATCGAGAGCCCTGCCCTTGCCGATCAGGATATCGTCATGACGATTGGCGCGACTTGCGTCTTCACGGGCGTCCTGGTGACGCGCCTGTCATCGCGCTCGCTGGCGAGTTTTTTCATCCAGCGGGCGGCAGCGGCACGGCGCAAGCGCTATTACGCCTGACCCCTCCTTCATTTCCTTAAGCGCGCTGGCAAGATATTTGCTCCTTCCCGGCTGACGCGGTAGTCTGCGCGCTGCTCAGGGAAAACAGCTTCATGGAAAATACCACAGTTCTAGTAGATATCAGTGACCGGCGGGTTGCGCGCATCACGCTGAACAGGCCGGATGTCTGCAACGCGCTGAATGACGACATGATAAATGAGCTGAGCGCCGCACTCGCCAATATCAATACGTCGCCGGATATTCGGGCGGTGATTTTCACCGGCGCGAACAACTGCTTTTGCGCCGGGCTTGATATCAAGTGGATGGAGCGCATGGCGCAGACAGGCTCTGATGACGTGTCGCGGCGGCTTGCGCATCTCCTGTTACAGATCAAGGATTTGCGCGTGCCGACAGTGGCCATGATTGATGGCCCCTGCGTTGGCGGCGGTGTGGCTCTGGCTGTTGCCTGCGATATCTCTGTGACGAGTGAGGAGGCCTATTTCGCGCTGCCTGCTGTTCATCTGGGCGCGATCCCGTCTATCGTGGCGCCGTTCATCATTGATGGTATCGGCGCGCATCTGGCGCGGCGTTATCTGTTGACGGGCGAGCGCTTCACGCCGGAGCGGGCCAAGGAAATTCACCTGATCCATGCAGTATGTATGCGCGCGCAACTGGAGCCGACCGTTGGCGGCTTTATTGACCAGCTCCTGCAAGGAGGGCCCGCCGCGATTGAGGCGTGTAAGGACCTTATATCCTATTGCGAAGACAAGACCCTGAACAAAAAACTGGTTGAAGACGCCGCCCGGCGCGGCGCGAAGCACCGCAAGAGCAGCGAAGCGCGCGAGGGCCTGTCCGCCTTTCTGGACAAACGGAGCCCGAGTTGGGCGGGGGATGAGTAGCGGCGGCTATCACAGTACGCTTCTCATGTAGGCTACTGCCTATACACTCTTATTCAGCGGCATCGGAACTTGTGTTGCTTTTAGATGGCTGCCAGCCCGGTTTGCCGAACAGTACTCTCCAGACATCACCCATGGTTTGAGCGTTTCCAAGGTCTCGAAGGAACTGTGGGACTTCCGAGAACCACACGACGAAAGGGTTGATACTGGAGAAGTCCCGTTTGAGGCCATATTGCGGCGTTTCTTCTTCTGCCTGATAGCTGCCAAAAAGACGATCCCAGATAATCAGAATACCACCATAGTTCTTGTCGATATATTTCTCATCACACCCATGATGCACGCGGTGATTGGACGGCGTGTTGAGGACTCCCTCCAGAATTCCCAGTTTGCCAATCAACTCCGTATGGATCCAGGTTTGATAGGCCAACACCGTCAGGATCCCCATGAAGACAAGCGACGGCGGAAAGCCTAAAAAGACGAGGGGCAGATGGAAGATCGCCGACAGGAGACCTTCAAACGGTCCGAAGCGAATGGCTACCGCCGCATTAAAATAGCGTGAGGAGTGGTGAACCGCATGTTGCGTCCAGAAGACCCGCCACTCATGGGCGAAACGATGCTCCCAGTAATAGACAAAATCGCAAACAAGGATGGCCAGCAATATTGTCCAGATGTTAATCGGCAGAGTCCAGTCGACATAATTCTCTGCGAGCCAGACGTACCCTGCATATGCGAACCCCATAATGAAGACTTCAACAGCGATAGAGGGAATTTGCGTTGAAATACTGGTGACCATGTCCAGATAACTCCTCCCGCGGAAGGGGCGTGAAAAGAGACCTTTCATGATCTCAATGAGCAGGATACCTCCTCCAATCATGAAGAACATGGTGTCGATATTTTCGCCAAGGATCTCGATTGTTTCCGGGGTCATCAGTTTACGCTTTCAATCCATGTGTCAGGGTACGCCAGGCCAGATCAGCAGCCTGTCGCGGTGTGGTTTGCCCGGTTCGAACACTTTCCCAACCGGCATAGAGCAGGTGATCGAAGGCCTGCACGAGCCAGTCCGTTGGAACGGCCGGATCAAAGAGGCCCTCTTTCTTTGTCTTTTCAATCAGTTGTCGGGTCTCTTCCGCCTGGCGCTCAAATTCTTCCGCCAACGCCGTACTTTCTTCCAACGGCTCGCGCATTAGAAAACTATAACGGTCCCCCAACGGAATAAACGCAGAAACAATCGCCTTGAGAGCTTCAGAATACGATCGGGCATCCTTCATCGCCACCTCAGCCGCCTCATCCATTTCCTCAACGGCGGTCATGGCCAGTGCCTGAATCAGATCATCACGGCTGGCAAAATAGCGATGCAGCGTGGCGCGCCCGACGCCGGCCCGTTCAGCGATATCCGACAGTTTGGCACCCGGATTGCGGCTCAGCACCTCAAAAGCTGCGGCGATAATGGCCTCACGGGCAGTTGGGCGTTTAGTATCCATAATGAGACATATATGTCTCATTTGAGAAAATGGCAATCCTCTTAACCCCAAAATGCTGCTTTCCGGAACCAAGGCTATCGCCAATAGAAGATATCAAGTAACCCTACCCCTCATGCCCACGCTCGCGCTTCGGCAACTCCTGGATCAAGACCTCAAGGGCGCGGTCCATGCGGGAGACGGTTTCCTGTAGCTGCACGATTTCGCCGTGCACTTCCTGTAGTTCCTCGCGCAATTCGGCGTTTTCACGCACGAGCACGTGCTCAAGATCGTCCGAGTCTTCCTCCACCACGCGGACCACGATGGCCACGAACAGGTTGAGCATGGTGAAGGTGGCGATCAGCACAAAGATGACGAAGAATATCCAGGAAGACGGGTGGGTTTCAGCGACCGCGCCTGCCACATCCGGCCAGCCTTCCAGGGTCATCACCTGAAACAGGGTGTACATCGCGGCGAACACATCCTCAAACAACTCCGGATGCTCGAGGCCATAAAGATTGGCGGCGATGACCGCGAAGACATAAAGGATCAACACCAGCACGACGCCAACCGACATGATGCCGGGGATGGAATCGAGGAGCGCGCTGACCACCACGCGCATTCGCGGCATCACCGTGACCAGATGCAGGACACGCAAGACCCGGAAGGCCCGGAAAGCGGAAAACGCGTGCGGCAAGGCCAGCACGGACATGGAAATGATGATGAAGTCGAAAATGTTCCAGCCATTGCGGAAAAACTGCCGCCGATAGGCGTAAATCCGCAAGCCCAGTTCGATGATGAAAATCGTCAGGAAAACAAGATCAGCCCGATAAAGCACCGTCGCATGGTCTGACCTGATGGCCGGGATGGTCTCCATGCCCAGCGTGACGGCATTCATGACGATGAGCAGCAGGATTGTGTTCTGGAACAGCCTGCTTTCCAGAAAGCGGCGCAATTTTGCCGTGCTGGCGGGGAGGGTATCCGCCCCTGCGAGGGCCAATTCCTCTTGCGCGGGGTTGGCATGGTGATCGCGGGTCATGACTTTGCTCCTGCTACAGGCTCCCGTTTCAGACGTCTTGCCTCAACACGCGCCCTCTCCCCGCGACCACAAATGCCGAAATTTACTGCCGCTGGCCAGCCATTTCCTGCCGCATGTTAACCACCTTGGCGAAAAAGGCTGTTATATCTGGCACATAAGGTAAATTCCGGCTATGGCGCCAGCTTGACCTGGTGAA
>JALEGJ010000006.1 GCA_022763115.1 Aquisalinus sp.
GGTCCCACCATTGATTTAAGCTATGGCGAGCGCGTATGTGCTTGTCATGTGAAAAATACGTGAGACCACGAGGAAATACACGTGAAAATACTGCTTACCGGCAGCGGTGGCCGCGAACATGCGCTTGCCTGGAAAATTGCCCAAAGCCCTCTCCTGACAGAACTGCATTGCGCGCCCGGCAATCCGGGCACCGCAGCGCTGGGCACCAACGTGCCGCTCAAGGACACGGATATTGACGGGATCGTTGCCCATGCGTCGGAAAAGGCGATTGATCTGGTCGTGGTCGGACCGGAGGCTCCGCTTGCACTGGGGCTCGCCGACCGCCTGAACAAGGCAGGCATTCCCTGCTTCGGGCCCTCGCAGGAAGCGGCCCGGATTGAGTCCTCCAAGGGATATCTCAAGGACCTGTGCGCCGAGCACAACATCCCGACAGCCGCCTATGGCCGGTTCGAGGAAGCAACGGCGGCAAAGGCTTTTCTCGCCAGCATGTGCGCGCCTTACGTCATCAAGGCGGATGGTCTGGCCGCTGGCAAGGGCGTGATAATCGCGGAAACCTTGCCCGAAGCAGAAACAGCGATTGACGAGATGCTCGGCGGGCGCTTCGGCGAGGCGGGCGCAGAAATCGTCATTGAGGAGTTTCTGCCGGGCGAAGAGGCGAGTTTTTTCGCCATAACAGATGGCACCCACATTGTGCCGATGATCGGCGCGCAGGACCACAAACGCGCCTTTGACGGCGACACGGGGCCAAACACCGGCGGCATGGGGGCTTACTCCCCTGCGCCGGTCTTCACACCCGACGTTCAGCAACAAGTGATGAGCCAGATCATCGAGCCGACCGTGAAAGCCCTGGCTGCACGCGGCACGCCATATTGCGGCGTTTTGTATGCTGGCCTGATGATCGGCCCGGACGGCCCCAGGCTGATTGAGTATAATGCACGCTTTGGGGACCCGGAATGCCAGGTCATGATGCGCCGGATGCAAAGTGACATCGTGCCAATCCTGATGGGGGCTGCTACAGGGAAGCTGGACGGCCAGTCCTTTCAGTGGACAGATGAAACGGCTGCTCTGGTTGTCCTCGCCAATCAGGGCTACCCCGGCTCTTATGAAAAAGGCTCATTGATAAAAGGCGTTGAAGAAGCCGGCACTCTGCATGGCGTGGAAATCTTCCATGCCGGAACAGCCATTGCTGACGGCGGACTCACAGCGACCGGCGGTCGTGTCCTGAATGTTACGGCCACAGGCAAGACAGGCCGCGACGCGATCCGCCAAGCCTATATCGCTGTAGACCGGATTGACTGGCCGGAAGGATTTTGCCGGCAGGACATTGGCTGGCGTATGCTGGAGCGGGAGGAGACATGACCTTCACCGTTGCCGCGCTCTACAAATTTGTTTCTTTACCGACTTTTTCAGACCTGCAGATTCCGCTACAGCAAGTCTGTGACGAAGCGGAAGTCATGGGCACCCTGCTGCTGGCCGATGAAGGGATCAATGGCACGATTGCCGGAACGGAGAACGGCATTGATAAAGTGCTCAGCTGGATCAGCGCGCATCCCTTGATCGGGGAAGTCGAGGCAAAGTTCTCCTATGCGGACGAGCAGCCTTTCCTGCGCATGAAAGTCCGCCTCAAGAAAGAGATTGTTGCCCTTGGTGCCGGGCGTGTGGACCCGAACGAGCAGGTCGGCACCTATATCGAGCCTGAAGACTGGAATGACCTGATCGCCCAGGATGACATTATCCTGATTGATACGCGCAATGATTATGAAGTCGCTATCGGCACTTTCGAGAATGCTCTGGACCCAAAGACGACAACCTTTCGCGAATTCCCGGCCTATGTTGAAAAACTGAAACACAAATTGCCAGACGGGCAAAAGCCGAAAGTGGCCATGTTCTGTACGGGTGGCATCCGATGTGAAAAAGCCTCCTCCTATATGCTGCGTGAAGGCTTTGACGAGGTTTATCACCTGAAAGGCGGTATCCTGAAGTATCTCGAGAAAGTTCCGGAAGCTGAAACCAAATGGCAGGGAGACTGCTTTGTTTTCGACAACCGTGTCTCTGTCAGACACGGATTGGAGGTTGGCGATTATGACATGTGCCACGCCTGCCGGATGCCGATAAGCGCCGAGGATAAAAACTCGGAACACTACCGTCCAGGCGTCTCCTGCCCGCACTGTATCGGTACCCGGAGCAATGAAGACATCGCGCGCTTTGAGGAACGCCAGAAACAAATCGAACTTGCGCGACAGCGCGGAGAGGCACATATCGGCGCTGCCGCCAGAAGGGAAAAAGCATGAGCACAAAGCCCATCCTCTATTCTTTCCGACGTTGTCCCTATGCCATGCGCGCGCGCCTTGCCATTGCTGCGAGTGGCGTCGAGACCGAGTTGCGGGAAGTCGTCCTGCGCGACAAGCCGCAAAGCATGATTGATGTCTCACCCAAGGCAACCGTGCCAGTGCTCGTGCTGCCAGACGGAGAGGTGCTGGAGGAAAGCACCGACATCATCTTCTGGGCCCTGCAGCAGCATGACCCGGAAAACTGGCTCTTGCCCTGGCATGAAGCACGTGATGATCTCATGGCGCTGATTACGGAAAATGACCTGCCCTTCAAGCAGTTTCTTGACCGCTACAAATATCCGGGCCGTTATCCGGAGGAGAACATCAACCCGGAAATGCAACGGGCTTCTGCCTTGGAAATTCTGTCAAAATGGAATGATCGCCTGTCAGAAACAGGCTGGCTTTACGGCAACCAGCGCAGCGTCGCGGACATTGCCCTGCAACCTTTTGTGCGGCAGTTCGCCCATGTGGACAGGACATGGTTCTTTGCCCAGACTATTCCGCATGTGCAATCCTGGCTGGAAGACTTTCTCGCCTGGGATGAGTTTGCCAGTATCATGACGAAATATGATCAGTGGCAGGAGGGAGAAGAAGGCTTCTCCTTCCCTGCCTGATTGCGGCCTTTTCAGGCAGCATCCTCTTCCAGTTTCCAGTCAGGCCGGACGAAATGGCAGGTATAGCCATTGGGATATTTCTCCAGATAGTCCTGATGAAAGTCCTCGGCTTCCCAGAACGGCCCAGCCTCAACAACTTCCGTGACGACCTGGCCCGGCCAGTTGCCGGACTGATTGACGGCATCGATCACGGCAAATGCCGTTTCACGCTGCATATCATCCGTATAGAAAATGGCAGAACGATATTGTGAACCGCGATCATTGCCCTGCCGGTTCTCGGTTGTCGGGTCGTGAATCTGGAAAAACCACTCCAGGATTTTGCGGTATGAAACAACACCGGGATCAAAATTGATCTCGATCGCTTCCGCATGCCCCGTCTTGCCAGTCTTGACCTGATCGTAGGTGGCATTATCCACGTGCCCGCCCGTGTAGCCGACACGGGTTGCCTCGACACCCGGCACTTTACGCAGCAAATCCTGCATTCCCCAGAAACACCCACCAGCCAGTACTGCACGCTCAGTCATTATTTATCCTCCTGTTGTGAGGTAGAGATAAGAACTGAGGGATAATCATCAAGCAGCGCCATCGCACAAACCCGCGAGCCTTGCCGTTCTATAAGTGCGCCCATCATAGTAGACCTGTGTTCAGTCGTGTCTCAAACATTGCAGCTTTTAAGGACTGGGGAGTTTTGCTAGATGCGTGACCATGTTCTAAGCTGCCATCTGCTAGTTGGGATATTACATAATCTCCTGAATAAAGATGCCAGATTGCGTCTTCTGCTTTGAAATCTTCGTAACGTATAGTTTCCAAAGAGGCGCCTCCTTCAAAGCTGAAATTCGCAGTACCAGCTTGAAAATCACACGAGATACTTATGAGGTGTTGGCTATCCATTTGATCTAATGCTTTACCGATCACAGATCGGTCTGACTCACTCCAAGCTAGTTCCAACCCGTCTTTAACTACACGCCACTCGCATTGTTCAATCCAAATATGATGCTTGCCTAAAACTACGATACTTCGTTTTCTCATGCGCGGATTTTTCGCTTCAGGATTTCCATCTCTGATACTCAAGAAAGGGTGGCCAAAATTAAGGGTAAGAAAAGATCCAAAGCCTTGTTGAAATTCCCAACAAGGCAAACCTTCCAGCTTTTGGAAGTAACTGGTCAGTACGTCATTTACATCCATAGTTAGTGATCTAATCTAATATGAGTTCAAACTATTTGGCTCAACGAGAGCTCTGAAAAGACTATTTGTATGCGTAATCTTAGATTATACCAAGGACTCTAATATAATGCATCGTGACAAAAGTTACATTTAAGGGTTTAGCAACACACACTTAGATTCTTTTTTGTTTCAAGTTGCCGGAGCTCGATTGCGAGCCTTGCCCCTTATTGGCTGCGCCTTTACATAAGTCTCGAGTCTTGTTGGAGTCAGGACCATGCCCCGCCATGGCCAGAATAATGATGATACGCCGATCCATCAGGTGATTACACAGTCTGTGACGGCTGTTCTCGGCCCCACCAATACCGGCAAGACCCATTACGCGCTGGAGCGAATGGCCGCTTATGAAAGTGGCATGATCGGCCTGCCCTTGCGCCTGCTGGCCCGCGAAGTCTTCGACAAGATGGTGGCGCGTAAATCCGCGCGCGAGGTGGCGCTGGTGACAGGCGAGGAAAAGATTATCCCGCCCAATGCGAAGTACTTTGTCTGCACGGTGGAAGCGATGCCGCTGGAGCGCGAGGTCGCGTTCATGGCGATTGACGAAATCCAGCTTGCTGCTGACGCCGAGCGCGGACGGATATTCACCGAGCGCCTGCTGCTGGCACGCGGCACGCAGGAAACCCTGCTGCTTGGTGCGGACACCATGCGCCCGATCCTGAAACGACTGATCCCGGATATCGGCTTTGTCAGCCGGGAGCGGTTTTCGCACTTGACCCATGCGGGCCACAAGAAAGTCACCCGCCTGCCAAGGCGCACGGCAATCGTCGCTTTCTCCTCCGAGGCTGTTTATTCCATTGCAGAACTGATCCGCCGTCAGCGAGGCGGGGCAGCGGTCGTCATGGGCGCTTTGTCACCACGTACACGGAACGCACAGGCCGCGCTCTATCAGTCAGGCGAAGTGGATTATCTCGTGGCAACGGACGCCATCGGCATGGGCCTGAACATGGACATCGACCATGTGGCCCTTGCAGGCACGCGCAAATATGACGGGCGACGGATGCGGCAACTGTTTCCGGCAGAACTGGCACAGGTGTCAGGCCGGGCCGGGCGCCATGTCCGCGACGGCACATTTGGCACAACGGCAGATTGTCCCGGGCTTGATGACGAGATCGCTGCGGCTATCGAAGATCATCAGTTTGATCCGGTCACGGCTCTGCAATGGCGTTCGGTGGCGCTCGACTTCAACTCCGTCCCAGCCCTGCTCAACGCCCTGGAGCGCAAGCCACCGAGGCAGGAGTTGGTCCGTTCTCGCATGGATGATGACGAGGATGCCTTGCGCCGGCTCATCAACATGCCCGATATCAAGGACATCGCGCGTGGCGGGGCTGCGCTGAAACTGCTCTGGGAAGTGTGCCAGACGCCGGACTTTCGCAAAGTCTCGCCCGACCAGCACGCCCTGATGCTGGCAGATCTCTATCGCCAGTTGATGGAGCGCGGCCGCCTCAAGGAAGGCTGGCTTAAAAGCCAGGTGGCACGCCTTGACCGGCTTGAAGGCGATGTGGACACCCTCACCAACCGCATCGCCCACATTCGTACATGGACATATCTGACCCACCGCTCTGGCTGGCTCGACAATGCCCCCTATTGGCAGGAGCGCACACGAGCGATAGAAGACGGCCTGTCTGATGCGCTGCATGAAAAGCTGACCCAGCAATTTATTGACCGGCGCACCTCAATGCTGTTGAAGCGGCTCAAAGATGATGCCCCGTTACTGGCCGGTGTCACTGACGAAGGAGAAGTCATCGTGGAAGGCGAATTTGTTGGCCGCCTGATCGGGTTTCAGTTCATTCTTGACCCGCGTGCCAAGGGACCACACGCCAAAGCCGTCCGGCATGCAGCCCTGACCGCGCTAAAACCGGAACTGGCGGCGCGTGCTGCTGCTCTGGCAAACGCGAAAGATGGTGATCTGACCATGACGGATGGCGGGGTCATCTGGTGGCGTCACTCTGCGGTTGCCCGTCTTGAGAAGGGGCCAACCCCCTTGCGACCAAATCTGAAGATGGTCGCTATTGAACATCTGCCCGTCAACATGCTGCCACGCATTGAAGAGCGCCTGACAGAGTGGTTCAGCGGACACCTCGAAGGCCTGCTGCTACCACTCGTCTCGTTGCAGAAAGCTGTAAATCTTACGGGCGGCGATGACGCAGACATGCTGGCCGCTGGCACGCGCGGCCTTGCCTACCGGCTGGTCGAAAATTTCGGCGCGATCTCCCGCTCTCTGGTACTGAATGAAGTCAAGGAGCTGTCGCAGGATGAGCGCGGCAAGTTGCGCAAACTGGGCGTCCGCTTCGGGGAATTCACCATCCACATGCCTGCCTTGCTAAAACCGGCATCAGCCCGACTGCTGACCTTGCTGTGGGCGTTGTGGTCAGACAAGGACCCGGAACAGTTTGAACCGCCCAAGGCGGGGCTTACATCGGTGCCGCTGAATTCTGACCTTCCTCATGCCTATTATTACGCGACCGGCTATCGCCCTTCCGGCCAGCGGGCTGTGCGTATTGATATGCTGGAGCGTCTGGCGCAGGAAATTCGCGGTGCCCGCGAAAAAGCGGACATGCGCGAGGGCTTTGAAGCCACTTCCAGGATGATGTCTCTTGTTGGCTGCTCCGGGGAAGACTTTGAGGGTATCCTGAAGTCCCTCGGATTGCGCAAGAACACGGTCAAAAAGATGGTGCCCAAAGCACCTGTGCAGGAAGCTCCGGTTGAAACGCCTGAGGCTCCCGCCACCACCGAAACAAGTGATGATCCATCTGCGGATAATGCTGTAGCTGAAGAGGTTCAGACAGCGCAATCTGATCCGGCCCCCGAAAATGCGGCCGTTGCAGAAACTGCTCCTGTTGCAGAAGAAACGGTACCAACCACAGAAGTACCGGCAGAAGCCACTGCGGCTGACAGTGCAACTGAAACAGCCTCAGAACAAATGGACAGCAATTCAACCAACGCAGAAGCAGCAATAGAAACGCCTGATCAAAACGCAGAAGATACAGAACTTGTTGAAGTTGAGCTCACGCTGTGGCGACTTGCCCCGCGACAACAGAACAATCGACGCGGCAAGCCCGGCGATAAGGACGGGGCGAAAGGCAAGTTTGCCAAAGGCGGGAAACCGCGTGGCAAGGATGGCAAACCACCGCGCAAAGGCGGCCCTCACAAGGGTAAGCCGAAAGGGCCGCGTGTTTTCACCGCCGGACCAGACAAAAAGAAACAGGCCGACCCGGATTCACCTTTCGCTGCCCTCGCTGCCCTGAAAGGCGATAATGACTGAGGCGGAGCTTCCAGCCAGCCAGCGCATCGATAAATGGCTCTGGTGTGCCAGGTTTTTCAAAACCAGATCACTTGCAGGCAAGGCCGTCGCCGCAGGTGATATGCGTCTGACGCGCGGTGAACAAACCCAGCGGATCACCAAAGCCAGCTTTTCGGTGCAGCAGGATGATACGATCGCTTTCACAAGACACGCACGATTGTTCATCATACGCGTCAAATCCTGCGCCTTGCGCCGTGGGCCAGCCCCTGAAGCACAAGCTCTTTACGAAGACCTGTCGCCTCCCCCACCACCGAAGCCAGAAAAGAACCTGGCTGCTGTTGGTAATTTCGAGCGGGAGAAAGGCACGGGTCGCCCGACCAAGAAGGACCGCCGTGATCTCGAAAAAGTCCGTCAGGAACTGTGAGGCATGTTCTTTCAACGTCTCAAAACCTGAAAACGACACAAGTTATGCCTTTCGGGACGATTAGCCATAGTGCTCGCATTAGGTCGGTCGTGATTGATAATTGAGCCTTTCCCCAAAACGGACCACCATCACTCTTCCATGACCGATCTACCTGCAATTGATATTGGCTGGCGCTCCGCGCTGATGTTTTCTGTCTGTCTCCCGATCGTTCTGGCCGCCTTGTTTATTGTCAGCCGGGATGTGGAGAGAAAGGCAACGATATGGCTCGCACTTTTTCTGATCGCCGCCGTAACCGGTCAGATCCCGCAGATCATTGGCTTTGCCGGCTTCTACGATAGATGGCCGGGACTTACCTTCGCGCCTTTCAGCACAGAGCTTTATCTGGGCCCACTGCTTTATCTTCATGCGGACAGGTTGATGCGTGACGGCCCATTAGGGTGGCGCAAGTGGTTACTCGCACCAGGGCTGGTACAGACTACTTATTACACGGCCTGTTTCCTGTTCCTCGGAGACTACAAAAACAAATGGGCATATAATGATGCTTTCCACGAACCATATATCATTCCTCTGGAAACCCTCGTCGCCCTGGGCCTGATGTGCTGGTCTCTGTTTGCTATTTACGAGCTGACAAAACGCTACAGAGCCTATCTCGCTGCCACTCAGTCAGCTTCTCTGGACTTCGAACCGGTGTGGCTGACAAGGCTGGTGATCGCCCTGATCCCGGCAGCCCTGGTTTTTTCAGGAATGAAAATACTCATCTCTTTCATTATGCCGATCAGCTATGTCGCCGCATTCCCCTTTGAGGTACTGATCATGGCCTGCCTGGTCTGGCTGGCATTTGATGCCTTGACCCGGCTGCACGAGCCGTTTCCCAAACTTGGCCCATTACTTGCCGAACCCACAGCCTCCAACAAGGCCGAAAAGGATTGGGTGAAAGAAGGAGCCCTCTTGCGCAAGGCTGTCCTGAAAGGCGAATGGCATCTTGAGCCGCGTCTTACCATCAGTGATGTCGCAGAAAGGCGCGCCACCAACGAGACTTATGTGTCCCGCGCGGTGAATCGGGGGCTTGGCCAAACCTTCACAGAGATGATTAACGACATGCGCATTGACCATGCGCGCAAACTGCTCACGCAAACAGACGCCACAATACTGGAGATTGCTCTAAGCGCCGGTTTCAATTCCAAGGCAACCTTCAACCGCGTTTTCAAGGAACGTGAAAATATCACCCCAAGCCAGTACAGGACGTCTCAAAAGCAGTAATAGTTCGCTTAGTCATGAATATGAGGCGCTTTGTCCGTTTCAGGGGTGCAGGTGTGCAAGGAACAACAGGGGCACCCATCAATGCTGAAAAACTTTATCATACTTCTCTTTACGGCCAGCTTGAGTGTCTGCATCGCGCACGCCTCATCGCCCGCCGACAGGATGTTGAGCGAAGAACAGGCCCTCGCTGATATCAATCTGATGGAAGAAGCCTATAGCCGCATTCACCCGGGCTACACGCGTTATGCCAGCGAAGAAGATATGGCAGCAGCCTGGGATCGTTTGCGACAAGCTGCCCGAGGCGGCATCAGTGTTGGTGAATTCTACATCGAGACACAACGTACCCTCACGGTCATTTCGTGTGACCATACGAAAGTTGAGCTTCCCCGTGATCTCCGCGAAGACCGCAAGATCACACCGGTCTATTTGCCGTTCAAATGGATCGTCGTTCAGGGGCGTGGCTTCATCACAGCCACGCCGGAAGCATCTCCTTTCTCAAGACTGGATGAAATCATCACCATTGACGACAAGCCACTCGAGAAAATTATTGGAGAAGTCTCACCCTTGATCCCGGTTGATGGTTTCACGCCATGGGCAAGGCGCGGTGGTATTGCTCAATCCGGTGAATTCATGGGCGGGGCTGTGGATCACTTCGGTTCCCTGATTCAACAGCCGCAACCGGAAGTGACGGTCGTAGTGAGAAAATCGGATGGCCAGGAGATAACTCATGTTGCAAGCCGGGTGACGTTCGAGGCCTATTCAGCAATCAAGGAACCGGACCAACCCGCCCGGAACTTCAAGGACGCAGTGACATTCGAGCTTATTGGTGACGACGCCGCGTATCTTAGGGTTGATACATTTGTAAATTACAGACAGCCCGTCTCTCCGGATGACATTTATGACCCCATATTTGACGCTCTCAAGGAGGAGAACCGCTCAACCCTGATCCTCGACCTGAGGCGCAATGGTGGCGGCTCTACAGACGCCTCCAATGGTCTGGCGCGTCGTCTTATCACGGAAAAAATGAGGTTCGTGACAGAGGCGCGCGTTGCAACGATCGATCACTCGGGTCTGGAACAGTATCTTTCCACATGGGATGACAGGGCCATCAACCCGCCGCGTGTGGCTTTCCGTAAAAACGATGATGGCACATTCTCCCTTCGCGAACTTTTCGATGAGGGACTGAAAGTGATGAGACCTGCAAAGAATGCCTTTGCTGGAAAGCTCATTATCTTGACCAGCAATGACAACTCCTCTGGCAGCACGAACCTGATTGCAGTGCTCAAATCCGCCCGCGACGCTGTGCTGGTCGGCGAAAAATCCGGAGGCTCACCAAACGGTGCCACTGCAGGTGTGATCCTGACACTGACATTGCCTCACTCCGGCATCCGGGGCCGCATCCCTGTTTTTCGCTATTTTAATAACGTACAAGGCTTTGAAGATGGCTATGGTATCACGCCGGATGTCTCAGCATCGATGACAGTGGAGGCTTTTCTGGCTGACGAAGACCCCGCCCTTGACGAAGCAATCAGACTGGCAACGCAATAGAACAGCACGTCAGCTGTCAAAGTTGCCCGGCAGCCCATGGAATGCATTTCGCAAGGCAAGCGACCACGCCTCGCTGAGCTTACTGAACTCCTGATCGTCAGCTTCGATCCGTTTCTGATGTGATAACTCAAAAGTATCTGTGCGGATGATTGCAAGGTCAAGTGGCATCCCGACAGAAAGGTTACTGCGCAAGGTCGAGTCCATGGACACGAGCGCTGCTTTCACCGCCTCGGGGATGGGGGTTGATTTTTCCAGCACCCGGTCGAGAATCGGCTTGCCATACTTGTGGTCACCGATTTGAAAGTAACCGGTATCGTCTGTTGCCTCGATAAAATTGCCCGCTGTGTAGACCAGAAACAGCCTGTGCTCGCCCCCTTTGCGCTGCCCGCCAATCATGATCATTGCATCCGCTGCTGCGCCGCGCTGCTCCAGTGCAGCGCTGTGCCGTCCCTGAACTTCGCGCATCGTGTCACCAACAATCTGCGCGACCCGGAACATGGTTTCGGCGTTCAGGATTGTCTCAACAGTACCGTCAGTCTCGGCCTGATGGATCGCCCGGTTCAACCTCGTGATGACCCCTTGCGTGATGGAGAGATTACCGGATGACATCATGACGATGGCCCGCTCACCGGGAACTTCCCAGCTAAATAGCTTTCGGTAGGTTGAGATGTTGTCCACGCCGGCATTGGTGCGGGTATCGGCCAGCATCACCAGCCCGTCATTCAGCTTCAAGCCAACACAATAGGTCATTACGCTTACTAAACTCGTGCTTTGCGATTCGTTGTTCTTATTGTGCTTGCTCTATGACCACCGATGCAACCAGATTTTCTTCCCCCCCACCCGAAATTGCCCCCCGAATGGGGGTAGCGTCCCGGGAATCAAGCCCACACCCCAATCTGATGTAGCGCTCCGTCGGGCAAATATTGTTGGAAGGGTCAAAGCCGATCCAGCCAATACCCAGAACATACGCTTCGGCCCACGCGTGTGTCTGATGCAGCGCGCCCTCTTCCGCCTCGGGCAACAGATAGCCTGCAACGTAGCGCGCCGGATGGCCACGCGACCGTGCAGCCGCGCAAAACACATGCGCATGGTCCTGACAGACGCCGCGCCCTAGATTAAGAGCCTGCGCGGCTGTCGTATCGGCATCCGTGCTGCCGGAGACGTAATCCACTTCCTGCCGGACCAGTCGTGAAAGCTCGTGCAATTCATCGAGGGCATCGTCTTTTTGAGCGCCTTCCCCGAGATCAAGGATAGCCTGGCTGGGTCGGGTCAGGGGTGTTTGCCGCAAGAACACACCCACCGGTGTCACGTCCGGCAAGCCACTCACAACACCGGATGTGTCGCGTGTTTCAACAACGCCTCGTGCGACAATGTTAAGCTCCGAGATCGGGTCGTAGCGCATAAAGAGTGCCTCATCGTCGCCGAACCCTGATCGCAACAAAGGCGTCACCGTCTCGCCATTGACAAGAACTTCCCATGACTCAACGTCTTGCCCGTCGCATACTGAGGGAAACAATCGCAATCGGATTGCTGTGCGTTCAACAACCGGGTCGTAAGTATACGTTGTTATATGACTGACGGTCATTCGCATGTCATTATCCCGAAAAGTTGTAATCTGCGGCGATTTCGCGTGACAACTGCGCGTTCCGGGACATCATTTCTGTCAGGAATTCGTGCAGTCCGGACTGGAATATTTCACCCGTCTCCAGATCAGAAAGCCTTGAAAGCAATCCGTCTGCGGTGTCCTGGCACGCCTTTTTCTGCTCATACCTGTTACCCAGCGCATTCAAGTGCGCAGCAATCTGCCCCATACAATACCTGATGGAACGGGGGAAATCATCGTTTAGGATAAGAAAGTCCGCAATACGCCAAGGCGCGTAATCGCTCTCATAGGCATGGTAGAAAGCGCGCATGGCGGAGACAGCGCTCAACAGGGACGTCCATTGATGGTAATCACGCCCCCCGCCAACAACGTCGCTTTCTGGCAACAGGATGTAGTATTTGACGTCTAGCAGGCGCAGTGTGTTGTCAATCCGCTCCAGAAACCAGCCAATGCGCAGAAAATCATATCGGTCATTGCGCAGCATCGAGCCTTCCGCAGCACCACGAAAAGTTGCTGTACGTATCATGACAGACTCGATGATACTTTCCAGATTTTCACTGGCTTTGGCTGGCGCCATGCCGTCAAAATCGCGCCACCCGGTATTGAGCGTCTCCCACATTTGCTGGGTCATGGCGGTGCGCACGGCCTTGGCATTATTGCGTGCAAGAACGAGTGATGACCTGATGGAAGAATGATTCTGTTCATCCAGCAGCAATGTGTTGACTGCCACTTCCTCTGTCACAGACTCATCTTGGGAAACGAGTCTCATTGTTCCACTTGCTCTCAACACGGAGCGCCATTCGTCGCGACCGGACGACCCCGGCAGCATGGTCATGCGGCGCCCCATCTCCAGCAGTCGCGCATTGGCCTCGGCCCGCTCGATATTGCGGGCCAGCCAGAAAATATTCTCTGCAGCACGGCTCAGCATCATTACTTCTCCGCCAGCACCCAGGTATCCTTGACGCCGCCACCCTGACTGGAGTTCACGACAAGAGACCCCTCCTTCAGGGCTACCCGGGTCAGTCCACCAGGCGAAAGGCGCACATTTTTGCCAACCAGACAGAATGGACGAAAATCAACATGCCGCGCGCCCAACCCATCAGCGGCGACAGTTGGCGCCGTGGAAAGGTCAAGCGTGGGCTGGGCAATGAAGTCTTCAGGGTCCGCAATGATGCGCTTGGCATATTCCTGTTGCTCGGCTTTCGTGGATTTCGGCCCGATCAACATCCCGTAACCACCTGATCCGTGCACTTCCTTGACCACAAGTTCATGCAAGTGATCCAATACATAAGCAAGATCGTCTTTAAGTGCACAGCGCCAGGTCGGCACATTATCGAGAATTGGCCGCTCTCCGAGATAAAACTGGATCATGTCCGGCACGAAACAGTAGATTGCCTTGTCGTCCGCAATTCCTGCTCCCGGCGCTGAGCAAATTGTTACCCCTCCGGAGCGATAGACATCGAAAATGCCGGGCACCCCTAACATGCTGTCTGGTCGGAAGGAAAGAGGATCGAGATAATCATCATCTATGCGCCGATAGATCACATCAACACGCTGCGGTCCAAGGGTTGTCCGCATCCAGACAATTCCCTGATCGACGAACAAATCACCAGGCTCGACCAGTTCAATGCCCATCAGGTCTGCCAGAAAGGAATGCTCATAATAGGCGCTGTTCAGCGGCCCAGGTGTCAGCAGGACAATGCACGGATCATCCTCGCATTTTTCGGGTGCGACCTCACGCAGCGTGTCTTTCAAATCTCCCGGATAAGAATCGACCGGCTCCACTTCCTCGCGACGAAATAATCCGGGAAACATACGCATCATGATTTCCCGGTTTTCCAGCATATAGCTTACACCGGATGGCGTTCGGCAATTGTCTTCCAGGACGCTGAACCCCTCCTCGCCGGTACGCACAATGTCGATGCCGACAATATGGCTGTAGACTTTACCCGGCGGGTTGATACCAACCATGCTCGGCAGATATGCGCTGTTCTGATAAACAAGATGCTCGGGCACAATACCTGCACGGATAATTTCTCCGCGGTGATAAATATCATAGAGAAAAGCATTCAACGCGCGCGCCCGCTGCTTCACGCCCCGATCAATAACCCGCCATTCTTCCGCAGAAAAAACACGCGGGATCATGTCAAAGGGGATAAGCCGCTCCGGATCAGCGTCCTCGCCGTAAACGGCAAAAGTGATACCTATTTTGCGAAACAGTGCTTCCGCTTCAGCATTACGCTGTTGCAGCAGGTCGATGCCAGTCTGTTCTACCCATTCCGACACAACATTATAAGGCGAACGGACATTCGGTTTTGTGCCCATCTCATTGAACATTTGTTCGGGGCTCTCTCCTGTTTTTTGCACTGCAGCACAGGCGACCACCTGATTGCAAGAAAATTCTGCAGCTTGATAGTTACTACTTACACAGATATTTAATTAACGTTCCCTGATGGCAAACCACCAGATCCAGGCAATTAAAAGGATTTGATAATTCATACGCACAAGGAAAAACTCAACTGCCGATCCATGACCGGGAATATCGACACCATTTAGCCAGCTATAAATATTTGCCGGAAAGAACGCCAACAGGGCAAGAACACAGCCCCAGCCTGCCGCCCCGCGCAGCCGGGGAACGAGCAAGGCCGTTCCAAGAAGTATTTCCAATGCGCCGGTCGCGTAAACAAGTTCCAGACGAAACGGCATCCAGGATGGCAGCATCTGCATGACAGTCCCGGCGGCGACAAAATGCAACACCCCGAAAGCGACAAAACAAAAACTTGCCCCAATAATGCCGCCAAGGCGCAAGACTTCCGAATTCCTGCCACGCAAACTGATCGGCCAGGCCAGGGCCAGCGGCAGTATCAGCATCAGATAAGCAAACAGCACTTCCCTCTCCCTACGCTATGACTTGGCGCGACAATTCATCGTCGCATACTTGCTCCGGCACATCTGTCGTCCTGCATTGCTCCAGCCGCCTGTCACTGATAAGCCCCGCCACAGATAGCTTGAAAGGACGCTCATGCTGGATCGAATCCTACAGAAACTTGCCGGCAATCAAAAGCAGGCAGACACCGAAGATGCGCCGGATGCCGGCCAGCTTGCTTACACGGCCCTCCTTGTTGAAGCGGCCCGTATTGATCAGAATTACACGGACACGGAAGCAGCGCTGATCGACAAACTGATCAGGAAAGAATTTGCACTCGACGCCGAGGCTGCAACCACTTTGCGAACCGAGGCTGAAAAGGCACAGGAAGAAGCGATTGACATCTATCGCTTCTCTTCTGTCGTCAAAAACGAGTTCAGCACCGAAGAGAAGATCGAACTGCTTGAAGGCATGTGGGAAATCATTCTGTCAGACAATGAAAGCGACAAATATGAAGAGATGATTGTTCGCCGTCTCATTGGACTTATCTATATTTCCGATCAGGACAGCGCCAAAGCCAGAAAGCGCGTTGAAGCACGCATAAGTGAGCAGTCCTGACCTTGCCATTGAATCGGACACGCGGCATAACCCCGCGTCCAGCGTCTAGGGAGACATTTCGGCGATGACTTATGTTGTCACAGATGCCTGCATCATGTGCAAATATACAGACTGCGTGGAAGTCTGTCCGGTTGACTGTTTCTATGAGGGAGAGAATTTTCTCGCCATCAAGCCTGACGAATGTATTGACTGCGGCGTGTGCGAACCGGAATGCCCTGTCGAGGCGATCAAACCAGACACGGAAGACCCGGATGGCAAGTGGACAGAGTTCAATGCCGAATACGCTGAAAAGTGGCCAAACATCACACGTCAGAAAGAGCCATTGCCGGAAGCTGACAAGTATGCCGAGGTCAAGAACAAGCTGGATACACTGTTCAGTCCCAACCCCGGCGAAGGCGACTAAAGCCCTGTAGCCATTGCGAAATTTCGACTGGAAAAATCCGCAATTTTATGCTATCCTGTATGCCTGATTGGGTGAGATGCTTAGCGTCACACCTGCGTATGTGAGTGATGAACCGCCATTTTGGCACATTGAGCAGTCTAAAAGACCTGTGAAACAGCGACGAAGGTACCGGTTCACAAACAACTTCATGACACTCACCTGAAACCGGGCCCTTTACGGGGCGTACTTGAGTATTGGCAACCGGCTGCCTCAAGGGGCAGTCGCTATATCCGATGAAGGAAGAATGACGATGGCAACAGCTGCGAAGAAAAAAACGACCAAGGCAGCCACCACCAAGAAGGCTGCAACGGCTAAAACATCGACGAGAAAGACGGCAACCAAAAAAGCTGCCACAAAAAAGACAACGGCAAAAACCACGACAAAAAAGGCTGCCCCGGCCAAAAAAACAACTGCCGGGAAAGCTTCGACAAAAGCAGCGCCAAAGAAAACAGCGACCAAAAAGGCAACCGCCAGCAAACCCGCCGCCAAAAAAGCGACGACGAAAAAAACTGCCAAAAAGCCAGCTGCGGCAAAAGCGTCGGTCAAAAAAACGACAACCAAAAAAAATACAGCCAAGAAGGCTTCCGAAGCTGGTACAAAATCTGTTAGGAGCGACGCTCAGCCTGCTAACAAACAGGCCAAGTCTAAATCAGCTTCGACATCAAAGAACAAGGATACCGGTAAAAACGTGAGTACTGAAAACGCACAAGAGTCCCAAAAAACCGATTCTCCAAAGATCGCCTCAGCCCGTCGCCCGGTTCGGCGCCAGCCTTTCCGAAAGAAAGGCCTGGAGAACGTCACCTTCGACGTAAAAGAGCAGATCGTCTACCCTGCCCATGGCGTGGGCACTGTGATTGCCAAGGAAAAGCAGTCCATTGCGGATATGGAAATCGAACTATACGTCATTGATTTTGAGCACGAAAAGATGAAACTTCGTGTACCCATGAACAGGGCCTACGAGCAGGGCATGCGCCCCCTTTCATCCAGCGATGAGGTAGATCACGCCATCACCCTGCTTCAAGGCAAGGCGCGTGTTAAACGCACCATGTGGAGCCGAAGGGCTCAGGAATATGAGGCGAAAATCAACTCAGGCGATCTGCGCGCCGTTGCAGAAGTTGTACGTGACCTGTACCGCTCAAGCGATCAGCCCGAACAAAGCTACTCGGAGCGTCAACTTTACGAACAGGCCGTTGATCGTATGGCCAGAGAAGTTGCTGCGGTGCGCAAGGTGGACCAGATGGCTGCTGTGGCAGAAATGGAAGCCTCTCTTCACAAGAAGAAGCTTGCAGCCTGAATATTCAGCATAAAAATTAATTATAGCAAGGAGGCTTCGGCCTCCTTTTTTTCAGCCAGCTGCCTGCACCCGAACAGATGATGTTGCCCGTCGCCCTGCGCCATCAACAACTGTGACCTTGTAAAAGCCTGTCTCATCCGGACGCCAAATGCTGCGCCCCCCGACAGGGTCGTGGGCCACCGGCTCGCCATCCACATACCAAGCGTAATCACCAGCCCCGCCCCGCGCCGCCAGGGCAAAACCGTGCTCTGACCGACTTTGGGTGAAAAAGACCGTCACGCCATTTTCCGGGAAGACAATTTCCGGCGGCATTTCACGTTTTTTGGGTGACAATCGCTCAAGAGCACCGCCAGTCTCGAACATGGCACCCTCATCCCTGCCGGCCTGATGAACGGGGCCGGTAAGCACCGGCAAGTGATCAAAGATCTCAAACATCAACGGCAAAGCTGCTGTGCGCCCCGTCACGCCTGGTCGCGGAGTACCGTTCGGGTGTCCGGCCCAGACGATAACAGTATAATCATCTGTATAACCAGCAGCCCAGGCATCACGGTAGCCATATGATGTGCCTGTCTTGAACGCGATACGCGGCGCCGCACGGGACAGAACCGCAGGCGGCCTTCCAGAGGGTGCCGGGGCCTCCTGCATGATACGGGTTAATCGTGCCGCGTTGCCGGAGGTGATCAACTGATACGCATCAGCACTATCTTCCACTGATGTATCATTTGCAAAAAGTGTCAGTGGCCTGATGCGCCCATCATCTGCAAGCCCGGCATACAACATCGCCAGATCTCGCATGGTCAGACCAATCCCCCCAAGGGCAATGGCCAGACTGCGCCTTTTGTCGCTGCCACCGGATAAATCAGCCATAACACCAGCAGCTTCCAGCGAGGCGGCAAAACGCTGCGGGCCTATCCGGTCGAGTGCCAGCACGGCGGGCACGTTCAATGAATGCTGCAATGCCTCGGCAAGCGTGACGTCACCATGAAACATCCGGGTAAAATTCTCTGGCCGATAGCCGTCAAAAGAATACGGCGCATCATCAATCAGGGTTTCTCCAGCAGCAAAACCGTCTTCAAATGCCAAACCATAGATAAAGGGCTTCAGCGCTGAGCCAGGGGACCGCCGCGCGCTGGTCATGTCAATCCAGCCACCATCACGGGACAGGTCCGCAGAGCCCAGCAAGGCACGTACTTTCCGTGTACTGTTTTCGACCACCAGAACAGCCAGATTGGCTTCATCCGCAATCTGGGCCGCATGATCAGCCGTCAACCGTTCAACAGCCTCCTGCAAATCTGCATCAAGCGTCAACTGCACGTCACCACCTGCCAGTGCCGTGTTGCGGCCAGCATTACTTGCGTGCCAGGCAAGGCGTGTGAAGCTCTGACGTTCGGCCTTAACAGGCGCCTCTTTCGCCTCTCTGTACTGAATATCTGTAAGATGCCCTGTTGCAGCCAGTTTCTCTATTATAAGATTTCTGGCGGCGGCTGCGTTCTCCGGCTTGCGATCAGGGCGACGCGCTTCCGGTGCCTGTGGCAAGGCGATCAAAAGGGCCTGCTGTGCATTTGTGAGGTGTGCCGGCTCCTTGCCAAAATAGGCGAGGCTCGCGGCCCGCACACCTTGCAAATTCCCGCCATAAGGCGCGAGTGTCAGATACAGCTCCATGATTTCCTGTTTGGAAAGGCGAAGCTCAATCTGCACCGCCCGAACCATCTCAATCAGCTTGGAGGGCACCGTGCGCGGCCTTGGCTCCATCAACCGAGCTGTCTGCATCGTAATCGTCGAAGCCCCGGAAACAACTTCTCCGTGCTGAAACAAACTTCTTGTTGCGCGCATGACCGCAAGGAGATCGACACCGTGATGAGACCAGAAGCGCTTGTCCTCGATCTCTACCAGCCTCTCCACAAAGAGCGGATCAATCGCCTCCAGATCAGCCTCAAACCGCCAGCGACGCTCTTCTCCTTCGTCCACTACCGTGAAAGCGTGCAACCAGCGCTCATCCTTGTCTGTCACGACGACGCTGGTTCGGAGGTCATCCAGCGGAGGCGGAAAAAGTCTGTCGAGCGCAACCAGTCCCAGAAACAGGAACACGCCGACAGCAGCCATAGAATGCCGGCGCGATACCTGTTTCAGATGATCTGTCACGCGCATATCAGTCTGCTGCCGCAATGCTCACTTGCTGTACCGCCGTGCGGCCATATGTACCCGGACGATACATGTCCTCAATCACAGCGCCCGGGAGCACATATGTGCCCGGCGTGACGGCTCGCACAATATAGGCAAGCGTGAACCGGCCGGAGCCCCGTGTCCCCTCATAGCGGCGCAGATCAATCGCCGCCACGAAACGATCATCGCGGGCTTCAGCGACCTTGGCCCGGCTGACGCCGCCAAGCCAACCATAGATGCCGTTGGGAGCGCCATCTGTTTCGGACACAACAGATTCGATTTCAAACCCCGGGGGCAGCATATCCACCACAATAGCCGGGTGCAGTCTGAAATCCTGCGGTTGCCCGGAAACACTGATCACAAAGCGATCATTCTGCGAAACAGACGCAAGGTCCACAGGTCTTCCGTCCAGCGTTCTGATCCGCTTGTTCAGTGTAAAACCACTTGCCTCGGCAGGCGGTGCTGTCGCTGGCGTGGCGTGTACGGACACGGATCGGAACAACGGGCCGTCACTCTCATTGGTGATGCTGACGCCTTCACGCAGCATATTACGGCTCAATGCCACCTGTGGCGTTTTGCCACCCGTTTCAATCGTGACGCCACCCAGCGCAATAGAGACGTCACCGGACTGCTCCAGCAATGCCGCTGCGGCCAGTAGCAGAAATGCCTGCTCCTGCGTATTATAGTACTCCCGCCCCAGATACTGATCCAGTGCCCCTGTCAATCGCTCGACCAAAACGTGATTATTCACTTCCTGCGCCAGCGGGATCATGGCAGCAGCATCACGCAATGGCGACTGATAGTAGTTCTCGGCGTTACTATACCCGATCCCCTCTTCCGCCAGACGGAACGCATTGGCTGCGCGCGCCTTGTCACCCATCAGGGCAAGAGCGGTCGCGGCATGAGCTCTTGCCAGCGGATTCGGCACTTCCGAGATGAATGAGTCATGGAAATATCTGAGATCAGAGAGATCAGCGCGCCCCGCGCGCGCCAGCACATAAAAGGCATAAGCCGCAGTACGCCGTCTCAGAAATTCCTGATTATCCGCATAGATCGTGCCCCGCTCAATACGGGTGATGTAGTTGACAGCCACCCAGCGATCCGTGGTGGTCAGTTGCTGCAAGGCGGAATAAGCGCTTTCCAGCGCCGTATCCGGCACGGCATAGCCTTCCTGCTTCGCGCGATACAGGAAGTCTGTCA
>JALEGJ010000070.1 GCA_022763115.1 Aquisalinus sp.
ACAAGGCCGAAAACATTATCTCAATCAATCTTGATGGCAAATCGGACGTGGCAGATGCGATGATTATCGCCTCCGGCAGGTCGCAGCGGCATGTGGGTGCGCTTGCCGATCACATTGCCCGCGAAATAAAGGAGCAGGGTTTCGGCACTGCTTCCGTTGAAGGGATGCCCGCCTGCGATTGGGTGCTGATCGACACCGGCGACCTGATTGTCCACCTGTTCCGGCCCGAAGTGCGCGAGTTCTATAATCTGGAGCGCATCTGGTCGCCGGAGGCCTTTGCCGAACCCGCCAAATCGGCGAGCCACTAACGGCCCATGCAGGTTTCCATTGGTGCTGTCGGCCTTCTGAAAAAGGGGCCGGAGCATGAGCTTGTCACAGAATACTGTCGCCGTTTTCAGGGCCTCGGCGCAAGGCTCGGCCTGAAGGGCCTGGATATCAACGAGATTGAAGCTGGCAAGTCATTGCCGCGTGAGAAGCGTCAGGCGCTTGAGGCAGAGCAACTGCTCGCCCCGGTCGGCAGTGCTGACACTGTCATCTGCCTCGATGAACGCGGCAAGACTCTCTCAAGTCGCGACCTTGCGAGGTTCATTGAAGCGGAGCGTGATGGCGGCACCAGCGCCATGTGGTTTCTCATTGGCGGCGCAGATGGACACGGGCCCGCAGTATCTGAACTTATCCATTCGTCCAAAGCCCGAACGCTCTCCTTTGGCAAGGCCACATGGCCGCATATGCTGGTGCGCGTCATGCTGGCCGAACAACTCTACCGGGCGGCAACGATTTTGGGAAAACATCCCTATCACCGGGACTGAGAATCTGGCCTATGATGCGCTCATGAAAATTGTCCTCTCATGCGCTCTCGGCCTGTTTGCCTCAAGCTCTGCGCTGGCCCTCGCCTTGCCGCAGCAGAGCGATCAGGAACAGCGGCTGAAGGAAATCGAGGCACAGCTGGAAAGCAACACCCGCAGCGCCGAGGAAATGAAACAGATCGTCCCCTTGCGCGAGCAGGAACTTGACGGCCTGCGCGCCCGGCTGATCGAAAGCGCTGACTCCCTGAAAGAAGCGGAAACAAGCGCCACCCGGATTGAGGGTCGCCTTGAAGATCTCGAAACGGAAGCCCTGCTCGTGCAGCAGGATCTTGATACGCGCCAACGCGAGATCAGCGATATCCTCGCCGCGCTGCAATCCCTTGAGCGCTCCAAACCCCCGGCACTGGCCGTCTCTCCCGATGACGCGGCGCAAGCGGCCAGAGCAGCCATGACGCTCTCCGGCACGGTGCCTGACCTGCAGGTCAAGGTCGACGAGTTACAGTCAGTCATTGACCGCAACGCCCTGTTGCAGCGGGAAATGCGCGAAGAGCGCGCCACCCTGTTGCAATCCTATGACGAACTCGATGCGCGCAGCAAAATCCTGGAAGACCAGTTCCAGCAAAAAGAGCAGGAATTTCAGGAGGTCAGTGCGACCCTTGCACGACTTGAAGAAGAGAACACGCGCCTTGCCCGCGAGGCAACCACCATCCGCGAGTTGCTTTTGCGCCTGAACGAACGCGACGCCGCAGAAGAGGCGCTCCCTGTCCCGCGCCTGCGTCCCTCAACAGAGACGCCGGCCATTTCCGGCGAGAGCCTCGCCCGCAGACCCGACCTCAACATCTATAACCAGTTGCCCCGGCAATTCAGTGCCGCGCGCGGCAAATTGCCCTTGCCTGTCTCCGGTCGGCTGACACGCCGCTTCGGCAGCCAGGCAGATGGCGAAGCGCTGGAAGGATTGCGCATCGAGACGCGCGGCGGCGCCATCGTCACGGCGCCCTTCAATGGCAAGGTTGCCTTCGCAGAAAGCCTGGGGCGGCTCGGCAATGTCTTCATTCTCGATGTGGGCGAAAATTATCACGTCGTGATGATGGGGATCGCCAGTCTGGAAGTCAGTGCCGGGGAACAGATCACCGCTGGCGAACCAATCGGTTATATGTCTGATGCCAATGAGCGTGAGGAACTGCACTTTGAAATTCGGCGCAACCGCGAGCCACTGGACCCGGCAAAATGGTTCACCGGCAATCTGACAGGCTGACAGTCGCCAAATTTACCCAAAATTTAATGTCCAGGTTGCACACAATTACGGAATTGGGCGTTTGCAGAAGCCACACGGTCATGCAAGTATTCCAATCTGATAATTGAAGAAAAGGCCCGCTTGTATGGTTGATCAAAAAGCCCGTCACCAGAAATCCGCTCGCAACAGTGCACGCCCCAAGGCGCAGAACCGGAAAACATCACTTTCCGTCATCGCCGCTTCCGCCCTGACCGGCAGCGCGATCACTGCCATTCTGATGACCAGCGGCTTTGCAAGGTCAACCGTCTCGCCTGACATCTTCCGCCAGTTGGACCTGTTCGGCGATGTCATCACGCAAGTGAACCAGAATTATGTTGTCGAACCGGATAATGCCGACCTCATCGAAGGCGCCATTGACGGCATGCTGAACAGCCTCGACCCGCATTCCAGCTATCTGAATGCAGAGGACCTGCAAACCATGCAGGAGCAGACGCGCGGCGAGTTTGCCGGTCTCGGCATTCAGGTCACCATGGATAACGAAGGCCGTGGCCGTGGCCTCGTGCGCGTGGTCTCGCCGATTGATGATACGCCTGCGGATCGTGCCGGGATGCAGACCAATGACCTGATCTACGAAATTGACGGCAAGGCCGTGTTCGGCATGACGCTGACGGACGCCATTGCCCTGATGAAGGGCCCGCGCGGCACATCGGTTGACCTGAAACTCCTGCGCGAGGATGTGCGCGAGCCCATCGACCTGACACTGGTGCGCGACATCGTGACCGTCAATCCTGTCATCTCAAAGGTAGAACGCGAAAACATTGGCTATGTCCGCCTGACCCAGTTTACGGAACAGACCTATCCGAAGATGGTGGATGCCATTAAGGCGCTGGACGAGGAAATCCCCGGCGGTATGCGCGGTCTGGTGCTCGACATGCGGAACAATCCGGGTGGCCTGCTTGATCAGGCTGTCGCCGTGTCTGATGCCTTCCTTGAAGGGGGCGAGATTGTTTCCACACGCGGGCGCCGCGCCAAGGACACCATGCGCGAGCTAGGGACACCGGGCGACGTACTCGGCGGCCGTCCGCTTATCGTTCTGGTGAATGCCGGCTCTGCCTCGGCTTCCGAGATTGTTGCAGGTGCCGTACAGGACCGCAATCGCGGTTTGGTCGTCGGCACAAAGAGTTTTGGTAAAGGCTCCGTGCAAACAGTCTTGCCATTACAAAATGGTCTGAGCGGTGCATTGCGTCTGACAACAGCACGCTATTATACGCCATCAGGTCGCTCCATTCAGGCACTTGGCATCATGCCGGACATTGTTCTTGAAGTCACCCGCCCGGATCAGGAAGAGCCTGCCGAAACGCGCAGCGAAAGCGACCTGCAAGGCGCACTGGCGGCAGAAATTCGTGGTGATGCGGAAGCAGAAGTCGCACAGGAAGAGTCGGACACGTCCCTTTTCGTTGAGCCGATCGTCTGCCCGGCAGAAGAGGACTGCCAGCTAGAGCGTGCCCTCGACATTCTCGCCAACGGCACAGAGTTCACCCAGTATCTGGCAGACGCAAGTTCCATCCAGCGCTAGGCGCCACTCCGTAAAACCGGTCTAATCGGCAGTTCCCCTCGCGCGGTAAGCGCTGGGCGTCATACCCGTCTGCTCCTTGAATGCACGATTGAAAGGACCGATGGAGTTAAAGCCACAATCAAGTGCAATGGAGAGAATTGACCGCTCGCGTTGCGTCTTGCTGAGCAATTGCTCTTGGGCCTGACGAATGCGGCGTTCATTGATGAGCTGGTTGAAATTACGATACCCAAGCTGCCCGGTAATGCAGCTTGTCACCTTATACTCCTGCTCGCCGACGACCGCCGCCAAATCCGCTATTTTGAGATCCGGCGTCGTGAATAGCTGATCGCTTTCCAGGGCCGCGAGGATTCGCGCTGCAAGCGCTTCGTCAGCGGCCGCCAGCGCAACAGCTTGCGGCACTTTCCGCTGTGTGGCGTCGTTCAACGGATTGCGCTGGCGAAAGGCTACGGCGAGGCGCGCACCGGCCACGCACAGAACAACGGTGGCCAGAACGCCCGCGTCCACCCAGCGGGCACCAGGGCTCACATCATCCGCCCCCGCCGCCCAGACCAGGGCGACAAATATCATCAGGCCAAACACGCCACAGAAAAGCTGACGGAACCGTCGCTCTCTCAAGGTCAGTCGCCGGGAGTACCCTGACAGGGCTTCGACAAAGACCAGCATCAACGCCCCGACACAAATGAGTGATGCTGCATTTGTCACCATACGGTGCGTTTCACCGCCTGCCCCGTGATGAGACAGGTGAAACCACGACTCGACAATGATGATCCCGGCCAGAACCCCGATATTCCAGCGCTTGATGGGATGATCTGCCCGAAACAGCGCCCGTGACAAAAGCCAGGCCCAGCCGCATCCGGCGGCGCCGCCAATCGCGACCACATAGATCATGACGCCCTCCGGCTCCCCGACCAGCCGGGGCAGCATCGCGCACGTCACGGACAGTGTGAAAAACCACCAGATCAGGCCAGCCAGATCTGGCCTACGGATAGCAGCAAATACCGGCCAGCGAAGCGCTTGCAAGGACAGCGCATTCAGGAGCCCGGTTTGTCGCAACAGTCTTTCCATGCCAGCAGCGCCTTTCCGATCACGGCACACAATCCCAATCACCGTAAAATATCGCTCACAAAAGTCAAAAAGACGCACCGTTTTCCAAATCGGCAAGACGAAAAAGCGCCATAGCTGCCACCTCTGCTCTTGTTGACGCATTTCTGGCGCAACGCAGGCGAAGGGCGCGCCGCTAAAAAAGGAACGAGCTTTATGTCATCTGCAAACGGGCAAAAATCATCTCGGTCTCTACCGGACCGCCTTTTGAATCTGTCTGGCCTCTCCTGGTTCTTGGTCGCCGCACTCGGTCAGTGGATATTTGTCTATTATGTCGCCGCCTTCTATCTGCCATTTCTGACGGGGGGCGGATTAGCCAGTTTAGATCAGGCTGACCTGCCAGACGGTTTCATTGCGGGCGATATGCTGCACAATATCGCATTAGCGGCCCATGTGCTGATCGCGATTGTCATCATAGGCGGTGGCCCGCTGCAGTTGATCCCGCAAATCCGTAATAGCTTCCCGCGCTTTCACAGAATACTGGGACGTACCTACATGATTACGGCAGTCCTCACGAGTCTGGCGGGGCTTTATATGGTCTGGACCCATGGCGTGCCCGGCGGGCCGTTGGCTCCGTTCGCAATCAGCCTCGACGCGGTATTGATTATTCTCTTCGCCGCCATTGCTGTGCGCCATGCAATGCGTCGTCAGATCGACCGGCATCGCCGCTGGGCCATGCGGCTGTTCATGGTGGTCAGCGCCGTCTGGTTTTTCCGTATCGGCATGATGTTCTGGTTCATGACCACAGGCGGCATCGGCATCAATACGGAAACCTTCACCGGGCCGTTCATCACTTTCCTGTATTTCGGGCAGATGGTCGTACCCCTCTTGTTTCTCGAAGTTTATTTTCGGGCACAGGACAGTGACAGCATGATCGGGAAACTCATCGCTGCAGTTTTGGTTTTCGCTGCAACCGGGGCCACAGCCCTTGGCAGCTTTGCCGCAACGATGGGCATGTGGCTGCCCAGATTATGAGAATCTGGACCGAATGAATTGCTTCATGGATGAGGAAGTTATATACGTGCGTGACCCATTGACATGGGTCCAATAAACACCTAAATTATGACTATCGAATCGGAGCGATGATCATGCTGAAACAATTCGACAACCTGATGCAGCTCATGGAAGCCTTTCCTGACGAGCAGTCAGCTATTGATCACTTCACCGCGATCCGCTGGAAAAATGGCGTCTATTGCCCCCACTGTGGGTCCGCCAAAGTCTACCATTTTTCCGACAACAAGAATCACAAATGCGGCGACTGTAAAAAGCGCTTCTCTATCAAGGTTGGCACCATTTTCGGAGACACCAAGATCGGGCTCCGCAAGTGGTTCATGGCTATTTGGCTTATCACAAGCCACAAGAAAGGCATCGCCAGCACCCAACTAGCAAAGGATATCAAAGTCACTCAGAAAAGCGCATGGTTCATGCTGCACCGTCTGCGCCATGCCGCCCGCACCTTCTCTTTCAACCGTCCGCTGGACGGCACCGTAGAGGCCGACGAAACCTTTGTAGGTGGCAAAGAGAAGAACAAGCACGCTTCCAAACGAGAACACAAAGGCCGTGGCAGTGTCGGTAAAGTCGCCGTCATGGGCATTTTGGAACGCGACGGCGAACTACACACCCAGCAGATAGTCAGCCTGAAAGCCAAAGACATTCACGCCCTGATCCGCAATAACGTCGCTAAGGGCCCTACCCTGATGACGGATGAGTTCAAAGACTATGTCGGCCTCGACGGCGACTATATGCACCACACGGTGAACCACTCAGCCGGTGAATATGTCCGCCACTACACGAGCCACTCGAATGGGATTGAGGGCGTTTGGGCGCTATTCAAGCACCAGATCATCGGCATCCATCACTGGTTTTCTGAAAAGCACCTGAACCGGTATCCTTCCGAGATGACATGGCGTTACAATCGAAGAGAATCCGGCGAAGGTGTGTGAGTCAATAATCTGCTGGCCCTCACGACTTGCCGCCTCGCCTACAAGGAACTTACCCTATGACTAAACGCAAGGGGAAGTATGACCCTCCACTGCATATTGATCTTGACCCGGATGAAGCTTTGGCGCGGTTTATTCAGGCCGATCCAGACGATGACAGCGCAGACGGGCCCGTTATGGTGCATGAGGACGAATCTACGGGCCATCAGTTCTTGATTTATGCCACCGAGAGCGGTGTGAAAGTAGAGCTTACTTATGAAGGCGATTCGCTATGGATGTCACAAAGTCAAATTGCTGACCTTTTTGGGCGTGATAGATCTGTAATCACCAAGCATATCAATAACATATTTTCGGAAGGCGAATTGGAAGAAGGTAGCAATGTGCAGAAAATGCACATTGCTCGGTCAACCAAGCCCGTAACGATCTATAGCTTGGATGTAATCATATCAGTTGGCTATCGCGTTGCCTCCAAGCAAGCAACGATGTTCAGAAAGTGGGCAACACAGAAGCTCGTTCAGTTCGCCACGAAAGGCTTTGTTGTTGACGCGGAACGCCTGAAAAACCCAGAAAACCGAGATCACTTCAAAGAGCTGCGCGAGCTCATTCGAGATATACGCGCTTCGGAAGCCAACCTATACAAAGAGGTGCGGCACATTTGCGCTTTATGTAGTGATTATCATGAGATGACCGAAAGGGATAAGAATATCTTTTTCGCCACGATTCAAAACAAACTTCACTACGCGGTCACTGGCATGACAGGTGCAGAAATTCGAGTAGACCGCGCTAACGCAAGGCTCGAAAACATGGGGCTAATGTCGTGGAAGGGTGACCATCCGACGCAATCTGACGTTCTTACCGCGAAGAACTTTTTAGGCGAAGAGGAAGTTAAAGATCTAAATCGCTTTACGGGCATGCTGCTAGATTATTTTGAGCAGCAAACCGATTTGCGCAAACTTGTGACAACAGATGACGCCAGGAGTGAGCTAGATAAATTTATTCGCAATAATGACAGACCGCTACTCAGAGACCTTGGTACAGTTTCTAAGGCCAATGCGGACAAGCATGCGAAGGCGCAATATAAAATTTTCAATGAGAAGCGTCGTGAATTGCGTCATGAGGAAGCGGATAAACATGATTAGATTTGGCCGGATAGCACAATATCATTATTGTGAACGAGCGCTTGGGTCACACACGTATATAGGTCCCTATGGGTAATGCTGGTGGGCAAGCATCTGTCTGATGAAATGGCAGATGTCATTTGAGACCATCTTTTTAATTGACATTATACTCTTTTTGTTCTATATGTATTGTGTCGTCATGATTATGGCGGCGTGTCGCGGTGCGGTTGCTACATCAGTGGCTGGTCGCGGCGGCTCTTTGACATTTTGGATGAGGATTTGTTTGTGCGATTACCTGCCTGTTCAGCAACGGCAAGGGTGATTGGCAGCAATCAGGGTGAGATCTGCTTATCTCTCGCAAGCCGGAGAGATCGAGACGCCAGACGTGCACCCGGCATATGGGAGGTGACCTCCCGAAGGGGGAGAGGGCGTGAACAAAAAGTCAAACTGTGGCAGATCATGCTACGCAGCTTTGACCAAGACGTCCCCGGCAAATCAGTTGGCAGGTGACTTCTGGTCTTCCGCCAGTTTCTTCTTCGCCATACTCGTCAGGAGCACATAATCGACCTTGCCGGAACCAAGCGTCGGAATATCATCCACACTGAGGATTTTGCGCGGCACAGCCAGTTCGGGCACACCATGTGATTGCGCCCAGGAAAGCAGGAGAGAGCGATCCGGGTCCTGACATTCTGTCATCAGGATGATCTGTTCGCCTTTTTTCGGGTCTGGCAAAATAACCGCCGCGTGCAGGAAGTCCGGCCAGACAACGGAGGCGCAATTCTCCACCACAGCCAGCGAGACCATTTCGCCGCCCAGCTTGGCAAAGCGCTTCACACGACCACGGATCGACATGTAACCGCCCCCGTCAATGTGAACGATATCGCCCGTGTCGTGCCAACCTTCTTCCAGCGGCACGATGACACCGGGATTATCCGGCTTGAGATAACCTTTCATCACATTTGGGCCACGCAGGAACAAACGCCCACCACTTGTCAGACCATCAACTGGCTCCAGCCTTGTTTCAATACCCGGCAGCAATTTACCAACCGTACCGGGACGAATATCACCGGGCTGGTTCGCCGCCACCACTGGCGCGGCTTCGGTCATGCCGTAGCCTTCCAGCACGTTGAAGCCAAAGCGGGAGCGCGCAAGGGCGCGCGTTTCATCTTTCACATGCTCCGCCCCGCAAACCGCATACCGCAAAGAGGATAACGCCCCTTCCCGGGCAGACTTCAGATAACGATGCAAGAATGTATCCGTGGCAAATATAATCGTGGCACCCGTTTTTCGGATCACTTCCGGCACAATCTTCACGTGAAGGGGCGACGGGTACGGCACCAGTTTCTTGCCATCGAGCAGCGGGAACAATGCGCCGGCTGTCAGCCCGTAAGAGTGAAAGATTGGCAGGGGATTGAAAATAATGTCATTCGGATCAAGTTCCACATGCTCCTTGATCTGCTCGACATTTGCCACGAGGTTCTGCTGGCTAAGCACCACACCCTTTGGCTCACCTTCCGTACCCGATGTAAACAGCACCACACCCGGCTGCTCCGGATCAAGGGGCCGCCGCACCAGTGCCGGGAAAATCGGTCCGACAACGGCACACAGTTTGTCGACGGTCGTGAGGTTTTCGCGCAAATCTTCAAGGTAGATGATCTCTGCCTTGGTTTTGAGCTCCTCAACCAGGTCTTGCAATTCTGCGAGTTCAATAAATTTGTGTGCTGTGATGATCGTCTTGATCTTGCCGGTGCGCATGGCCGAAAAAAGATTTTTTGTACCGGCACTGAAATTCAGCATCGCCGGGACACGCCCGTAAACCTGACAGGCAAGGAACGCGATCACGCCGCCCGCGCTGGTCGGCATCAATACGCCGACATTCTCACCTTTGGCCGTATGCCGACGGAAAGCGCTGCCTAGGGCGAAGACACCCTGCAGCAGTTTCTCATACGTGACCGTATTGCCGTCAGCCTCCTCAATCGCAATCGTGTTCTTGTTGACCCGGCTGCGGGTCTTGAGCAGGCGCGCCAAAACTGTTGTGCGCGACTTTGCGCGGATCTTGCGCTGTGTCTTGCGCGCCTCCTGCGCCCGGCGCTCCTGTGCCGCCTCTTCTTCGCGGCGCTCTGCCGTCTCGGCAAGGCCGGACTTGTCCTCAGCGACGGGTGCCGCTTCCGGCTTCAGCTTCGCGGTGCTTTGCGGGTCTGCAAGGTCAACTTCAGTCTGGTTCGTTTCTTCGGTCATTTTATTGTTTCTATGGTTTTTCAACAGGTTACCCTGCAAAACTTATGTCTGTCGAGATGAGTCTCAAGACCCGGACACAGAATATGATGCTGTTAACCATTCGCCAATAAACTTTATGCAACGGATGACTTGGCAGGACGCATCATGAAGTACCGCAAAAAAAATGGGATGAGCCGCCTGACATGGGCGTGGATCGGCCTTGTTACTGTGGCCGGTGGCACCCTGTTGGCGGTGCGGCTGTTTGGTGCGCATCTTTCTCAACCGGAAGAGACAATTATCACCCTGGAAGGTGAGCCGGAAACCTATGCCAGAGCCCTGCCGGGACAGGACAATATCGCACCACCGGATATAATGGCTCAGACGGCTATCGCCGTACAGCCTGTCTTCAGCACAACTGACGAAGAGACGCCACTGCCACAGGTGCAGCGCGCACCTGCCACTCCCGCGCCGACACCGCCGCCAACCCGCACGATCGACACGCCGGAGGATGCCGTCGCGCTGGAAGGTGACAGCGCCACGGTGATCAAACTGGCGGACCTGCCCGACAGCTCAACCGCGAGAACAGTCCAGATTGCCAAACCCGTCATGGCCGCGCCCAAAGGCGCTGCACCACCAGCCCCTGATCCGGCTCTCAGTATCGCGGGCCAGAACGGCCCTTACCCGACAATCGCGGCGGATGGGCGCACCTCGGCACGATATTATCGCCGCACATTTGATGACCCCGAGCAGCGACCACGCATCTCCCTCATCGTGGCTGGCCTTGGCCTTTCCACCGGCCTGACCTCCCAGGCGATCAACGACCTGCCACCGGAAGTCACGCTGGCCTTTGCCCCATACGCAAAGGACCTGCCCCAGTGGTCACGACAGGCTCGCGCCGCCGGGCATGAACTGATGCTGGAGATTCCAATGGAGGCAGCGGGTGTAGCCGTCGATGCTCTTGGGCCTGCAGCACTTCTGACCAGCCGCACTGACGCCGAAAACCGGCAGCGCCTCGACTGGTCTCTCTCCCGGTTTCAGGGCTATTTCGGTGTAACGAATTATCTTGGCGGATCATTCACCGCTGACCGAACGGCAATTGCGCCTGTCTTTACGACCCTGTCACAAGCCGGATTGGCAATGATCGGGGATAATGAAGCAGATGTCAGCACACTTTCCGCCAGCGGGTTGCCCCGTGCACAAACGGATTTCCTCTTCAGTGCTATTGAGAACACAGCGGAAATTGATTTTCAGATCATCGAGTCCAAAGCGCAGGAAACAGGCAACGCTCTGGTGAAAATTTATGCGACACCGCAATCGCTTGCCCAGATCAGCCTATGGGCAAAGACCCTGCAGGAGCGGGGCATTGTGCTTGCTCCCGCCTCAACGATGCTGCAATAGCAGACCTTATGAAGCAGCCTGATTATCTTGATAAATTTAGACCCAATGTAGGGATATGCCTGTTCAACAAGCGCGGCCAGGTCTGGCTTGGGCACCGTGTTGATACGGACAGCGACTACGCCTGGCAGATGCCGCAGGGTGGAATGGACGCCGGTGAGTCGGCGCAAGAAGCCGCCTTCCGCGAATTATACGAGGAAACCGGAGTGAAATCCGTGCATCTTCTGACCAGCACACCCGGCTGGCTGATCTATGAATTTCCCGAAAATTACCGCAACCGGAAGAAAAAGAAGTGGCTGGGCCAAAGGCAGAAATGGTTCGCCATGTTGTTTCATGGCGACGATAGCGAAGTCGATCTGGCCGCACACGAAGAGCAGGAATTTTCTGAATGGCGCTGGGGTGACCTGTCGGAAATTCCGGACCTGATCATCCCTTTCAAAGCCGGCGTTTATGCAGAACTGGTTGAAGCCTTCCAGCCGCTATCCGATTGGCTGCGGAAAACCAATCTTGAATAGATAAGACCGTTAAACACGACCCAGCACTTCAATAGCCCGTTGGGCCGCAAGGTTTTCTTCAGGTGTTTGTGCCGCTTGCAGATCATTGTTTGCCGCATTTTTCTGCTCACCGAGCAAATCACCTTTCAGGTCTTCTACGCGGATAGCCTCCTCGGCCAGGACTGTCAGGCCTTCCGGTGTCACGTCGGCAAAGCCGCCACGCACAAAAATACGATCTTCTGTAGTACCGTCTTTCACGACTACGATGCCAGGCAACATGGTGGACATCATCGGTGCGTGCTTTGCAAATACCTCAAAGTCACCATCTGCACCTGGCACAACAACCTGATCGACATCACGGGCCACGAGTTCACGCTCCGGGCTCACAAGACTGAATTTCAATTTCTCTGCCATGACTTCTTTTAATCCTCGGTATTCACAGCGCTGCCAGACAACAGCGTAAATTTGAGCGCATAGGTCTGTTGTGCATCATTGCCGACAAACGCAATATGCTCAGGCGCGTTCGCCCCGTATCTGTCGCTGAAATCGGCAATCTCGACCTCAGCCAGATATTTGAGTTCACTGTAACTGCCCCTGACGGCAATGACCGAACATTCTGATTCACGATCATTAATGGCAACCAGAACTGGCGCTGAAGTGAAGATCGCGTTGAAAAACACCTCGTCAGGGCTTGTCCGATACTGCTCACCGGCACTGTCGAATGGCCTGAAGCCGCGCATCTCAGCGAGCGCTGCATGTGAAATATTGCGTTCAAGAGAGCTGAAACAAATATCGCGAACAGCGGTGACGAAAACCTCCTGTGGCGGAATAGTTGGCAGTGACGGCGCTGTACTGCGCGCAACGAAACCACCACTCCCACAAGCGGCAATCATGGCGGCAGCCATGATCGTAAGAAAAGTCTGCCGCCACAGTTTCATCAGGCGGCCTCAGCTGCCATTTTCTCCGCCTTCTTGATAGCCTCATCCATAGAACCAACCATGTAGAAGGCACCCTCAGGCATGTGGTCATACTCACCAGCGACAAGGCCCTTGAAGCCACGGATTGTTTCTTCCAGTGGCACCTGCACACCCGGCGAGCCTGTGAAGACTTCCGCCACGTCAAACGGCTGTGACAGGAAGCGTTCAACCTTCCGCGCACGGGCAACGACGAGTTTGTCCTCTTCTGACAATTCATCCATGCCGAGGATGGCGATGATGTCCTGCAGGGACTTGTAGCGCTGCAGGATGCCCTGCACATCACGGGCAACCTGATAGTGCTCTTCACCAATGACGCGCGGGTCCAGAATACGTGACGTTGAATCGAGTGGGTCCACCGCCGGATAAATCCCTTTTTCAGCGATTGCCCGGTTCAGAACGGTTGTCGCGTCAAGGTGCGCAAACGATGTCGCAGGCGCGGGGTCAGTCAGGTCATCCGCTGGCACGTAAACGGCCTGTACGGATGTAATGGAGCCTTTTGTCGTTGTTGTAATACGCTCTTGAAGGCCGCCCATGTCTGTCGCCAGTGTCGGCTGATAACCCACTGCAGACGGGATACGGCCGAGAAGCGCGGACACCTCTGAACCGGCTTGCGTGAAGCGGAAGATGTTATCAACGAAGAACAAAACGTCCTGACCCTGATCGCGGAAGTGTTCCGCAACCGTCAGACCCGTCAGCGCCACACGGGCACGCGCGCCTGGAGGCTCGTTCATCTGACCGTAAACAAGTGCAGCTTTGGAGCCCTCAGGCGAGCCACCATTGGCTTTCGGGTCCTTGTTCACGTTGGATTCGATCATTTCCCAGTAAAGGTCATTACCTTCACGAGTACGTTCACCAACACCCGCGAATACAGAGTAACCACCATGGGTTTTGGCGATGTTGTTAATCAGCTCCATGATGAGAACTGTCTTGCCAACACCGGCACCACCGAAAAGGCCGATTTTACCACCCTTGGCATACGGACAAAGAAGATCAACAACCTTGATGCCCGTAACCAGAACTTCCGACTCAGTGGACTGCTCGACAAACTCAGGCGCAAGCTGGTGAATTTCACGTTTCGTGTCGTGTGCAATCGGCCCGGCTTCATCCACTGGCTCGCCGATCACGTTCATGATCCGGCCCAGCGTGCCATCTCCCACAGGCACGGAGATCGCAGCGCCCGTATCTGTTACAGCCTGACCCCGCACAAGACCTTCTGTTGAGTCCATGGCGATGGTGCGCACAGTGTTCTCACCGAGGTGCTGAGCAACCTCCAGCACCAGGCGGTTGCCCTTGTTGTCAGCTTCCAGCGCATTCAGGATCGCAGGCAGATGATCATCAAATTCCACGTCCACAACGGCCCCGATCACCTGGGCGATACGTCCTTGTTGTCCACTCATTCTTTTTCTTCCTTACATTTCGTGGCTGCCAGAACAGCCGCTCAAATTCTTACACACTCTCTGCGCCAGCGATGATCTCGATCAACTCGGTCGTAATCTTCGCCTGACGGGCCCGGTTGAATTGCAATGTCAGATCATCAATCATCTCACCAGCATTTCGCGTCGCATTATCCATGGCAGTCATGGATGCGGCCTGCTCTGAAGCAGCATTCTCCAGCAGTGCCCGGAACACCTGCACCGCTACGTAACGCGGCAGCAATGTCTTGAGGATTTCCTCCTCATCCGGCTCATACTCATAGATGGCGCCAGCAAGGTCTGGCAGTTCGGCATTTTCAGGTGCCTTGGCTGGAATAACCTGAATTTCTGTGGGCACCTGCGTCAGCACGTTCTTGAACTTGCCAAAGAACAGATGCGCGATATCAAACTCACCAGCTTCGAAACGTGCCAGCACATCGTCTGCGATTTCCTTGGCGTTGGCAAAACCGACTTTCTTGACCTCGGACAATTCGACAGTCTTGATAATGAGCTCACCGTAAAGACGCTTCAACTGGTCACGGCCCTTCTTGCCGATACAGATGATCTTTACTGTCTTGCCTTCACCTTGCAGGCGGACAATTGCCTCGCGCGCCTTACGCACGATATTGGTGTTGAAAGCACCACACAGGCCGCGATCAGCCGTCGCAACAATCAGAAGGTTGACTTTATCAGAACCAGTGCCCGCCAGCAGCTTCGGTGCGTTGGAGAGGTCACCCACGCCGGAAGCAAGGTTTGCAAGAACAGCTTCCATACGCTCAGCGTACGGACGTGCCATGGTCGCAGCTTCTTCTGCCTTGCGCAGCTTTGCTGCCGCAACCATTTGCTTGGCCTTGGTGATCTTCTGCGTCGACTTGACCGACCGGATCCGGAGTTTCAGTTCGTTGAGGTTCGCCATCTGGCTTCCTTACGCAAAGTTCTTCGTGAAGTTAGTCAGGATGTCTTTCAGCTTGGCCTCGGACTCATCTGACATTTTCTTCTCATCACGGATGGCTTTCAGAAGGTCTGCGTGTTCACCGTGAACATGGCGCAGGAATTCTTCTTCAAAGCGCCCCACTTCTTTTACAGCAATGCTGTCCAGGAAGCCGGCTGTACCCGCATAAATGACCACAACCTGCTCTTCCATCTGAAGCGGTGAGTATTGAGGCTGCTTCAGCAATTCTGTCAGGCGCGCACCCCGGTTCAGAGTCGCTTGCGTTGCCGCATCCAGATCAGAACCGAACTGGGCGAAGGCCGCAAGCTCCCGGTACTGAGCGAGTTCACCCTTAATCTTGCCAGCCACCTGCTTCATCGCCTTGGTCTGCGCGGCAGACCCCACACGCGATACAGACAGGCCAACGTTCACCGCCGGGCGGATGCCCTGATAAAACAAGTCAGTTTCGAGGAAAATCTGTCCGTCTGTAATAGAGATCACGTTTGTCGGAATATAGGCCGACACATCGTTCGCCTGCGTCTCAATAATCGGCAGGGCTGTCAGTGAGCCAAGGCCATTATCTTCGTTCAATTTCGCCGCACGTTCCAGAAGGCGGGAATGAAGGTAGAACACATCACCCGGATAGGCTTCACGCCCTGGTGGACGACGCAACAACAGGGACATCTGACGGTAAGACACAGCCTGCTTGGAGAGATCATCATAGATAATCAGGGCATGCATGCCGTTATCACGGAAATATTCACCCATCGCACAACCAGCGAACGGTGCCAGGAACTGCAACGGCGCAGGCTCGGACGCCGTCGCCGCCACAACAATAGAGTATTCCAGAGCGCCATTGTCCTCCAGAGTCTTCACGATCTGGGCCACAGTTGAACGCTTCTGGCCAACCGCCACATAAACGCAGAACAGCTTTCCTGAATCGTCGCTCGCAGCGGCATTCACGTCTTTCTGGTTCAATATGGTATCAATACAGATCGCCGTTTTACCCGTCTGGCGGTCACCAATGACAAGCTCACGTTGGCCACGACCAACCGGGATCATGCCATCAATAGCCTTGATGCCTGTTTGCACCGGCTCGTGTACGGATTTACGCGGCAAAATACCTGGCGCCTTCACATCAACAAGACGGCGCTCGGTCGCCTCAATCGGGCCCTTGCCGTCAATCGGGTTGCCCAGCGGATCTACGACGCGACCCAGCAGGCCTTTGCCAACCGGGACTTCCACGATGCTTTCGGTCCGCTTGACAGTGTCGCCTTCCTTGATGTCGCGGTCTTCGCCGAAGATCACGACACCAACATTGTCGCTTTCCAGGTTCAGGGCCATGCCCTTTACGCCATTGGCGAACTCAACCATTTCACCGGCCTGAACATTGTCGAGGCCATAAACACGGGCAATACCGTCACCGACGGAGAGCACCTGACCGATTTCGGAAACCTGCGCATCCTGATCAAAATTCTTGATCTGCTGCTTCAGGATCGAGGAGATTTCTGCTGCTGCGAGTTCCATTTGTATCTACGCCTCTTTCATGGACATTTTGAGTTGTGTGAGTTTGGTGCGCAGGGAGGTGTCCACCATCCGCGACCCGACCTTGACGACAAGCCCGCCAAGCAGGCTTTCATCTGTTCTGGTTTCGAGATTAACAGCTTTGCCAACACTGGTTTCAATTTCAGCGCGCAAGCGCTTGATCTGGTCGTCCGTGAGCGGAACAGCTGTAACGGCCTCGGCGCTGACTTCACCACGCGCATCAGCTGCCAGTTTCCTGAATGCCTTGATCATGGCGGGCAGCGCAAACAGACGGCCATTATGGGCCATCAGACCTGCCACATTGCGAATGATCTGATGCGCCTTGCCAGCTTCAAGCAGGCTGATAATTGCTTTTTGCTGATCTTCCCGGCCAAACAGGGGATTCGTGATGAGATTCTGCAAATCCTCTGACTGGTCAATCGCCGCAGAGAGATCAATGAGATCCTTCTCCACGGCATCAAGGTTTTTTTCGTCCGACGCGAGATCAAACAGGGCTGCCGCGTACCGCCCACCTATCTCTGCTCCGGCTGAACTTGTCTTGCCTGCCATAGTTTATTTCGTCCAATCGCGACCGGGCTGGCCGCATCGTCATTCATTTAGTGTTGGTGTGCGCCAGAAGAAAGCGCACCGGGCAAATTTCGACGCTTTGTTTCCGAAGGCGCCATAGCGGCATAACCCTTTGAAACATAACACCTTTCAAAAACGCGGCCCTGCCGGTCGGCAACGCCGCGTCTCAATTTCCGGCGGGGTCTAGCACGGGTTATCATGGGGGGCAACTGCCCTTTGCTGCACTGCGATGGAATGTGCTGTCTTTACCAAGGCGAACCCGCGCCAGCCCGGCCAAACATTAACTTTTGGCTGTGCCGGGTGCTTGCAGCTTGTCAGCTTTTATCTGTCGCGATAGCCTGCCATTCATTGGGGCATAATATACTTCGAGGGGCTGGCGGAATGCTTGAAATTTCCGGACTGACTAAGACCTATGGAAATGGTGTACGCGCACTGGACGGGGTCAACATTTCTATTCCCAAGGGCATGTATGGCCTGCTCGGGCCCAATGGGGCCGGCAAATCCACACTTATGCGAACGATCGCGACACTGCAAAAGCCCGATGCCGGGGCCATCAGCTTTGACGGCTTGAATGTTTTGCAGAACCCGGAAGGGCTGCGCCAGAAACTTGGCTATCTGCCACAGGATTTCGGCGTTTACCCGCGCATTTCCGCCATGGCCCTGCTGGATCATCTGGCCGCGCTGAAAGGCATTACCAACGCCAGGCAACGCAAGGAACTGGTGCTGGAATTGCTGCGCCAGACCAATCTGTATGATGTGCGCAAGAAAGCACCATCCAGCTATTCCGGCGGGATGCGCCAGCGCTTCGGCATTGCCCAGGCGCTGATCGGCGACCCCAAACTGATTATTGTTGACGAGCCGACTGCAGGGCTGGACCCGGAAGAACGCAACCGTTTCCATAATCTCCTGTCCGAGATTGGCGAAAATGTTGTGGTGATCCTCTCAACCCATATCGTGGAAGATGTGGCTGACCTTTGCCAGCGGATGGCGATCATGAACAAGGGACGGATCATGATTGAGGGCACACCAGCCGAATGGGTCGCCGATGTTGACGGAAATATCTGGCGGAAAGTTATCAAGAAAGCTGACCTGCCATCCTATCAGGACCGCTATGCAGTGATCTCTACCCGCCTGATGTCCGGCAACACGGTGATCCATGTCTTCTCGGAAAGTGATCCTGGCGACGGCTTTGAGCAGGTGCCGGCGACGCTGGAGGATGTCTATTTCGCGATCATCCGCGGCGCCATTGAACCTGTTGCCCCGACGGGCCGCTGAGGCGGGAGACACCCATGTTTGGATCCATCCTCCGCTTCGAACTTGGCTATCAGTTGCGTGGCCCTGTTTTCATTGCAATCTTCCTGATTTTCGGCCTGCTGACATTTGGTGGCGTGACGCTTGACAATGTCTCTATCGGCGGCACTGGCGCGGTCAATGTCAACTCACCTTATGCAGCGGCTCTCAACATGCTAATCTGGAGTCTGTTCGGGATGATTATCCCGACGGCGTTTCTTTCTTCGGGTATTTTGCGTGATAAAGGTTTTGTTACGGAGGAAATGTTTGGCGCGACTCCTGTGAACCGCCGCACCTTCATGCTGGCCCGGTTCGCAGGCGGCTATCTGGTAACGATGCTCGCCTTTGCCGCTGTGCCGATCTTCTTTCTCCTGGGCTCTGTGATGCCGTGGCTCGATCCAGAGTCAGTTGGCCCGTTTAATCCGGGGCAGGTGTTCTATATCTTTGCCCTGTTTGGCATCCCCAATATGCTGATTATCGGCATGATCCTTTTCTCGGTCGCCAACTTTACCCGTTCGACCATTGCGACTTACGTGGCATTGGTGGGTGTTCTGATTGTCTACTTTATTGGCAACGCGCTGGTGAATGACCCTGAACTTGCTCGCCTGATGGCATTGCTTGACCCCCTTGGCCTGCAGGCTTTTGGGGAGGTTACACGCTACTGGACAGCGTTTGAGCGCAACACGCAAGTGCCACCTCTTGAAGGCATCATGCTTGAAAACCGATTGCTCTGGCTCGCAATCGGTGTTGGCCTTTTGCTTCTCAATGTTTTCTTTTTCCCGAATGGCTTTTCGGGCTCTCCTGTGAAACGCAAAAGCAAGACGGGCACAGCCGAGGAGCCATTTATTCCAACTGCCGTGCAGTTACCCACCCTGACACCTGCCTTCACAGGTGGTACCTCACGCTATCAGTTCTGGCGACGGACACGTTTTGAAACAATGGGCGTGGTGCGGAATATTGCCTTCTGGGTGTTGCTGGCGCTTGGCATCTTCAATTCGCTAGGCGGGTTGATGAACCTCAGTGCCATTTATGGCACGCCTTCCTATCCAATCACCCGCATCATGGTCGATGTCCTGCTGAGCACATTTTCCATCGTCCCGCTCATTATAGCCATCTATTATGCGGCTGAACTTGTCTGGCGTGAACGCTCGGTCAAATTTTCAGAGATCATTGATGCCACCCCGGCCCCGAACTGGGTCTTCGTATTATCCAAGTTTCTGGCCATGGTTCTGGTGCTCGCGGCACTCGTCATCACCAGCATGCTGACGGCTGTGCTCGTGCAGTTGAGCATGGGATATGACAATCTGGAACTTGGTCAGTATGCGCTGCGCCTGGGCGTCGACTTCATGGCCGGCTTCACCATTCTGGCTGTCATCGCCATATTTGCGCAGGTTTTCTTCAACAATCGCTGGGCCGGTATGATTGCGATGCTGGTCTATCTGATTGGCACACTGGTATTGTTTAATCTCGGCTTTGAAGACGGTCTGTTCATTCCCGGCTCTATCCCCGGTGCCCCCTATTCCGACATGAATGGTTATGGCCACTACCTGGGCATCACGGCGTGGTGGACACTTTACTGGGGCTTTTTTGGCGTCTTCCTCATTGTTCTGACGTATTTGCTCTGGAGTCGTGGTGCTCTTGAATCGATCGGCACACGTATTGCCGGTTTACCCGGCCAGTTCCGGGGTGGCGCTGCCATTGCTGGCAGTCTTGCTCTTATTGGCTTCGTCGCCACAGGCGCCTGGATTTACAACAACACACATATCCGCAACACCTATTTTACATCTGAAATGGGGCGTGACCGGGCCGAGGCTTACGAGCGCACATGGGGCGAGGTCGACACGGCACGGCAGCCAAAAATCACAGATGTAGATGTGGCCCTAGATATCTTCCCCTCCAGCCGCGCCTATGACGTGCGCATTGAATATATGCTGGAGAACAAGACCGACGCACCGATCAGCGAGGTTCACATTGATTACGCTTGGGGCGCTCGGTTGATCTCACAAGAAATGGAAGGCGCTCGCCTCACCACAAACGATCCGACCATGAACCATTACGTGTTCACGACCAATAGGCCGATGCAACCGGGTGAGCGGCTGGCTTTCACCGCGGAAATTCAAAACCGTAATCCCGGCTTCAGAAATGCAGGCAATCAGACAACTACGAACTATAACGGCACGTTCATCCCTAGTGGCGAGAGCCTGCCCGGCATTGGCATAAACCCCGGCAAATTTCTCGCTAATCGGCAGCAACGTCGCCAACGCGGACTGCCGCCACAGGATCGTATTCCGAAGCTGGAAGATGAAAGTCAGTGGTCAACCAATGCACTGCGGGGTGATAGCGACTGGGTTACTTTCGCAGCCACAGTTTCCACGGAGCCGGACCAGATTGCCATGGCACCTGGTTATCTGGAGCGCGAGTGGACAGAGAACGGTCGGCGATATTTCCGTTATGTGATGGACGCGCCGATCCAGAATTTTTATTCCTTCCTCTCTGCCCGCTATGAAGTCGCCGAAGACACCTGGCGCGATGTGGACCTGCAAGTGCTTTATCATCCCGAGCACGGCTATAATGTCGAACGCATGATGCAGTCGATGAAAGACTCCTTCGACTATTTTACCGAAGCCTTTTCGGCATATCAGTATCGGCAAATGCGTATTCTGGAATTCCCGGCCTACGCAACCTTTGCACAGTCATTTCCAAATACTGTACCGTATTCGGAGAGTATCGGTTTCATTGCTGACCTGCGCGACAAGCGAAACCTTGACTACGTGTACTATGTAACTTCCCACGAGATGGCGCACCAGTGGTGGGGGCATCAATTGTCAGCTGCGAATGTTCAGGGCGTTACCATGCTGATTGAAACATTTTCCCAATACGCCGCGCTGATGGTTATGGAACAGGAATATGGCGAAGAGCATATGCGCCGCTTCTTGAAATGGGAACTTGATTCCTATTTGCGCGGCAGAGGCGTGGAGGCGCGCGCAGAACTGCCGCTCTATCGGGTCGAGAACCAGGGGTATATCCATTACCGTAAAGGCTCTCTCGTGATGTATGCCCTCAAGGATTATGTCGGTGAAGACGTAGTCAATCGTTCTCAGTCACGTATGCTGAACGAATGGGCTTACAAATCAGACCCCTACCCGCGCTCTGTTGATTATCTCAGAATTCTGCGCGAGGAAGCAGGTCCCGAGCATGACCAGCTCATTACGGACCTTTTTGAAAAAATCATGCTCTGGGATATGCGTGTGGAGAACGCGACAACCACACAAAATGCGGACGGCAGCTGGGATGTTTCCCTAATTATCGAGGCCCGCAAACTGGAAGCCAATGACCAGGGCGCGGAAACAGAAGTCTCCCTCGACATGATGATTGACGTGGGTCTTTTCTCTGAAAATCTGCGCGATGTGTATGAAGGTACAGAGCACATTCTGTCATTCGGTAAACAACGCATCGTTTCAGGCACTAACGAATTTACTTTCACCGTGGCCGAGCAACCTCAATATGCTGGTATTGATCCGTACAACAAACTGGTGGATCGGAATTCGGATGACAATCTACGCCGGGTTGATGTAGCTGAGTAGATCTCATCTCCTACTCCGCAAAACAAACACTTATGTTAGAAGTTACACTCACCGCTTTCTTGGACACGCCCGCGTGGTAAAGGCCATATGATCGACTAATTCAACCTGATAACCCTGCCAGATGCAGAATGACCTTAACATTATGGTGCCAAGAATTATACTTACGGCTATATACAGAAAAGGGATAGAATTACGTCATGCACATGACTCATCTAATTATCGATGATTTCTTCAACAATCCGGATGAAATCAGGGAGATGGCTTTATCTCTTGATTATCCCCCGCGGCCTCCCAAGGCCTATTATCCAGGACGTAACTCTGGGCAACCACTGCCATTACGGGGTGTTGAAAGAATGATGGGAGATATTGTGCATGAACCCAATTTGGTTGTTGCTCCGAACTCTTCACACGCGCACCCGAGGCTGGCGCTTGAAGGTGATCAATCACGCGCAAGCATTCATACAGATTACTGCCACTGGTCAGCATTGATCTATTTAACACCGGATGAGTATTGTCAGGGAGGCACGCACTTCTTTCGTCACAAAAAAACAGGCTGGGATATGGCTCCAGTCTTTCCAGGCGTCGCCGAAGCTGCCGGATACCCTGATGCTAATACAGCCTTGCACACAATTATGAATGAAGAGCATAATGACAGGACAAAGTGGACTGAAACGATGACCATACCGATGAAATACAACCGAATGGTTGTTTTCCGGGGTTATTTGTTTCATGATGCTGGCGTATCATTTGGTAAAACACCTGAAACCGGAAGACTCATATTACCCTTATTTTTTGAGAATATGAATCCTACCGGATAAAGCAACCCTTCTATCAAAGCTTAACAAAAAAATTGTGGTTATGATTGGCGGGCCAGTCGGCTGAAATATCAACCCGGTAATGTGCGAACTACTCAAAAAGTATGACCAAGGCCAGCCCTCACTCAGCTCTGCGACATTTTCACCATCTGGGTTTGAGTGACGATAGCGGCGAGCTTGCCGTCTGCGCGCATGATGCGTGTCTGCCAGACCTGTGTTGAGCGCCCCACATGCAGCGGCGTCGCCTCTGCTACGGCAGTTTCACCTGCCGGAACAGAGCTCATGAAGTTGGTCTTGCTTTCAATCGTTGTGGTCATCGCTCCTGGTGGCAAATTAAGGATGGTTCCCATGGCGCCGAGATTATCTGCAAGCGCCATAATAGCACCGCCGTGAAGTATTGGCGTGGCAGTGGTCAATTCCTCCGGCACGGGTAACTCAGCGACAACCTTATCCTTTGTGGCGCTGATTACCCTCATGCCCAATAGTTTGGCGAAGGGTGGGGCCATCTTGTTAAAGGCATCTTTCATGTCATCTGTCATAACCCTCACTCCTTCTGCCCTGGGGCACCTGACGGTTGCTGTTTGAGATATTCATCCGCCCCCAACTCTTCCATCTTGCGAATAGCCTTGGCCGCAGCTGCCTTGGCAATTAACCTGCCGCCTTCATCTGTCCATTCTGCTTCGACAAACCCAGTCGTCCGCCCACGGCTGACAAGCCGTCCTTCAATACGAATGAGACCATGCTTCATAGGGCGAAACATTCTTGTTGTCAGTTCTGTCGTCGTAAACCATTCGCCATCATCCAACGCGCTGGCCATCGTCATGGACACAATATGATCGGAGAAACCGGCAATCCAGCCACCAAAGACACGCGCGCCTTCAATGTCGCGCTGTCCGTCGTTGGGCCATTCATAAACTGTATGTCCATAGCTGACCTCTTTCAGCCACAGGTCAGGCCGAATGCCGAGATTTTTTAAACCTGGCGGCATCTCCCATGCACCAGAACGCATCGCGGTAAAAAATTTTTCCCGTTGTGCAGAAAGTTCAGTACGGCGCATCCTTGCCCCTTTCGAAGAAATTATTTTCAGATTCTGTCTGCTTCAGCAGTTAATGTCAGCGCAAGACAAAACGCAGCAAGAGCCACCAGAGCACCAGCGTATCCTACGTCCGGGAGGCTGAATATAAAGATCACAGCGCCTCCGAGGGCGGCCCCCAAGCCCTGCCCCAGAAAGATCATTGAGCCATTAAAGGCAAAAGCAACCGTTGCAGCAGGGCCTGCCGAGGCAGCAAGCCGAACTTGAGTGACCGGAGCCATGGCAAATAAAGCTCCTGCGCTGAGCATAGTAACCAACGCAAAGAGAGGAATATCCAGAATGCCAAGTTCAAATCGCATCCCTGCCACATAAACAATCTGTGTAAAAATTATTACCAAGGCAAGGCCCGCAAGAATCTTCCGGGCGGGTAAAGCAGCCAGCCGGGCACCAAGCGCAAGGCCGATAATACTGCCGATACCAACAAAGACTTGCATCGCGGCAATAGTGCCACCGGTAAGCCCGGTGCTAAGGGTTACAACTGGCCCCACAAAGGCAACAGTTGTAAATGTGGCGATGAAGGACAGCAATGTCAGCAGCATCAACTTGAGATTAGGACCGCCAAGGGCCAGGCGAAAGGCGCCCGCTGGAGGCGCTGGGGGCAGCACACCCCGGGGGGCAAAAGCAGCGATTGCCGCAAGCGCCAGTGCTGCGATACTTGCAGCAAACCAAAACGAGCCTCGCCAGCCAAAGATGTCTCCAATAACGCTCCCCATCGGAACGCCGATCAGGAAGGCTATGGTATTGCCGGCAAATATAATAGCCAGGGCGCTGGCCCGCTTTTCCGGCGCCACAAGTCCCACAGCCATCATTGATGCCAGCGGCACGGTAAGCGCCCCCAGAAAACCGGCAGCGACACGCGCCGAGACCAATGTCGCAAACCCAGGCGCCAGGGCAGAGGCAACATTTGTCAGCAGAACAATTGCCATAACAGCGATGAGCAACATTCTGCGATCATATTGACCTGTCAGGCGCGCCAGAACCGGGCCGCCAACAGCGCAGGCGATCGCAAAAGCTGTCTGTAATTGCCCAGCGGCAGCAATACTCACATCCAGGTCATCTGCCATCGGCTCCAGCAAACCTGTGAAGACATAAGCACTTGTTCCAAAAGCAAAGGGCGCAAGCGGCAGGATATAAAGGCGCAGATTCATACTGAAGACTTCTGTTTTGATGCAGGGTGGGCCGTCCCCATCAGTAAGTCATGGGAAAAATGCAGTCAGAATGGCTACCAGATGAAAAACGGTCTATATTCTGACATTACCAAGGAGAGTTCACATGATCTGGAAAACTTTGATGACCATACTGTTTTGCCTGCTACCGATCAGGGCTTATGCAGAAGACACCGCAAGCGCCTACGATTTTACCTTTGTGAGCATTTACGGCGAAGAAATGCCAATTTCCCAGTATGATGGAAAAGTCCTGCTCGTGGTCAACACCGCTTCCCGTTGCGGCTTTACGCATCAATACGACGACCTGCAGCAATTATGGGAAACTTATGAGCCGCAAGGTCTGATCGTCATTGGGGTGCCTTCAAATGATTTTGGCAGTCAGGAGCCTGGCTCCGAGCAGGAGATAAAGAAGTTCTGTGAAGCGAATTTCGGCATAAACTTTCCGATGACAGAGAAAACCGTTGTGATCGGACGCGATGCCCATCCATTTTATCGCTGGATCAGTGCAGAGAAGGGAGGCCCCCGCTGGAATTTTCACAAATATCTGATCGGGCGCGATGGCCAGCCCGTAGAAGCCTTTCCATCCTCCGTAGAGCCACTGTCAGAGACGCTGACCAGTGCGATAGAGGGTCTGCTTTAGTCAATGGCAACACGCGACTAAAAAATGCACTGGGTATTGACCATTATTGTTTGGGTTTCGCTGCTTGCTCTTATCTTGTCAGCTCTGTTTGGAGTGCCTTATCTGTACACAGCAACTGGAGTGGCAGCATTAGTATTTATCCGACATCTTGTAACTTTTGATGATGACATGCCTGGTGGCTGGAGTAACCCGTATGATGATAAAGAGATTATGAAAAAATCTCGCAGAGAGCTTGGCATCAAATTTATTGTACTTCTTATCTTATTAGCACTGATCTATATTTTTCCCGCCTTACCTGATTTCGGAGACACGCCCTTAATTGGAGAAATATCACTTCCTCAATAGTCCAGCCGCTGATAGATCGGCGCTTGCCCGGCAGCGGCGGCATCCCGGGTTGGCGTGGGCTGACCAAAGCGATCACGATAGATCCACATGTTCGTCATGACATGCTCGACAAAATCCCGTGCTTCGGGGTTGGGAATCGACTCCAGCAGCAGCAGTTGATCAGTAATACCGGAAGACTGTTTGAAACGACGTAAATTTCCAGGGCCCCAATTATAAGACAAGGCCATGTCAAACAGATTTCCATCTGTATACCGTGTAAGCAGGCTCTCCACATAAGACTGGCCAAGTTGCATGTTGTAGCCGGGGTCCTCCAGCCTGCTGCGCCCGGAACGATATTGCAGGGAAGGATCACCGGAGACATAACTTGCTGTGCGGGGCATCAACTGCATCAAGCCGACAGCCCCCACACGGCTGCGCGCATCGGTCATGAATTTGCTCTCTTGGCGGATCAATCCTAATAGCAGCGCCCGGTCAATTGTATAACCGCCATTGGGTGCGAAATCCGGCACCGGATACAAACCGGGCTGCAGGACATAATTTTCCGGGCGCTCAGCATCAGAGGCTAACGCCATGGTGACCTGGGCAGCCCAAAGGTCCAGATCAAAGGCCAGTGCCATCAATGCGGGGTCATCAGGATCTTCCAACTCGCCATGCGCCCAGCGCAATTCTTCCTGGGCAAGACTATACTGCCCGGCCTGCGCCAAAGCAGCGGCGCGGCGGACACGCTCATTGCGTGCTGCAAGCCCCTGCCAGTCAGCCTCTGTGAGCGTTGGCGGCGTCCAGTGGAAATCGGCCTTGCGCCCCAACTGGCTCAACGCCAACTGCCCGTAAAACGTGTACGGATATTGAGCAGCAATATCGAGGTTGACAACGACACTATCAAGATCACCTGTCTTGAGCGCACCGCGCGCTGCCCAGAAGCCTGCTGCCGAGCGCAACTCCGGCTCCTGATAAGGCATAGCTGCCATACGCGCAAAAAAATCTGCTGCCGAAACGTAGTCACCATCCCGCCAATGGGTTAGGCCCGCAATCCAGTACGACAATACGGCCACATCACCATTGCGCCTTGCAACGTCGGTTGCGATCTGTTTCGCCTTCGCTGTTTTCTCATTATAGAAATAGGATGCTGCGATCCATGAGCGGATGCGGTCGTACTGCGCCGAGGACAACTGACTTCTATATCGGCTGGCATTAATATAATTAAGCGCCTGGGTTGGGCGATCGTCCTTATTCAGGAATCGAACATAGTTTTCGATCCGTTTGACTTCAGCAAGATTGGCGGAGGTGGTATAGTCCTGCTTCAATACAGGGTGCAACCAGCGTTGATCATCGTCCTTGGTACGCCAACGCCGGGGATTGGGCTGCAAGGGCCGCGCTGCACCGGAAGGACGGCGCTTGGTGGCAAGCGTGTATATCGTATCAGCCCCAGGGTGATCCGTATACGCCTCAAGCCAACGCCTTAACTCCGGATAGGACGAGCGGTATGCAGTTGGGTGCATATAGCGCTGATAAAGCACATGCCCCATCAGACTGGTGTCGGACAATTGTCCAATCAGTCTATCAGCTTCCTGCCACTGACCTTTCTCCTGCACGTCAAATATACGCGTGTAAGTCTCTGCATCTGATGCACTGAGTGGCTGCGCAACTTGCGCACTCGCAGAGCCAAAGAAGAAGGCAAGAACACTAACAAGCGAGACAAGGAACCGGATCATCAAACTCTCCCTTTGATATTTATATCTTACGCCGCTTTGCAGCCTTGGCTAGAGTCTATCCTACCTCAGGATGCGCCTCGGCAAAGCCTTGCCGGAAATCTCGTACAGACCCAAAAGCGGTTTGCCGCCAGATAACATCCGCGTCTGACGAAATGCTGTCACAAAGACGAGGCACATCTATATCTTGGTGAAACAGGCTAAATAGCAGGGTCAGGGCCCAAGGTTCACATGAATGATATAGACGACACTGACGGAAGCGCTGTCCCAAGCCACAGGCTATCACGGCTGGCTCGGTTTACGGGACTGGCTGGTGGTATCGCTGGCAACATGGCCGTTGAAGGTGCCAGGCAGCTTGCCAGAGGCAACCGCCCGGCCTTATCCGACTTGCTTTTGACACCAGCCAACGCCAGAAAAGTTGCCGACCAGCTTGCCAGCTTGCGTGGCGCCGCCATGAAAGTCGGGCAATTGCTGTCGATGGATGCAGGGGAGCTCTTACCACCTGAACTCGCAGAGGTACTCTCCCGGTTACGGGCATCCGCAGAACCAATGCCTTCTGCCCAATTACGCCGGGTAATGAGCGATAACTGGGGGCGCGACTGGCTGCGAAAGTTCGCCCGCTTTGACGTTAAACCGATAGCTGCAGCGTCAATCGGCCAGGTACACCGGGCCAAGACACGCGACGGGCGTGATCTGGCTGTAAAAATTCAGTATCCGGGGGTTCGGGAAAGCATTGACAGTGATGTCGATAATCTGGCTACGCTTATTAAAATGGCTGGCGTCCTGCCGAAAGAGGTGGATGTTGCCCCGCTGCTTGCTGAAGCCAAGCGCCAGTTGAAAGAGGAGGCAGATTATGCTTGCGAAGGCAATTACCTCAAGCGCTACGGCACATTACTCGCCAATGATCCGGATTATCTCGTACCAGCCTTTCATCAGGATTTGACCACACAAACTGTTCTGTCCATGGATTATGTTGACGGTGTACCAGTAGAAAGCCTGATCGACGCACCGCAGGAAGAACGGGATCATGTTGTCACGCTATTGGTCAAGCTGGTATTCCGGGAAATGTTCGATTTCCGTCTGATGCAGACAGACCCGAACTTTGCCAACTACCGCTACAATCGCGAGACAAGAAAACTAGTTCTTCTGGACTTTGGTGCTACGCGAGAAATTGCGCCTGCCTTTGCTGAAAAATACCGCCAACTGATGATTGCCGGTCATAACCGGGACCACGCTGCAATCCGCGAGGCTGCCATTAACATTGGCTTCTTCGATGAAGCGACAGACCCTGCACACCAGCAATTGATGGCGGAAGTTTTTGACATCGGCCTGGAGCCACAGCGCACCACAGGACCTTTTGATTTCGGCAATACTGATCTGGCCGAACGCTTGCGCGATAAGGGATTGGAAGTGCGCAAGGACCGGGACTTTGCCCACCTTCCACCCATCGACTCCCTGTACCTTCATAGAAAGTTTGGCGGCACATATTTGCTGGCAAGTCGTTTGAAAGCCAGAGTCGATGTAGAGAGTATTGCCAGCCAATATCTTTAGGGCCTGCTCTCAGGCACGGCTCTTGCCAAGCATGATTTCCCTGATGTCGCCTTTTGTCTGGTATGTCAGGTAAAGAAGATACGCGCTCAGGAAAAACATACCGCCGAGAGCCCCACATAGTGCCAGAAGTATTCCGAGCAACGTGAAGTTATTTCGCCATGCCAGCCATGTGGCAGACAGCACGAGAAAAGTCATGAAGTCCAGATTGAACTGGCCAGGCCATGTCATGGCGGTAATATCATTGAAGAAGATCGGCAGAAGCCCCACACCGTGATTTCTAATCACAATCGCTGTATAAACGGCAATTACAACGAAAAAGGCAATCAAAAGCCCTCTAAAAAACAACATGGAAGGTCCCCTCATTATTATCTCTGCGAGATTAGCAAGTCACTATCAGCAAAACCATAACCTCAGGGGTAATGAAAAAACTCAGCCCGCACTTGGTCGCTTTACATCAAATCCTGAGTAGATTTTCGCGCCAGCGCCGCTCAACGCCCTGAAATGATTTTCATATAATTCTCTATACCGATAAAATGGGACTTTGGGGTAGAGATGATGGATCAGGTGATAATTCTGGAAAAGGTAGATCCAGGAAAAAACTCTTCCTGCCGCTCCGTCCGGCGCGCCCAAAAGGCGAGAATTATCAAGGGGTGTACCTACTTTCAGACCATTATGGGGAACCCAGTCCAAAATGAAGGCCAATATCGGATAAACCAGTATAGCCGGAATGATCCAGAGCCAGAGGACTTCCAGTCCGAAGCCTGACGCCGCCAACATGATGGCGATTAACATCGGGATAGCCTGCTCAAGAAAGCACCGTACCAGGAACTGGGTGCGATGAGACATATCGCGGCTCCACTTCACGCCATGATACTGATAATGCAGATAATGCGTCAGCAACCGGAATAACAGTATCAAAGGTTTACGCTCATCAATCCAGGCATCAGGGTCCTTGTCAGGGTCATTTGTGTGTGAATGATGGCGCAAATGAATAAAGCTATGCAGCGTAAGTGAATGAAAAGGAGCTGAAAAAAACAAAGTCCCGAAGAAAATATTCAGCCATGATAATTTCACATGACGCCCAACAAGGTTACCATGAATAATTTCGTGACCAACTGTGTAGCCCGCAATAAAAGCGCACAGATTGACCAAGGCAGCCAGCCATAATGGAATGAGGCCAGTAAGGGCAAGCGTGGTAGCGCTGACAATCGTTGTGATGGTCCCCACAGCAAGCCAGAAAGTGACCCATGCAAAAGCGCCTACCTCATTTTTGGCAGCGTTTTTCAAGTCTTTCAGGCGGTGTAGGTTTGTTCCCATCTGCCCAATATCACTTCGCGGTTACCCGTATTCATTTGCGCAGCAATATCATACACTTAACAAGCACAAATGAACAGCCCTTACGACCTGTAACGAGGGTCCGCAAAAGGGCGCGCAGTCTGGAACCGCACGCCCTTCAAATATCAGTGATGTTTCGGCGGCAGTAAAACCTTGTCGATCACATGAATGACACCATTGGATGTTTTGATGTCAGCAATGACAACGTCTGAATCATTGATCGTCACACCATTATCAAGGTCAACACTGATTTTGGCACCGTTGACTGTGGTTGCCTGCGCACCGTCCTGCAGGTCTGTCGATAAGACTTTACCCGGAACGACATGATAGGTCAGTATAGAGACAAGCTGATCCTTGTTTTCCGGCTTCAGAAGAGTTTCGACGGTCCCGGATGGTAATGCATCAAAAGCAGCATCTGTCGGCGCAAAAACCGTGAAGGGCCCTTCAGAGCGCAGCGTCTGCTCAAGGCCAGCCGCCTGTACCGCTGCGACCAGCGTATTGAAAGAGCCGTTCGCAACAGCCGTGTCAACAATATCTGCTTTGGCGGAAACTTCTGTCTTGCCAGCATAAGTGCCGGCTATCGCAACTGTGGTCAGGCCTGTTGCAGCAATAACGGCTGCAGTTAGTTTGAATACGCGTTTCATGGATACCTCCTACAATTAAACGCCAGTGAGGCCCGTATGCCGGGCAACTTGCTTACGTTAATTGATACGAGTCATCCGCGAGCGGAGATCACTGAACACGCATTACGTTTTCGACAGGTACAACAAAGCTCGCTTGCAGCAGGTCTTGCTCGGCTGAGGATGTGCCGACGTAAACCTCATATTCCATGGCCTCAACCTGCCAGGCCGCCTCAACCTTGTCATTGCTTTTGATAAGTTTGTGACTTTGTGTCATGCTATTTGCGGGTAGTTTTCTTGGGGCTATTTATGTTCAAGTGGGGAATTCGGATTGTCGTTGTGCTGGGCATACTTGCCTGGCTGTTTGTCCCGCATGGCGTTTTCAAACCCAACTGGGAGACGCACTACGCTGCCGCCGAAGCCACTGGCGACTGCGACCGGATGAAGGCGATAAACAGTGGCTTGCTTTTCTCTCGTGACTTTGCCGGGCACGAGAATGAAGCTGACATGCTGCGGAACGGAATGTGCGGCTTCCCGAAAGACCCGCAACATGCAGATGAAGAACTGGACAGGCTTCGTGGTTCAGCGTTTACATTCAGCCGGCGCGAACGGCTCATGGCGAACACAAACTTCAACCGTTTACGCTCAGTATGGCGCTTATTTTCCGAACAGCACGAGTTTGTTGGCTTCAGATACCTCGCAGACACAACCCTGCTTCAATTACAGTGTTTTACAACAGGGTTTCCCAACGAGATCATTGAATACTGGCCGCTTCGTGCTGTACTGCGCAAGGAAAACATGACTTCTCTGGAACTGGCTGACTTGATGATTGCTCAGGGAGATTATTGTGCTGGCATAGCTGTCGGCATTGCCAGTCGCATCAGGGCCGAATCTCCTGAAGAGGAAATAGCACCTGCAGAAATATCCCACTGGTATATCGCGAGGAATACGGTTTTAGGTAACCCTGATATGGTTATGCAAATTGAAACCCGAATTCGTGAGTTTGAAAAGTGGTGGGACGAAAATGATGCCGCTCGAAGGGAGTTCATTAGTAAGAGAAATAGCGGTCAGCCAGTGAACCAGCGAGAGAGACTACTCTACCAATATCGCCAGTCGGGACTGCTTACCAACACAGGGCTCCATGCCATATTTCAGCTCACGGATGGAACCCGTGAAGGACTGGACGAGTACGATGCACGGTGCATTATTCCAGCCAGTCACCCCCAAAGTGCCTTCGAATGTATTGGCTATCTTGTCGAAGATATGAATGCACGACCTGATGAAACGCCGTATCACTCAGCCTTTATCGAAATGTATCTGCAGGATCTTGAGGCTATGGGCATTAAGGACATCTCCGACTTGAGAGAAAAGCGAAGGAACTTGTCTGCCCCTTGCCTTGCGGCTGTGACAGGTATGAGCAGATTCCCGACCGACAAAGATCGCGAGCTTGGTATCAAGCAGGCTTATTCTGATTTGAACGAGGCACTGATAGCTTCATGTAAGTCACTGACAACGACAGAAGAACCGCAAGACACTGACTAAAGCTCACCTTTCAGCAGTTTCATTACGCCGGAGAAGTCAAGGTTGTCCTTACCAGCAGCTTCCATCATTGTATAGATTTGCTCCGCATGGGCACCGAGGGGAATGGACGCCTTGGCACTTTCGGCAACGCCATGTGCGAGGCGCAGATCTTTCAGCATCATCGCAGCGGCAAAGCCCGGCTGATAATCACGGTTGGAAGGCGCTGCAGGGACAGGACCTGGGGCCGGACAATAGGATGTCATTGACCAGGACTGGCCCGAAGCTGTGGACGAAATATCGTAAAAAGTCTGTGCGTCGAGGCCCAGCTTTTCGGCGAGATTGAAGGCTTCACAGGTGCCGATCATGGAGATCGCCAGCAGCATGTTGTTGCAGACTTTCGCAACCTGCCCATTGCCGGAGGCACCCGCATGGAACACATTCTTGCCCATGATTTCCAGAAACGGACGGGCCATCTCAAAATGATCCGTGGACCCGCCGACCATGAACGTCAGCGTGCCAGCTTCTGCCGCAGCGACGCCACCGGAGACCGGTGCATCAACAGCCGGATACCCGCGCTCAGCCGCGCCTTGCGCCAGTGCCCGCGCGTCCTCAACAGCGATGGTGGAACAGTCAATCAGCAGTGTGCCTTGTTTCAGGTTGCGCGCCATATCCTCCATGTAGATCTTTGCTACATGTTTACCAGACGGAAGCATGGTAATGACTGCATCAATGTTTCTGGCATCAAAATCCTTCAGCACACCCTCAAAGGCCTTGCCACCCTTTTCCACATGAGCAGCGCACAAGTCATCCGACAGGTCACAACCATAGACTTCATGACCGGCCTTGACGAGATTGGCCGCCATGCCGGAGCCCATATTACCAAGGCCAATGAAAAGAATACTGCTCATGTTGGTTTCCTCAAAGATTATTATTTCTTACCAGGGATGGGTATTGCCTTCAAAATCCACGAAGTGCGCGCGCTCTGCAGGCTCAAGCCCGGCGATCACCTGCTTCAAGCCGTTTGCACTATCTGACGGTGTCACCGGCGCGTGTTGGCCACCCATATCCGTCTTGACCCAACCGGGGTGAAGCGTGCCAACGGCGATGCCGCGCGGCTTCACCTCAATGGCCAGCAGGTTCATCGCCATATTGAGTGCCGCCTTGGATGAATTATACGGATAGCTGCCCAGAAAGGCGTTGGCATTGGACGCAAGCTGGGACGAAATGGCGACAAGTTTGCCCTTCGCCTTCTCCACATGCGGCAGAAAGGCTTCGCACGTGGCGACCGCGCCAAACAGATTGATCTCCATCACATCGCGCCAGCCCTCATAATCCAGATCGCCAATCGTGCCGGGCATCCCGCCACCGTCAGGCCGCCCGGAAACACCGGCATTGGCAATGACTACATCCAGGGGATCCGTCATTTTGTCTGCCAACTGACGGATAGCTACGCGATCAGCCACATCCAGAGCATGACACGTAATGTTACCAGAAACCGCCTTAAGATCTGTCGCACTTGTCAGATCGCGCGCCGTGGCATGGACCTGCCAACCATCAGCAGCATAGTGTCTTGCGAGTTCCAGACCTATGCCACGATTAGCGCCAGTGATGAGTACTGATGACATACTCTCTCCTTATTTCATCGTCGGGATGACAAAGTCGGAGCCTTGCACATCTTCCGGCCAGCGCTGCGTGACCGTCTTGATCTTTGTCCAGAATTTCACGCCTTCCGGACCGTGCTGGTTCGTGTCACCGAAGGAAGAGCGCTTCCAACCACCGAAGGTGTGATAGGCAAGTGGCACAGGGATCGGCACGTTAATGCCGACCATACCGACATTCACGCGCGCAGCAAACTCGCGTGCCGCATCACCATTGCGCGTGAAGATGGCAACACCATTGCCATACTGATGGTCTGACGGTAATGCCACAGCTTCTTCAAACGTCCTGGCGCGGGCAATTTGCAGCACAGGGCCAAAAATTTCGTCTCTGTATGACTGGTGTTCCGGTTTTGCATGGTCCAGCAACGTGCCGCCCATGAAGAAACCGTTCTCATACCCCTGCAAGGAGAAGTCCCGGCCATCAATGACCAGTTCCTGCCCCTCATCAACCGCCATCTGGATGTAGCTGGCAACGCGCTCGCGGTGCGCTGCCGTCACCAAAGGGCCAAGATCGGAGTCCTCTGACAGGGAAGGACCAATTTTCAAAGCCTCCACCTTCGGCTTCAGCATGTCCACGAGCTTGTCAGCTGTCTCTTCGCCCACCGGCACAGCTACAGGTGTCGCCATGCAGCGCTCCCCAGCTGATCCGTAAGCAGAGCCAATTAGCTGATTGACAGCGTTTTCCATGTCTGCATCCGGCAGGATAATCATATGGTTCTTCGCACCGCCAAATGCCTGTACCCGCTTGTTGCGGGCGGCGCCTTCTGAATAGATATACTGGGCGATATCGGATGAGCCAACGAAGCTGATGGCTTCTACGCGCGGGTCCTGAATGAGGGCGTCCACCGCTTCCTTGTCGCCATTGACCACGTTAAGTACGCCTTCAGGCGCGCCTGCCTCCATCATCAATTCCGCCAGGCGCAAGGGAACAGACGGGTCGCGCTCCGATGGTTTGTTGACGAACGTATTGCCGCAAGCAATGGCCACACCAAACATCCACATGGGGATCATCGCCGGGAAGTTGAACGGCGTGATGCCAGCGCAAACGCCCAAAGGCTGGCGCATGGAATAAAGGTCGATGCCGGGGCCCGCCCCTTCCGTGTACTCGCCTTTTTGCAAATGGGGAATGCCACAAGCGAACTCGATTACTTCGAGGCCCCGCTGCACATCACCCCTGGCATCCGGCAACGTCTTACCGTGCTCGGAGGAAAGCATTTTCGCCAGATTGTCCATGTCCTTTTCGACAAGCGCCTTGAAATTGAACATAACCCGGGCGCGCCGCTGAGGATTGACCTTCGACCACGCCGGAAAGGCTGCTGCTGCTGCGTCAATGGCTTTTGTTACATCATCCGTACTGGCCAGAAGCGTCTGCGCCTGCACGTCGCCCGTGGTGGGGTTGAAGACATCATGACGCCGGGATGAGCCGCCATCCGTATGATCGCCGTTGATAAAATGTCCCAGTGTTTTCATGTCCGTTTCCTCTGTATTCTTTATTATCCGCCACCTAGGGAACGCCAGAGGCATTATCTGATGGCGATTCCTAAAACGCGCGGCAGCTTAAGCCGCCAGCTCGAAGGCCATGGCAGTTGCTTCGCCGCCACCAATGCAAAGCGACGCGACACCGGTTTTCAGGCCACGCTTTTGCAAGGCATTCAGTAGAGTGACGATAATGCGCGCGCCTGAAGCGCCGATCGGATGGCCCAACGCACAGGCACCACCATTGACGTTGATCTTTTCGTGCGGGATCGATAATTCCTGCATCGCCGCCATGGGCACCACGGCAAAGGCCTCGTTCACTTCGAACAGGTCAACATCACTAACGCCCCAGTCGAGATCTTTCATGACATTTTCGATAGCCTGCACCGGCGCGGTCGTGAACCACGCTGGTTCCTGCGCGTGACTGCCTTGCGCCAGCACTTTGGCGATTGGATTCAGACCGCGCCGCTCAGCCTCCGACTGGCGCATCAAAACCAGTGCCGCTGCACCATCGGAAATGGAGGAAGCGTTGGCCGCAGTCACAGTGCCATCTTCCTTGAAAGCTGGCTTCAGGCTCGGGATTTTTTCCGGCTTTGCCTTGGCGGGTTGCTCATCCTGTTCAATCATGTAGCTGCCCTTGCGGGTTTCGACAGTGACGGAAACGATCTCGCCGTTGAACTGGCCACTCTCATGGGCTGCGACGGCGCGGTTGAGGCTGGCAATGGCATATTCGTCCTGCGCCTCGCGGGTGAACTGATATTTCTCTGCGCATAACTCGGCAAAAGAGCCCATCAGGCCGCCTTCATAGGCATCTTCCAGACCGTCAAGGAACATATGGTCTTTCGCTTCTGCATGGCCAAGGCGCGCGCCATCACGCATCTTCGGCAGCAAATACGGCGCATTCGTCATGCTTTCCATGCCGCCTGCAACACCGACCGTGACAGTTCCGGCGAGCAGACTTTCAACCATCTGCATGGTGGTTTTCATGCCGGAGCCACACATCTTGTTGACCGTTGTACACGGAACAGATTTTGGCAGCCCCGCCTTGATCGCTGCCTGGCGGGCAGGCGCCTGGCCCTGACCAGCCGGAAGGACACAGCCCATCAAGACTTCATCGACTTCCTCTTCCTTCAACTCGGCCTGCTTCACGACCGCATGAATCGCCTTGGCCCCAAGGTCAGAGCAGGTCATGGGCGCAAACTCGCCCTGAAAGCCCGTCATTGGTGTACGGCCCATGGCGACAATAACGATTGGATCATCTGTCGGCAGTTTCATTTTGTCGGTCCTCTTCTCTCAATCTCTATTTACCGGCCTGATACGGCGCGAGCATACTGCGCGCGACAATCAGCCGCATGACTTCATTCGCCCCTTCCAGAATCTGGTGCACACGGACATCCCGCAGCATCCGCTCCAGCGGATAGTCGCCGAGATAGCCATAACCGCCATGCATCTGCAGGGCCCGGTTGACCACATCAAAACCGGTATCTGTCACAAAACGCTTTGCCATGGCACAGAGCTTCGTTGCATCGTCCGTTTTTGCATCGAGCGCTGCTGCCGCACGATAAAGCAGGGTCCGCGCCGCTTCCAGCTCTGTCCCCATATCGGCGAGCGTAAATTGCAACGCCTGCTGCTCATTGAGGCGCTTACCGAACGCCTTGCGCTCATTCGTATAATCCAAAGCCTGATCCAGCGCCGCCTGTGCCGTGCCAAGCGAGCAGGCGGCGATATTCAATCGACCACCATCAAGGCCCATCATGGCAAATTTGAAGCCTTCGCCTTCCTCACCAATCAGATTGCTCGTCGGGATGCGACAGTTGTCAAAAGAGACCACGGCTGTTGGCTGGGAATTCCATCCCATCTTTGTTTCGTTGGCCCCGAAAGAAAGACCCGGCGTATCTTTCTCTACCAGCACAGCGGAAATACCCCGCGGTCCGTCACCACCTGTCCGCACCATCACGAGATAAAGATCACTCACACCTGCCGCTGAAATAAAGGCCTTCGAGCCGTTGAGGACATATTCATCACCCTCGCGGACAGCCCTGGTACGCAGCGCCGCTGCATCTGACCCGGAGCCTGGCTCGGTCAGGCAGTAGCTTGCAAGATATTCCATAGAGGTGAGCTTCGGGCAGTATTTCTGACGTAAGTCTTCCGAGCCGAAGCGATCAATCATCCAGGAGACCATATTATGGATAGAGATATAAGCCGCTGTTGAAGTGCACCCGGCGGAGAGCGCTTCAAACACCAGCGCGGCGTCCAGCCTTGTCAGGCCGCTGCCACCCACATCATCTCTTGTATAAATCCCGGCAAGGCCAAGCTGCGCCGACTGTCGGATCACATCGACCGGAAAATGCTTCTCACGATCCCATTTGGCAGCATGAGGCGCCAACTCCTCTTTAGCAAAACGCTGGGCCATTTCCTGAATGGCGGACTGTTCTTCAGAGAGGGTGAAATCCATGAGGCAGGCTCTTTTTCAGCAGCCGGAAAGGAAGGAACGCCTCCTCACCCGGCAGGTTGCAACAACATGATACAGAAACTTATGTGCCCCCTAGAAAGGCGTGGTAAATGCATAAGTCAAGCCCTGCAGGAGCGCGGTTACCTTCCTCCAAAATCAACACAGATTTTAGGGGAATTTGCGAAAAGCATTGATTTATTTGCCGTTTTTGAGGGCTGATTTAGAATCTCTTTTCGGGCATGTTGCGCCCGATCAAGCGGATGGAAACATGAGCGAAAACAACAACGATTACGCGCCTTTGCAAATTCATGTGCCGGAACCACCTTTCCGGCCCGGAGATGCCCCGGACTTTTCAAACTTCGATGTGCCCGTCGCAGGAGCGACCCCGCGGCCGCCGATTGACGCGTCACGAGAAGACCTGGAGCCTTATTCCGAGCAGGTCATCCGGGTGCTGGATGATGATGGCAAGGCACAAGGTGAGTGGGTGCCGAACCTGAGTGACGAGGAAATCGACGCCGGAATGCGCGCCATGATGCGCACACGCGCCTTTGATGAGCGCATGATGAAGGCGCAGCGGCAAGGCAAGACCAGTTTCTACATGCAATGCACGGGCGAGGAAGCGATCGCCACTGCCCAGCAACGCGCCTTGCGCGAAGGCGATATGCACTTCCCGACTTATCGCCAGCAGGGTCTTCTGTTTGCGCAGGACTGGCCAGTCTCCAAGATGATGAACCAGATCTTCTCGAACATTGAAGATGAACTGGAAGGCTTGCAACTGCCGGTACTCTATTCCTTCCGCGATGCCGGGTTCTTCACGGTCTCAGGCAACCTGGCCACACAATATATTCAGGCGGTTGGCTGGGCCATGGCATCTGCCATTGCGGGCGACACGAAAATCGCTTCTGCCTGGATTGGCGATGGTGCGACAGCGGAAGGCGACTTCCATGCGGGCTTGAATTTTGCCTCTGTTTACAAAGCGCCTTGCATCCTGAACGTTGTGGATAATCGCTGGGCGATCTCAACCTACCACGACATCGCCCGCTCCGGCATGAGCACATTTGCCGAGCGCGCTTATGGTTATGGCCTTGCTGCCTTGCGCGTGGATGGCAATGACTGGCTTGCCGCTTACGCCGCCTCCGAGTGGGCAGCAGAACGTGCCCGCCGAGGCCATGGTGCCACCCTGATCGAGTGGGTGACCTATCGGGCCGGGGCACACTCCACGTCCGACGATCCGACCAAGTATCGTCCGAAAGAAGAGGCGACCATCTGGCCGCTGGGGGACCCGATTGAGCGACTGAAGCAGCACCTCATCGTTAAAGGATTGTGGTCTGAGGAACGGCATGTGCAGGCGGAAGCCCAGTATGCTGACGAGATGCGCGAGGAAATGGAAAAAGCTGAAGCGAACGGCACGCTCCATGAATACGATCGCCCGCGCCCGAGTCCGAAGGCCATGTTCGAATATGTGTACGCAGACATGCCGGAGCATCTGCGCCGGCAACGTCAGGAAATGGGAGTCTGAGCCATGTTTGACGATAATGCGACTCTCAAACCCATGAACATGATCGAAGCGATCCGTGACGCCCATGACGTGATGATGGAACGCGACGAAAAGGTCGTCGTCTTCGGCGAGGATGTGGGTTATTTCGGCGGCGTTTTCCGCTGCACGGCTGGCCTGCAGGAGAAATATGGCCGTAGCCGCGTGTTTGACGCACCGATCTCCGAGAACGGCATCGTTGGTGCTGCGATCGGGATGGCGGCTTATGGCTTGCGCCCGTGCGTCGAAGTACAGTTTGCTGATTATGTTTACCCTGCCTATGACCAGATCACTCAGGAAGCCGCCCGCATCCGCTTTCGCTCGAAAGGCCAGTTCACCTGCCCCCTGACCATCCGCATGCCAACTGGCGGCGGTATTTTCGGTGGCATGACGCATAGCCAGAGCCCGGAGGCCCTGTTCACCCATGTGACCGGTCTGAAAACTGTCATCCCGGCAACGCCTTATGATGCCAAGGGTTTGCTCATTTCCGCGATTGAAGACGAAGATCCGGTGATCTTTCTTGAGCCAAAGCGCCTTTATAACGGGCCTTTTGACGGTCATCATGATCGCCCGGTTACACCGTGGTCAAAGCATGATGCGGGCAAGGTGCCAGAGGGCTATTACAACATCCCTCTTGGCAAGGCGCGTACCGTCCGTGAGGGAAATGATCTCACCATCCTTGCCTATGGCACGATGGTGTTTGTCGCAGAAGCCGCCATCGAGGAAACCGGTATTGATGCGGAGATCATCGACCTGCGCAGCCTTTTGCCGCTGGATCTGGACGCGATCCAGCAATCTGTTGAAAAAACGGGCCGCTGTGTCGTCTTGCATGAAGCGACCCGCACCTCCGGTTTCGGGGCAGAGCTGATGTCACTTGTGCAGGAGACCTGCTTCTATCATCTGGAAGCGCCGGTTGCCCGCGTTACCGGCTGGGATACACCTTATCCGCATGCGCAGGAATGGGAGTATTTCCCGGGGCCAAAACGTGTCAGCGAGGCACTTACTAAAGTGATGGAGGCTGCATAATGGGCATTCACGTAATCAAGTTGCCTGACGTCGGCGAAGGCGTCGCCGAAGCCGAATTTGTCGAGCTTCACGTCAAACCGGGTGATGAAGTCAAAACTGACGACACACTAGCGGACGTGATGACCGATAAAGCGACCGTGGAAATTCCCGCACCCGTCTCCGGTACCGTTACCTGGATTGGAGCAGAAGTCGGGCAGGTCATATCCGTTGGTTCCGAAGTCTTCAAACTGGAAGTTGCTGGAGCGGGAAACGTCAGAGACACTGGCAAATCTACTGAACCGGAAGTTAAAGCGAATGATGCGGCTGAAGAGGCAAAGCCGGTCATTGAGGAAGAGAACAAAGAAGTCACAGCCAAGCCAGAAAAAAAATCTGCACCTGCTCCGGCGACGACGCCATTAGCAACTGCACCAACCCGAAAAACCGGTGCGGCCCGCAAAGCAGGTGAAAAACCTCTGGCCTCTCCGGCAGTGCGCAAACGCGCCTATGACAATGGCGTCGACCTGCAATATGTCCATGGCTCTGGCCCTGCTGGCCGGATCAGCCATGAAGATCTGGACACCTTCATTTCCGGCAATGCCCCAACAGTGTCACGAGGTGGCGCGGGTTACGCACCAAATATGGAAACCGAGGAAATCAAGGTTATTGGCCTGCGCCGCAAGATCGCCGAAAAAATGCAGGATTCCAAACGCCGTATTCCGCATGCATCCTATGTCGACGAAATTGACATGACCGCGCTAGAAGACCTGCGCCAGCACATGAATGCAACGCGCAAAGAGGGTCAGCCAAAACTCACTGTGCTGCCTTTCCTGATGCGGGCCATCGTCCTCGCTATCCGTGACTTTCCGCAGATCAATGCGCGTTTTGATGACGACGCCAATTTGATCCATCGCTACGGCGCAGCACACATCGGCATCGCTACACAGACAGACACCGGCCTCATCGTGCCTGTCGTGCGCCACGCGGAAGCAAACGATATCTGGACAAATGCAGACGAAATAAAGCGCCTGTCGGATGCGGCCCGTGACGGCACAGCAAAACGTGAGGAATTATCTGGTTCGACTATCACAATTTCGTCGCTAGGCGCTATTGGCGGCGTTGCCTCGACCCCTGTCATAAACCATCCCGAAGTAGCAATCATCGGTGTGAACAAGATGGTCGTGCGCCCTGTCTATAACGACCAGGGCCAGGTTGTGCCGCGCAAGCTCATGAATCTGTCATCTTCTTTCGACCACCGGGTCGTCGATGGCTGGGACATGGCACAATTTATTCAAACCATTAAAGGCTTGCTCGAACATCCTG
>JALEGJ010000071.1 GCA_022763115.1 Aquisalinus sp.
GCAGCAAATTTAGCGATACGGCCGCCAGATTTGGCCAAATTGGAAACAGCAAAAGTCACAGGATGAGTCCCCCTCCCTGTCAATGAGTACCACACTTATTCGGGAGTGTAGGATACTAAGTGAAACAAGAGCAAGCCCTCAAATACCGTGCCAGAGATGTTTTTCTCCCGACAATTTTCACCATGATCCACGCATCTGTTGTTTTCCGCCAATCAGTCGCTGGACGTCAGGGGCAAGTCCGGGTTAAAGGTTAACAAAACGGGCATTGTTGAGGGGGTTCTAGTGGCTGATAATGCACAAAGAATAAGGCTTCTTGTCGGGCGCAGTAAAAAGCTGATCCCGCTGTTTCTGGGCCTTGCCAGTGTTGTCATGTCTTTGTTTTCGTATTGGTATTTTCCAGATGCCCTCAAAGATGTTGGGAACATCCTTTTTGATGAATATCAGCGCCAGAAGCCACGAGAGTACCTTGAAACACCTGTGAAGGTCATCGACATCGACGATGAGTCCCTTGAGGTGTTGGGGCAGTGGCCTTGGCCACGCACTGACTTCGCCGATATGAGCATGAAACTTGGCCAGATCGGCGCAGCGGCGGTGGTTTACGACGTCGTGTTCTCTGAACCTGACCGGACCTCGCCCGGCAACATCGCAGGGATGCTCCTGCAAAACGGGCTTTCCTTCGATGCGTTTGATGCCATCACCGCTCTGCCGGATCATGATGAATATCTGGGCCAGAGTTTTGCGCAAGCTGATACAAATATTGTGACGGGCTACTTCCTCACACAGTTTTTGGAAGAGGGTAAAGAGCAAGAGTTGCCACCTGTGCGGTACGGCTTCGTAGAAATTGGTGCCAGCGCCAAGGATGTGATGCCGACCTATGAGACTTCCACGCGTACTTTACCAGTTATCGACGAGGGAGCCCAAGGCTCAGGTTTTGTGAGTGTGGCCAGTATTGATGGTGGCGTTATCCGCAAGGCGCCGTTGCTGGCGCGTATTGATGAGCAGATTTTCCCGTCCCTGTCTCTGGAGGCATTACGTGTGGCAATCGGTGCTGGTACGATACAAATCAAAAGCTCTTCAGGCAGCGGGGAGTTTGGCAGTGGCAGTGAAGGCCCTGCTTTTGTTTCGTTAGTGCGAATAGTGTCCGACATTGGTGATTTTCAGATACCAACCACCGAGACGGGCGAGTTTTTGGTCCATTATTCCGAGGAAAGACCAGAGCGGCGTGTGCCTGCCTGGAAAGTCATCAAGGCCGGAACTGGTACGCCCGGCGCGTACAGCATGCAGGAATTACAGGAATTGCTAGGTGGCCATATTATCCTGATTGGTCCGTCCGCCCCCGGTTTGCTAGATTTGCGCTCTACACCCATGAACGGATCCTATCCCGGGGTGCTTATTCACGCCCAGATGGTTGAACAGATGCTGAATAAGCAATTCCTTTCAAATCCATATTGGGGGCAAACGCTGGTTGGTGTGATTATCATGGTGGGCGGCACCATACTCGCGTTCATGCTGTCATTCCTGGGTGCGGTGCGCGGAGGTCTCATCACGGTTATCTCTCTGGTTGCCCTGTTCTGGTTCTCTTGGTGGCAGTACACGGAGAATCAAATCCTCTTCGACCCGACTTTTGCGGCAGCGGCTTTGGTGTTCATTTCCATGGTCACCATCATTTCCAGCTTCTACCTGACAGAATCCGAGAAAGCGGAAATCCGCGGCGCGTTTGACCATTATCTCTCACCGGACATGGTGGACCAGATTGCTGACGATCCGAGCCTCTTGCAACTCGGCGGTGTCGAGAAAGACATCACCATTCTGTTCTGTGATGTGCGGAGCTTCTCCAAGATTTCCGAAAAATTGTCGCCACAGGAATTGATTACGTTCCTCAACAACTTCTTGACACCAATGACGGAAATCCTGATGGATTCAAAGTCCACCATCGATAAATATATCGGTGATGCGATCATGAGTTTCTGGAACGCGCCGCTGGATGACCCGGATCATGCCCGCAATGCCTGTCGCGGATCGCTCTTGATGATCGACACGCTCCGCGAGATGAACAAGCTCTATTATGACGATCCGGAAAATGCACCGCTGCCGGTGGAAACCAATATTGGTATCGGCCTGAACTCCGGTCCGTGTAGTGTGGGTAACATGGGCTCGACCCAGCGCTTTGCCTATTCCGTGCTCGGTGATGCGGTGAACCTGTCATCCCGCCTTGAGGGCCTGACCAAGCAATACAAACTCCACATCATCATCGGCAGCGCGACGGCAGAAGGCGCGCCGGACTTTGCCCGTGTTGAAGTCGATCAGCTGCGCGTGGTCGGTCGTCAGGCGCCAGAAACAATCTACACGCTTGTCGGTGACGAGAAGGAAGCGCAGACCGCCACTTACAAGCAGTGGCATGAGCTGCAAATGGCCTACCTTAATGCCTATCGCTCCCAACAATGGGATGAGGCAGAGCGCATTGCCGCCGAGGCGCGCCCACTGGCGGCCACCTGGTTCGTGGACGGATATTATGATGTCATGCAGACCCGCATCGACGAATACCGCCAGAACCCGCCAGGCGAAGACTGGGACGGCGTCTATCAGGCGACATCGAAATAGGCGTTGTCTAGGACGAACAATTCCCTGAATTCGATTTATTGATTCGATTAAGCATGAGTTGTATCTTGATCTGTATTGAAGGAGGGGAGAATGCAACAGCTCTGGAAAGTATTTGATCGTATTAGCTTATTCATAACACTAATTTCGCTGGGATTTTCAGTCTTTGTTTATTTTGCAGGGTACGAACTGCCTCGCTTGAGTTTAAGCGGCGCACAGCAGATCTTTTTTGCGGTTGTTGGATTCGAAGTGATACTGGCCGTTGCTGCATCTGCTGCAGGTGTGGCAATATTTAGCGCGACTGGAAACACCGCCCTCGGGGCGCAGATACCCGTCCTTGTTTGGAGTTTTATCAATTACAATATTATTGGCGGCGCGTTTCCTGACTGGGACCAGTCCTTTCAGCCTTTCGCTAAGAACGGACCTGAGGGCATTGCTGTAATGACAGGATTTTTTGCGTTTCTCTACGTCTTCGGACAACTTTATGTCATTAGGGCATCAAAAGTGAAATTTAATGATGGGACGTTAGGAGGAAGTGTAGTTGATGCTCTAAACAGATTCAAACTCGGAACGGGCATCATCATTGCGGCTGGGCTGTGGCATCTGTTTCTTCTGATGATAGATACGTTCTAAAAATTTGTTGATTAGCAGCCGGGTACTAAGAACATTCAAAATAATCATGATGGTCAATCCCCCGTCAACCATTTGGTAACGGACATGACTGATTCTTTAACCATCTCTTCTTAGCTACACTTGCTGCGCGACCCCTGGATGACCCGGATAATACACGCAATGCCTATCGCTCCCAACAATGGGATGAAGCAGAGCGTCTTGTCGCCGAAGCGCGCCCACTGGCGGCCACCTGGTTCGTGGACGGATATTACGATGTCATGCAGACCCGCATCGACGAATACCGCCAGAACCCGCCAGGTGAAGACTGGGACGGCGTCTATCAGGCGACATCGAAATAGGGCGTACCCGGTTAGGTAGGCAATCCCTCAAGTAGTCTATCTAGCTATTTTAGCTTGGTACTGATTAGATTTCTAATCCAGTTCAAGTTCAGCTTGAACCAGATTTGCCTGTTCTCGTAGCCATTCCCGGAAAACACTGATGTGCTTTTCTTTCATCCGGTCACGTCTCGTGACAAAATAGTAGCTGAACGGAGAGCGTATTTTCTTTTCGAAAGGGAGTACCAGCCGCCCGGCAATCAAATCTGGTGCCGCGATGGCAACCCGACCCATCAAGATACCCGCCCCATCAATGGCTGCCTGAATAGCATGGTCCGCTTGATTGAAGTGTCTTCCTGAATCCTTTCCTTGTAAATCATGCATCTCAAACCAGTCAGGCCATCCTGGCGCATTGCCTGCCAGCTGCGCCGCATCATCGTGGAGCAGGGGGTGGTTGAGTACTTCTTCCGGATTGCTAAAACCATTAGCTTCTTGAGAAAGAAGATCCGGCGAGCACATCGGGGCGTGAAACTCATTGAGCAATAGAGTGGAGTCCAGGTCCTCGTACTGACCACCACCATATCGGATCGCTACGTCAACGCTTTTTGTTTTGAGATCAACAGTCTCGGTACTTGTTAATAATTCAATCTGCAATGCGGGCCACAGCTCTTCAAAAAGATAAAGTTTGGGCGCAATGAACTTTGCAGCTATCGCGGGGCCTGCACTGATTGTGATTTTGCCCTCAGCGCTGGTTGCACGCACATTCCGAATGGATTCGCTAATCTGCTTGAACCCCGAATGAAGACCCGGATAGAGTTCGGCACCATCATTCGTTAAGGTTATGGAGCGGGCGTGTCGCTCGAACAACTTTGTCTGAAGGTAAAATTCCAAAGTCCTTATCTGGTGAGAGACTGCAGAGGGCGATAGGCCGAGTTCTTCTGCTGCATCCTGGAAGCTTAAATGTCTGGCAGCAGCTTCAAAAGCTCTCAGAGCTCTTAGGTGTGGTATCTGTTCAGGCATACAGGTGAAAATATCTCATGTCTTGTTGAGATCAATCCTTTTGATTTTTCTGACCCCATTTCGCAATAAATCCGTATCGCGATTTAGTTTGAAATAGTTGCGATTACCTTTTTGTGAAAGAGTCGAAAGGAGCATTAACATGACATTTTCACTAAAAATACTACTGTCTGCGGCTGCTGTATTTTCTATGGTGAATACAGCTCCAAGAGAAGAAACGATTACTTTGCCTGGTGATCGCCTCTTTCCTGAAGGGATCGCAGCAAGCTCTGACGGACGCATCTTCGTTGGCAGCTTTATTGACGGGACGATCATCGAAACGAACAGGTCTGGTGAGACATCAATCTTTGCAGAAGCAGGAGAAAATGGTCTGGTTTCAGTCGTTGGTCTCATGGTCGATGAAAAAGCGAACCTGCTTTATGCATGTTCATCTGATCCAGGTGTCGCAAACCTGACCGGAGCGGCGACCCCGGCTGTTTCTGTGTTTGATTTGACGACAAGTGAAGCAGTCGCCCGTTATGAGTTGCCTGGCGGAGGCTTTTGCAATGACATGACTCAAACACCAGATGGGTCAATCTATATTACTGATAGCTTCAACCCGCGAGTGTTGAAACTGGATCCGTCAAAAGATGCTATTTCGGTTTGGCTCGAGGATGAGCTGTTTACAGGTGAGGGCTTTAACCTGAACGGGATCGCTTATCAAAACGGCGCTCTCTATACGGTGAAATATAATTCAGGTCAGCTCTTTAAGATCAACTTCGACGGAAATGGGTCTGCTGGCTTAATTGAAGTGTTGGAAACGTCTCGCCAGTTGCAAAATCCGGACGGCCTTATTGCCTCTAGCTGGAACGAACTCCTCGTGGTTGAAGGTTCAGGCCAAGTATCAACTATTTGTGTGAAGGATCACTTTGGTGAAGTGAACTCGGTATCGGAAAAGCTAAATGTTCCGACGTCGGTCGCCTTACTGAATGGCTTGGGATACGTAGTACAGAGCCAGTTTGATCATTTGTTTAATCCTGAAGTTGCGAAAACAGCACCTGATGCTTTCTCGATTCAGGTCATTAACGTAAAGTAAAATGCTGAGGCTTTGATAAAACTAACCCCTGCCGAGGGTTTTACTTTACTATGCGGCCGTCAACCCAAGGCGGCCGCATTCTTTTACAGTTTAGTCTGAAACTATAGCGGTCCCGATTCGTATGGTTACAACATACCAGTGTAGCTAGTTCTAATCAATATATGGATTTTCCTCATCAATTGCCTCTTGTACAGATTTGAAGAAAGCCGCGCGTTGATCGTTCTCCCCGTCCTTATAGCCAATGGCGCTGGACCAGCTGCTGTTTGCTGCAATCACGAGCTTTCGTGACGGGTCGATATAAATGCTCTGACCAAATATACCGTATGCTGCAAATTGACCACCATCCTCGGCCCACCACTGGAAACCATATCCTTCGCCTTCCGCGCCGAAATCAGCCTGTTTTGTACTTGCGCTATTGATCCAGCCGGCAGGGAGCACGGGCACACCATTTATTTGTCCGCCTTCAAGGATGAATTGTCCGAAACGCGCAAAGTCCCTTGTGGCCGCCTGAATGCAACAGCCACTCAATTCCAGGCCGTCTTCACCCAATAACCAGGTTGCATCCTGCTGCATCCCGTATGGCTCCCATATTTTCTCTGACAGGTAGCTTGCAACGGATTGTCCGGTTGCCTCCGCCACCAGAATACCGATCAGGTTTGTTTCCCCGGTTGAATAGTTCCAGACCGCACCTGGCGGGTGTGCCCTTGGTAATTTCTTCATATAGCTGACGATATTCGGCAGTCCGTCATCGGCAGCGTGCTTGTTGAACAGGGCAACATCAGAAGCCGGATCTTCATAATCTTCATTCCACTGCACGCCGGAGGTCATGGTCAGTAACTGCCGGATGCTCACATCTTCATAGGCCGAACCAGTGAGGCCTGTAATATACGTTGAAACCTTGTCTTCGAGACTGGCGATGTACCCATCCTGAATGGCGGCACCGACAAGTGTGGAGGTGAGAGACTTGGCAACAGAAAAGCTGGTCCAGCGCTCTTCTGCTGAAAACCCAAGTCCATATTTCTCAAGCCGAACAGCCCCATCCTGCAAGATCACAAGCCCTGCAATGTTCTGCTCCTCAACATATTGATCTATATCCAGAGAGAGATTGAGCGGCGCACCGGCCTCCAGCGCTCGAACACTGTTTCCGGCATGAATTGTATGGCTTTTGGAAACAAGCGGGACCTGGTCGAGCAGGCGGAACCCGGCGTCGCGCTGTCCCTGACTCCAGAACAGAACATCCGTTGATCTTGGCGGATTTGATAGAAGCGCTCGCCAGTCCGGTCCAATGACGTTCCAGCCAACAAAGCCGGCTACGATCAGCCCTGTAACAACAAAAATCGCTCTCATCTCTTCACCCTTCTGAACCCCGGAAACTATTCGGCCACTATGCGTTTTCTGAAGCAATTGGCAATCAGGTCACTGCTTATGGGAGAGGCGCGCACTGCTATCTCAAATGTCTCGACAACTTTCAGTGAGAGTTAATCTCCCGTTAACCATTTGGTAACGGACATGACTGATTCTTTAACCATGACCTATTAGCTGTTCTGCCGCCCCTGACCCCCGGAGTTGTTCCCATGCCCCTGAACCTGAGTGTACCGACCGTGACTGAACTGAAACCCAGAATTTCCGTAATTGGCGTCGGCGGCGCTGGCGGTAATGCCGTCAACAATATGATCGAGAGCCAGCTGGAAGGCGTCGAATTCGTCGTCGCCAACACAGACGCGCAGGCTGTCGGCCTTGCTCTGGCAGATCACAAAATTCAGCTTGGCACGGCCCTCACGCAAGGCCTCGGTGCAGGCTCGCAGCCGGAAGTCGGGCAGGCGGCCGCCGAAGAAAGCCTGGCTGAAGTGATGGACCTCATCTCCGGCTCCAACATGCTCTTTATCACCGCTGGCATGGGCGGCGGCACCGGTACGGGCGCAGCCCCAGTTATCGCCAAGGCGGCGCGCGAGCGTAACATCCTGACGGTGGGCGTTGTCACCAAGCCGTTCCACTTTGAAGGCGCGCGCCGGATGCGGATCGCCGAAAGCGGCATTCTCGAATTACAGAAATATGTCGATACGCTGCTGATTATCCCGAACCAGAACCTGTTCCGCATCGCTGATGACAGCACGACCTTTGCCGACGCTTTCGCCATGGCCGATGAAGTGCTGCACTCCGGCGTGCGCGGCATTACCGACCTGATGATCGTCCCCGGCCTGATTAACCTCGACTTTGCCGATGTGCGCTCCGTCATGTCCGAGATGGGCAAGGCGATGATGGGCACCGGCGAGGCAGAAGGCGACAAACGTGCCTCCGAGGCCGCAGAAGCAGCGATCTCTAACCCGCTGCTTGACGAGGTTTCCATGAAGGGCGCGCGCGGCGTGCTCATCAACATCACCGGCGGCATGGACATGAAACTGTTCGAGGTTGATGAGGCCGCGAACCGCATCCGCTCGGAAGTTGATCCGGACGCCAACATAATCGTCGGCTCCACCTTCTCCAGTGAGCTTGAAGGCAAGATGCGCGTCTCAGTCGTCGCCACCGGCATTGACGCAGAGCAGAAGGCTGTTACCACAAACCAGACTGCGCAGGCAACCACCCCGGCAGCGCAACCTGCCATACAGGAAGCTCGCCCGTGGCTTGGTGCTATCGCGCCAACGACTACCGTGGACGTGCCGGACTTGCCGATGGCAGATATTTCTGTCTCCGAAGATACCGATGTCGATATCCCGGCAACCCATGAGTTGTTTACAGAAGATCTCCCGGCGACACCGCCAGCCGTCATGCAGGAAACAGTGACGACACAGAGTGATGCAGCGAAGAATGTTCCCGCTGCTGCCAGCAAGGCTGCCACGGAAGAAGCCGCCAACCCGGTCGGTGATGTCCACGCCCGCATCCGTAAACTGCTGACCGAGGATGCCGATGAGACCGACACCGGCACCTTGCGCCCCGCAACCGAGTCCGGCAGCCAGGGCTTGCGCAATCCGTTCCGCGAAGAGCAGAAAACCAGTCGCTCCCCGCTCAACGCCGCCGTGGGCCTTTTGAAAGAGACCTTCGGCGTCGATCAGTCGTCAACGCAGTCCACCCGCAAACAGTCCCGGCGCCCGGCGAAGTCGGACGCCGATGACCTGTTCCGGGAAGAGCGCGACCCAGACCTTGAAATCCCCGCCTTCCTGCGCCGCAAAAGCGGCCGCTAGACCCGGGCCGGGCAGGGGTACAGCCTGTTGGCGCACTCCGGCGATGCCAGCTTGCCAACGTTACAAAAATTAACCAGTAATAACAGATGGTTAACGGCCATCTGTAGCATTGTGTAACATACCTTTATTTGAATGCGGGCGTCCTCTTGCGCATATTGAGATTGTCCGGTGGGGGCAATTTAATCCGGCCATCTTCTCATGGTCAGGGCGTAGTGTAGGGCGTAATTCCGGTGTTCGATCAGTTAGACTCGCATTCATCATTTCACATGCAGACCACAATCAGGACTTCTGTTTCCTGTGAAGGGGTCGGCCTGCATTGTGGTGAGCAGGTGACGATGCAGCTGCATCCGGCACCGGCGGGAATGGGCATCATCTTCCGCCGTGTTGATCTTCTGACCTGCAACAGCTTGGATGCGCAAGCTGCGTCCCTTAATCAGGTGTCCATCAAGGCGTCGCCAGCCAATGTTGCTGGCACGCAGCTTGGCACATCTCTCATCAATGAGCATGGCATTGAAATCTCCACGGTCGAGCACCTCATGGCTGCTTTTGCTGGCTACGGCGTTGATAATGTCATCGTCGAAGTGGACAATGCCGAATTGCCGATCATGGATGGCAGCGCCGAGCCTTTCCTCGACCTGATCGAGCGTGCCGGCCTGCGCCAGCTCAACAGCCCGAAATTCGCCCTGCGTATCAAGGAAAAGATCAGCGTGCAGGATGGTGACCGCTGGGCCTACGCCTTGCCCTTGGATGAGGACGAAGCGCCAGTGTTCAATATTGACGTACTGGTTGATTATGTTGATCCGGCCATCGGCAAGCAGCGCGCTTCCATGACAGTCACCCCGGCAGAATTTCAGGCCAATGTCGCCCCGGCCCGCACCTTCTGTTACCTGAGCGATGTTGAAGCCATGCGCGCCCGGGGCCTCGCCCTTGGCGGCTCTTATGACAATGCGATTGTCGTGAACAATGGCCAGATCGAAAACGAAGGCGGCTTGCGCCTCTCTAACGAATTCGCTTCACATAAGGCACTCGACCTTCTGGGCGACCTCTTCCTGCTCGGGATGCCGCTGCAAGGGCGCATCACCGCGTTCAAGCCCGGCCATGACATGAACACGCGCCTTGCCAGAGCCATCCTTGACAATCCTGACAAGGTCGAACTGGTCAGCATCAGCAATGCGGCCACCGAAACGGTCCGCGCCCACGCCTGAGGCAGACCTGAGCTGATCGCCACGTTTCTGATTTTTAAGCCATTTTGAACCGTTCAGCCGTGTCTGGGCATTTGACCATGCCGCGGTTTGCCCATAAGACTTATGGCTCAAAACCGAGTATCTCTGGCATAAGTTGAGGAGCCACTGAATATGCGTCTTGGAACCACCGTTTCTGTCAAAGCCCTGGCCGCCGCCTGCGCACTGGCTCTTGGTCTTTCCGCCTGTGCCGGCAATGACACGGATGCCCGTGACAAGTTCGCGTATGTCGAGCGCCCGGTGGAAGCCCTGTACCAGGAAGCGGTGGATAACATGGAGCGCCGCCGTTTTGATGAGGCGATCCTGTTCTTTGACGAGGTGGAGCGCCAGCACCCGTATTCCTCTTGGGCGCGCCGCGCCATGCTCATGTCCGCCTTTGTAAAATATGAGCAGGCGCAATATGAAGACGCGCTGGCAGATATTGAGCGTTTCCTCTCTATCCATCCGGGCAACAAGGACGCGCCGTATGCGTATTACCTGCGCGCCATGTGCCATTATGAGCGCATCCGCGATGTTGAGCGCGATCAGGACATCACCCGCAACGCGCTGGAAGCCCTGAATGATGTCATGCGTCGTTATCCGAATACGGAATATGCGCGTGATGCCCGCCTCAAGCTGGACATGACCTATGACCACCTTGCGGGTAAGGAGATGGAAGTCGGTCGCTTCTATCTGCGCCGCAACCAGCATGTGGCTGCCATCAACCGCTTCAACAATGTGGTTGATAACTTCCAGACCACGAGCCACACGGAAGAAGCATTGCACCGTCTGGTCGAGGCCTATCTGGAGCTCGGCGTCCTGCCCGAAGCCCAGCGCCATGCCGCGATCCTCGGCTTCAATTATCCTGGCGGGGAATGGTATCAGGACACATATCGCCTGTTCCGCAGCCGTAATCTGGAAGACGCCTTCAAGGCGTCACAGGAACAACGCACCGCGCAGGCTGACGGTTGAAACATTCTTGCTGATTAAGCCTACAGTTATCGTGTGACTGAACCGCCGTAGTAGCGCATTGACGTCTGCATCCAGAGCCGGTCAAGCTGCCTGAAATGGTGTCACATTCACCTCGGTCTCCCGTTGGCGCATTTCCCAGGCGTCATACATCATCTGCATCTTGAGTAATGTGTCCATCTGTACACCGAATGCCTTTTCAATACGAAGTGCCATTTCAGGAGATAACGAGGATTTTTCGTTCAATAAGCGCGACAGGGCAGGGCGTCCAACGCCGAGCACACGCGCAGCTGCTGTAACGGTCAGCTTATCCGGTAGAACAGATCGCCTGATAAACGCGCCCGGATGAACAGGCGTCATACCAATTTTGATAGCCATGTCCTTGACCTTCCCTGTTTAGTGATAGTCCTCATAGTCCAGATCAATTATCTCATCCGCTTCAGGATCATATGAAAAAGTTATTCTCCAGTTGGCAGTCACATGGAAACTGTATGTACCGGCTCTGGTACCTGAAAGAGAATGTGGTTTGTATTTCTGAAGATCGAAGACTTCTTCAATCTCACTTATGGCAACCAGAAACATCATGATGTCTGATATTTTTCCCAGATAGGCAGCAGGCAGGCCTCTCGCATTGTTTCTTTCAACAAAGTTACGCAAACCCTTGTGGCGAATATTTCTAATTTGCATATTTCACAAAATTGTATCGTGTAACAGTACGCAATACAATATCTCCCGCTTTTCCACCTAAAAAGTCTTGAAATGTTCTCTTTTGTTCGTTATATGTTCCATTGCGTCTTTTGTCTAAGGAAATGAGGCTCCCGCGACAAATAAGAGGAACAGGAACAATGGATCTGGATTTTACCATTCAGGATGGCACTGACACATCTTCCACCAGCACCGTTGAAAGGTTGCTGGAGACTGTCTTGTCCGGGGGAGAGGCGGAGACAAAAAAGTCAAAACGTAGCAGATCATGCTCACAGGAAACGCCAAAAGCCAGCAAAGCGCAGGCGCGCCTGAGGGATCTCTTCATTCAGGATATTGTCTTGATCGAGCGCCTGACAATCCCTCTCGCAGAGGGACTGACAGCCCTGACCGGAGAGACCGGTGCAGGCAAATCCATCATGCTGGATGCGCTGGGGCTGGCCATGGGCGGGCGGGCAGACAAATCTCTGGTGCGTCAGGGGGCCACATCCGGTTCTGTCAGTGCCGCCTTTGATGTGCCTGCCGGACATGATGTCTGGCAGCTACTTGCCGGGAATGGCTTTGTGGATGACGTAAGGGAGCAGGGAGAAATCATCCTGCGCCGGGTGCAGGAGGCCGATGGCCGTTCCCGCGCCTATATCAATGACCAGCCCGTCAGTGTCAGCTTGCTGAAAACAGTTGGCGCGGCCCTGATAGAAGTACACGGCCAACATGCCGGTCAGGGCTTCCTTGAAGTAGCGATGCATCGAAGCCTGCTGGACACTTATGGCAAGCTGCGGCGTCAGGTGACGCTTGTCGGCAATGCCTGGCAGGACTTGCAGCATACGAGAGAGGTCCTCGCTGAAAAACGCGCAGCCCGTGAGGCGGCCTTGCGCGAGGCTGATTATCTTCGCCACGTGGTCGAAGAACTGGAAACACTCGCCCCGCAGGCAGAAGAAGAAGCAAGCCTCGCTGAACGTCGCACTGAATTGATGGCTGCAGAAAAAATTGCCGGTGAGATTGGCGAGGCGGCTGATCTTCTCAATGATGATGCCACCGAGCGCCGGTTGACTTCGGTGCTGGCGCGGCTCGAAAAAATTTCTGCTGTCGCTGGCGCAGCGGCGGGTCCAGCGCTGCCGGAAGTTGTCACCCGGATTGACACGGCGCTGACCGAACTGGCCGAAGCCCGCCAGACGGTTTCAGCCGCGGTCGAGACTTTCCAGTATGACGCCGATGAATTGAACAGTGTCGAGGAGCGCCTTTTTGCCTTACGCGCTGCAGCCCGAAAATATAATGTTGTGCCAGGCGACTTGCACCTCTTCCTTGAGAAGTCGTCCGAGGCCCTTTCTCTGCTCGATCAAGGGGAGGTGACCTTCGAGCAGCTGGAAAAAAATCTCAAAGAGGCTGAAGCAACCTATGCTCGCCGCGCAGAAAAACTCTCTGCCGCACGGCGCAAGGCGGCAAAAGCCCTTGATAAGGCTGTCAAAAAAGAGCTGGCACCACTGAAACTGGGCAAGGCGACGTTTACCGTGTCTGTCGAGACCTCACCTGACAGGGCTGGCCCTACGGGTAGTGACCGGGTCCAGTTCATGATTTCAACCAATCCCGGCGCGCCCCTTGGGCCTTTGAAACAGATTGCGTCCGGGGGCGAATTGTCCCGCTTTGTCCTTGCGCTCAAGGCAGCCTTGATGGCTGAGGAAAACCGCACCGTCATTATCTTCGACGAAGTGGACGCTGGCATTGGCGGGGCGGTTGCAGACGCTGTTGGAGAGCGCCTTGCCACCCTCGCAACCAACGCGCAGGTGATGGTCGTCACCCATTCGCCGCAGGTTGCAGCACGGGCGAGCACACATTTTCAGGTGGCCAAGTCAGGCCGAAAAAAAATTACCACCCATATCGCCGCGCTTTCCCATGAAGAGCGCATTGATGAAATTGCCCGAATGCTGTCAGGTGCAGAGATTACAAAGGAAGCCCGCGCAGCTGCTGTCCGGCTGTTGGAGCGACCGGCCACTCTCGAATAAAAGACAAGCAAATAATGACAGACGTGCCTGCAGATAAATTGACCAACGAAACCCTGAAAAAAAAATCTGTTGAAGCGCTGGCAAAAGAAGAAGCTGTGCAGGAGCTGGAGCGCCTTGCGCTGGAAATTGCGCGAGCCGACATCGCCTATCACCAGAATGATGCCCCCGAGATCAGTGATGCAGAATATGATTTTCTGCGGCGCCGTAACGAGTTGATTGAGGAGCGCTTCCCGAAACTGGTGCGCGATGACAGCCCGTCAAAAAAAGTGGGTGCCAAAGCCTCCAGCCGGTTTGAAAAAGTACAGCACACCGTGCCGATGCTCTCCCTCGGCAACACCTTCAATGATGAAGAAGCGCACAAGTTTGATGAGTCTGTCCGCAAATTCCTCAATCTGTCAGCGGATGAGCCTCTCGCTTATGTGGCCGAGCCCAAGATTGACGGCCTCTCTGCCAGCCTGCGCTATGAAAACGGCAAGTTCGTTCTGGGGGCAACGCGCGGGGACGGGCAGGAAGGCGAAAACATCACCCTCAATCTGCTCACCATGCAGGCCATCCCGCGCAAGATAAAAAATGCGCCGGACGTGCTGGAAGTACGCGGTGAAGTCTACATGGCCAAGGCCGACTTCCAGAGCCTCAACAAGGCGCAGGAAAAAAAGGGCGACAAGATATTCGCCAATCCGCGCAACGCAGCAGCAGGCTTCTTGCGCCAGAAAGACCCGGCCAATACCGCGCGTGTGCCGCTCGGCTTTTTCGCGTACACTTGGGGGGCGGTCTCGGCACCCTTCGCGCAAACCCAGTGGGAGGCGTTACAAAAATTTTCTGACTGGGGCTTCACCACCAATCCGGACACGGCCCTTTGCGAAAACATGGAAGACGTGCTCGCCGCCTATCGCCGCATTGAGCGCCAGCGCGCCAGCCTTGAGTACGACATTGATGGTGTCGTCTATAAAGTGAATCAGCTGGGCTTTCAGGAACGGCTCGGCTTTCGCTCTCGCACGCCGCGCTGGGCCACGGCGCACAAATTCCCGGCTGAGCGGGCAACCACTATTCTGGAAGACATTGACATTCAGGTTGGCCGCACCGGCGCACTCACCCCGGTTGCCAAACTCAAACCCGTGACCGTTGGCGGTGTCGTTGTCTCGAACGCTACCTTGCACAATGAAGATGAGATCGAGCGCAAGGATATCCGCAAAGGTGACACGGTTGTGGTCCAGCGGGCAGGGGATGTCATCCCGCAGATCGTCGAAGTGATCCTGTCGGAGCGCAAAAAAAATGCCAAAAAATTCGAGCCGCTTAAAGAGTGCCCGATCTGCGGCAGCCACGCTGTGCGCGATATCAACGCCAATACAGGCAAGGAAGATGCCGTGCGTCGCTGCACCGGCGGTCTCATCTGCGAGGCGCAGGCAGTTGAACGCCTGAAGCATTTCGTCTCGCGGCAGGCACTGGATATAGATGGTCTCGGCGCAAAGCAGATTGAGGCCTTTTTCATCGAAGGTCTGGTCCGCGAACCAGCCGATATTTTCACCCTGGAAGCGCGAGATAAGAAAAGTCTCACGCCGCTCAGGAACCGCGAAGGCTATGGTGAAACGTCCGTGCGCAACTTGTTTGCAGGCATCAACGCGCGGCGCGCGCCGGATCTCGCTCGGCTCATTTTCGCCCTTGGCATTCGCCATGTGGGAGAGACAACCGGGCGTCTTCTGGCGCAGACCTATGGCAGCTTCGAGGCGTTTCAGACGGCGGCAAAAAAAATCGCAGGTAGTGACGAGGCTGCTTCCAAAGAGTTGATCTCTGTGGATGGCATCGGCGGCACAGTCGTGGCAGCCTTGGCCGACTTCTTCGGGGAGCAGCACAATATCGATGCCGTGGACCGACTGATGTCAGAAATTTCTCCGCAGGCAGCGCAGAAGGTAAAATCAGACAGCGCTGTTTCCGGTAAGATCGTTGTCTTCACGGGCAAGCTGGAGTTGATGACCCGCGATGAGGCCAAGGCCCGTGCCAGCGCCCTGGGCGCAAAAGTCTCGGGCTCGGTCTCTGCCAAAACAGATATTCTGGTGGCTGGCCCCGGTGCCGGGTCAAAACTCACCAAAGCACAAGATCTCGGGATCCAAACCATGACAGAGGAGGAATGGCTCAAGCTGATTGACGCGAATTAAAACAACACCACCTCACCTCCGAGCCTGTCGAAGGGTGAGGCAAGAGAAGTGCAATCGAAATTACTTCCGTAGGCTGAATAACTTCACGACAGCCCAAACCGGCACAACGATGATGGCGCCAACCGCAATATAGAGAAGCGCCGTTCGCACGGTGCTCCAGCCGGTATCAAGGAAGCGTTCGGCCAGTTCATAAACACCACGGGCCAGACCTTCCCACAATTCGATAGGAGAAATTCCGGCAAGGGTCAGCACGGCACCGACCAGAAAACTCGCCACCAGCAGCACGGAAACCGTGCGCACCCTGGCTCCGAAGCTGCCCGTCCCGCGGGCTGCCGAGCCATTCTCAACAGAGGTATCTTGGTTACTCATGGGCTCATATTAAGCGTTCTGCGGCAGGCCTGCAATGGGCATAAAAAGAGCACACCTGCCAGCAGAAATAGTGCTTCAGCCCTGTTTCTGGATTTCGATGGCCGTCGGGAACGGGATGTTGACACCTTCATTGTCGAAGGCTTCCTTGATCTTCCGGTTCATTTCCCATTTGACCGCGAAATAATCAGACCCGGCAAGCCACATCCGCACGGTGAAGTCCACCGAGAAGTCGCCAAGATTGTTCACTTCAACCAGCGGCGCTGGCGTGTCATGCACGCGGTCATCGGCCTTAACAATCCGCAGAATGATATCGCGCGCCTTGCCGATATCGTCATCATACGAAATACCAAATACCATATCGAGGCGACGATTACTATTGGCTGAAAAGTTGGTGATTGTATCATCCCAGATTTTGCCATTCGGGATGATAATCTTCTTGTTATCTACGGTCGCCATTTCAGTGGTGAAGATGGTGATATCCTTGATCGTCCCTTCTTCGCCACCGGCCTGCACGTAATCGCCAATCTTGAACGGCCGGAACGCCAACAGCATCACGCCGGAAGCCACATGACCAAGTGTGCCTTGCAAGGCAAGACCAATCGCGAGACCTGCCGCACCAATCACAGCTGCAAGGCTGGTTGTCTGTACACCGAAGCTGCCGAGCACCATCACCAGCACGAGTGCCAGTGCAGCATAATAAACCAGACTGGAAATGAACCCGATCAGCATGGCATCCAGCTTGCCGGTGCGCGTCATGACTTTGCGAATTCCAGCCTTGATGCGCCCGGCCACAAACAGGCCGATAATCAGAATGACAAGGGCACTGACGGCACTCAGGCCCCATTCGGCTGCTTTTTCTGCCAGCGTGTTCATCAGTACCTGCATGTTTTCGGGGTTCAGGTTACTGGCAGCGCCATTATTCTTCTGCATCTTGTTTCTCCTTTAGTCGTCTTTGAATTTCAGCGTCTGTGTATAACGCCTCTCTAGCCGCATTGTGCCCGGTGGCGCAGCGCATGGTCCGCCAATACACAGGCCGTCATCGCCACAGCCACAGGCACCGCCCGAATACCGACACACGGGTCATGCCGACCTTTTGTGACAATTTCTGTTTCCTCGCCGGATTTGGTAACGGTTTTGCGCGGTGTCAAAATGGAGGAAGTCGGTTTCACCGCGAACCGTGCCACAATGTCCTGCCCGGTACTGATCCCGCCAAGCACACCGCCTGCGTGGTTCGAGAGAAAGCGCGGGCCATCATTGCCAGCGCGCATCTCGTCCGCGTTGTCTTCGCCGGTCAGGGCAGCTGCTGCCATCCCGGCGCCGATTTCGACACCTTTGACGGCATTGATGGACATCAGCGCAGCAGCAAGATCAGTATCAATCTTGCCATAGACAGGGGCGCCAAGCCCGGCAGGCACGCCCTCCGCAACCACTTCAATCATTGCCCCGAGGGACGAGCCGTCTTTTCGTGCCTTGTCCAACACGTCTTCCCAGATTTTCGCGGCCTCCGGGTCCGGGCACCAGAACGGGTTGTCGCTGACGCCAGCCCAGTTGATCCGCCCTCGGTCGATCTGATGCGTGCCCATCTGCACCATGCCGGCATGAATTTTCACCGCATCGCCATACAGGGATCGCAACACTTCCATCGCCACAGCCCCTCCTGCAACCCGCGAGGCCGTTTCGCGCGCAGAGGAGCGCCCGCCACCGCGATAATCGCGGATGCCGTATTTGGCCTCGTAAGTATAGTCCGCGTGACCCGGACGGTATTTGTCGCGAATGTCGGAATAGTCTTTCGAGCGCTGGTCGACATTCTCGATCATCAGGCAGATGGGCGTGCCGGTCGTGCGCTGGCCGTCCGTGCGCTCATCTTCAAACACGCCGGAAAGGATTTTCACCGCATCCGGTTCACGCCGCTGTGTCACAAATTTTGATGTGCCGGGGCGGCGCTCATCAAGGCGCTGCTGGATCATCTCCGCCGTCAGCAGAATGCCCGGCGGGCAACCATCCACCACACAGCCAATCGCGGGCCCGTGGGATTCCCCCCAGGTTGTCACGCGAAACATCTTGCCAAACGTATTATCAGACATAAGTTTGTGTCATATCAATCACTTGCTTGTACTACTAGACTTGTTCCGGAGGCATTTCCAATGGCAGATGACGGTTTGATCCCCAAAACCCCCAGCGCAAAGGAATACAAGTCCGGCAAAGAAGCCTTCAACGTGGCAGAAGACCAGGGGGAGGTTTTTACCTCGGCTGACCCCATCGAGCTTTTCATCAGCTGGTTTCAGCTGGCCCGAAAGCACGAAGTGAATGACCCCAATGCCATGTCGCTAGCCACGGTGGACTCAAACGGTCTGCCTGATGTGCGTATTTTGTTGTTGAAGGATGTCAGCGCCAGCGGTTTCTCCTTTTATTCCAACAGCGAGAGCGCGAAGGGTGAAGAATTGAAAGCCAACCCGCAAGCGGCTCTCTGTTTCCATTGGAAGTCGATTCGGCGGCAGGTGCGCATCCGTGGTCAGGTGGAAGCGCTCAGCAATAGTGAATGCGACAATTACTTTGCAGAGCGCGCACGTGGATCACAAATCGGCGCCTGGGCTTCATTCCAGTCCCGCCCACTGGAAGATCGCGAGATCCTGCGCCAGCGTGTCGCAGATTACGAAGAAATCTATGAAGACAAGCCCGTACCAAGACCGGAAAACTGGATCGGCTGGATTGTGCGCCCCCAGACGATAGAATTCTGGGTCAACCGTCCTTTCCGCCTGCATGACCGGCTACTATTTACAAGCGGCCCGGAAGGCTGGCAGCAATCCTGGCTTTATCCGTAGGGGTTACTGCTTCGCTACTGTCTCCAGGGCGAGAGCGTGCAGTTCGCCACCCATCTTGCCTTTCAGGGCCTTGTACACTAGTTGATGCTGGGCCACGCGGGACTTGCCGTTGAAGGCAGCAGAAATAATCCGCGCCTTGTAGTGGTCGCCATCCCCGGCAAGGTCCTCGATCTCGACCTCTGCGTCGGGCAGGGCTTCAAGGATCATGGATTTGATGTCTTCCTGGGCCATAGGCATGGGAGCAGTCTCCTTATTCGGGGTCATAAGTGCGGGTAGGGTACCCTGATGAATGTCAACGAGGTCGATAAGGCCGATCATCTCTTCATCATCAAGAACAATGTCCTCACCACCAAACATGCCGAGCTTGGTTGCCTGAATGCCCGCCATGGAGGCTTTCAGGATCAGGTTATCCGCAGCGTCCGTCGGTACGGAAACGAGATAGCGCCCCTGATCTTCGCCAAACCAGTATGCGGCCCGCCGCTCCTTGACCGGTGTTGTCAGCATCAGGCCAAGGCCGGCGCCCATCGCCATTTCGGCTGCGGCGACCAGAAGACCGCCATCTGAAACATCTGTCACCGCCGTCGGCAGGCCGTCCTGTATGATCTTGCGGATGAATTCACCCGTCTCGCGCTCTGCTTTCAAGTCGACCGCTGGCGGTGCCCCGTCCTCTATGCCAAACAGATCACGCATATAGAGTGACTGTCCCAGCCAGCCACGGGTGATGCCAAGCGCCACCAGCGTGTCACCGGCATTGGCTGTGTCATTGCGGGCAGTGTGCTGAACATGCTCAATCAGGCCAACGCCGCCAATGGCCGGTGTTGGCGGGATCGCTTGCCCGTTGGTTTCGTTATAAAGCGAAACATTGCCGGAGATGACAGGGTAAGAGAGCGCTTCACACGCTTCCGCCATGCCTTCGATACAGCCGACAAACTGGGCCATGATTTCAGGACGCTGCGGGTTACCGAAGTTCAGGCAGTTGGTAATCGCAAGTGGCTCTGCCCCGGCTGCACACAGATTACGCCAGGTCTCCGCAACTGCCTGCTTGCCGCCTTCATGCGGTGCCGCCTTGCAGTAGCGCGGGGTCACATCCGTGGAGATGGCAAGTGCTTTCGTTGTGTCGTGTACGCGCACAACAGCCGCGTTGCCGCCCGGCGGCACAACCGTGTCGCCCATAACGGTGTGGTCATATTGCGACCAGATCCAGGAACGTGAGCAAAGGTCCGGTGTGCCCAGAAGGTTTGCCAAGGCCACCAGCATGGTATCGCCACCCGGCTGGTCAGCCAGGGAAACTTCCTGCGTGTTCAGATCAGCGCTGGCCTCTGCCACCATGCCGGTTTCGGCCAGATTCTCTGCGGCCTTTGTCAGGTCCGCAATGGCGTCGGCACCGGCGTTTGCATCAAGCCGCACATAAAGCTCCGCCTTGCCATGGGTCGCAGACCAGCCGGCAGCTTCCACTGACGCCATCCCGCTCAGTTTCTCGTCAATCAGCGCTTCTGCCAGCGTTCCCATTTCCTCGGCACTCTTTTCAGCGGTGAGCGTAATAAGCGCTTCCTGAATGGTGACGCGCGGATCAGCCAGCGGCTCCGGTTTGGCAAGTTCGGTATAGGGACGATCATAATTCGGGGCATCATCAGCCAGCGGCGGCACGGGCATGTCTGCCTGAATGTCCCCCAAATGCCGGATGACAAGGCGACCGGTATCTGTAGTATGGCCGATGACCGCAAAGTCGAGGCCCCATTTGTCGAAAATTGCCTTGGCTTTGGCTTCTGCTTCCGGCTTGATAACCATCAGCATACGCTCCTGGCTTTCAGACAGCATCATCTCATAGGCTGTCATGCCCGTTTCGCGCTGTGGCACCTTGTCGAGATCCATGTCGAAACCGCCGCCGCCTTTTGCCGCCATCTCTACAGAGGAAGAGGTGAGACCTGCCGCGCCCATGTCCTGAATGGCGATGATCGCATCTTCCCCCATCAGTTCCAGGCAGGCTTCAAGCAGCAGTTTCTCGGTAAACGGATCACCCACCTGCACAGTCGGGCGTTTCTCTTCGGAAGCATCATCAAACTCGGCAGAGGCCATGGTCGCGCCGTGAATGCCGTCGCGTCCTGTTTTCGCGCCAACATAAACGACCGGATTACCAGCGCCTTTGGCTGCCGAATAGAAAATCCGGTGCTGCTCGGCGAGGCCGACGCACATGGCGTTGACAAGGATGTTGCCATTGTATCCGGCATCGAAATTCGTCTCGCCCCCAACTGTCGGCACACCCATACAGTTGCCATAGCCGCCAATCCCGGCAACGACACCTGACAACAGGTGGCGCGTTTTCGGGTGGTCAATCGCCCCGAAACGCAAGGCGTTCATGTTGGCAACAGGTCGCGCGCCCATGGTGAACACGTCACGCATGATGCCGCCAACACCAGTCGCTGCACCCTGATAGGGCTCAATGAAAGACGGGTGGTTGTGGCTTTCCATCTTGAAGATAGCTGCCAGCTTCACGCCATCCGGGCCATCGCCAATGTCGATCACACCGGCATTTTCACCCGGCCCACAGATCACATGCGCAGCCTTTGTGGGCAATTTCGCCAGATGACGGCGCGAGGATTTGTAGGAGCAATGCTCGGACCACATGACCGAAAAGATGCCAAGCTCCAGCAGGTTCGGCTCCCGGCCCATATGGCTTTTGATCCGTTCATACTCGTCCGGCGTCAGGCCATGGTCTTTGATAATATCAGGGGTGATGGTGGTCATCACGTATCATCCAAATTCTTTAAGTGCAGTAGCAAAAAACGCGGTCCCGTCCTCGCCACCCAGCAGCGGTGAAATGACGCGTTCCGGGTGTGGCATCAGGCCGAGGACATTGCCCTTTTCATTCAGGATACCGGCAATGTTCCGACTGCTGCCATTCGGATTGGTCACATAGCGGAAGGCAACTAGGTTTTCGCCTTCAAGCCGGTTCAGGGTTTCCTGGTCTGCGGTGTAATTGCCGTCGTGGTGCGCAACCGGGAAATCAACGAAGGCACGGTCAGACAAGCCCCGCGTAAACCTGCTTTGCGTATTGGCGACCTGCAAGGTCTGCATACCGCAAATAAATTCCAGTCCGGCATTGCGCATCAGTGCGCCGGGGAGCAGTCCGGTTTCTGTCAGTACCTGAAACCCGTTGCAGATGCCGAGCACAGGCACACCATCTTCAGCCTTTTTCACCACATCCTGCATGATGGGCGAGCGCCCGGCCATGGCACCGGAGCGTAAGTAATCACCATATGAGAACCCGCCAGGCAGCAGGATAAAGTCCGTGTCCGGCAGGCTGGTTTCGCCATGCCAGACCATATCAGGCTTCTGCCCGGTCGCCTGTTCGAGGGCGACGGCGGCATCCCGGTCGCAGTTTGAAGCAGGGAAAACGATAACGCAGGATTTCATGGCTTATCCGACCAGTTCGATCTCATAGTTTTCCATCACCGGATTGGCGAGCAGCTTCTTGCACATGTCTTCGACTTTGCTGCGCGCCGCCGCTTCATCTGTCTCGGTCAGTTCCAGTTCAATCACCTTGCCCTGGCGCACACCGGAGACCCCTTCAAAGCCAAGGCCGGTAAGGGCGCCTTCGATCGCGTTGCCTTGCGGGTCCAGAATGGACGGGCGCAGGGTAATGTGTACACGCGCTTTCATGGTTCAGTCCTTCTTGTCGTCATTGTTGCTTACCAGCACCGGCCCTTTGGTGTCCGAAATTTCCTCGTTCTTGCGCAGGATGCCAAGGCGTCGCGCGACTTCCGTGTACGCATCAGTCAAGCCACCAAGGTCCTTGCGGAAACGGTCCTTGTCGAGGATTTCTCCCGTCTCAATATCCCACAGACGACAGCTGTCGGGTGAGATTTCGTCTGCAAGGATAATGCGCATCAGGTCGCCATCATATTGGCGGCCAAATTCAACCTTGAAGTCGATCAGTTGAATACCGACCCCTGCAAACATGCCGCACAAATAATCATTGATGCGCAGCGTATAGGCCATCATGTCATCAATTTCCTGCGGGTTGGCCCAGCCAAAGGCGTTGATCTGGTCTTCGGAGACCAGCGGGTCACCCAGTTCATCCTTTTTGTAATAGAATTCCACCACGGGCCGTGCGAATGGCTCGCCTTCCTTGAAGCCCAGCCGCTTGCAAATAGAGCCTGCAGCCACATTGCGGATCACGACTTCCAGCGGAATGATCTCCACATGATAGATCAACTGCTCGCGCATATTCAGGCGCTTGATGAAGTGCGTCGGAATGCCGATGCGCTCCAGACCAACCATGACAAATTCGGAGATGCGATTGTTGAGGACGCCCTTGCCTTCCAACACAGCATGTTTCTGGTTGTTGAAGGCGGTGGCATCGTCCTTGAAATACTGGATCACAGTGCCAGGCTCAGGGCCTTCGTAAAGAATCTTGGCCTTGCCTTCATAAATCTGTTTGCGACGCGCCATGCGGTGTTCCTTGGGGGTAAAGGGAATCGGCTCACGGGCCGGAAATCTTCGCTAGCATGTCCGGCAACGGCGTGCAAAGGGAGTCTTTTACAGCCGCAGACAACGATTTTCTGCTTTGTATGACGCCAGTGAACACCATATGTAAGTCATAAGAATGACACCCCCGGAAGGAGATACCATGAACTCGTTTGATGATCGTCAGGACCGTTTTGAAAAGGAATTCGCCCACAGCGCAGAGCTTCAATTCAAGGTTGATGCGCGGCGCAACAAGCTGGTTGGCCTCTGGGCGGCCGAACTCCTTGGTAAGAGCGGCGACGAAGCTGCGGAATACGCGAAATCTGTCGTCATCGCAGACCTCGAAGAAGCTGGCGATGAAGATGTTTTCCGCAAGCTGCGCGCCGACCTTGATAACGCGCCGAAACCTGTTTCAGATGAGGAAATCAGAAACAAAATGGATGAGCTGATGCCGGTGGCCAAGCAGCAAATCCGCGACGGGGCTTGATGTCAGACCCCGGTGAAAGGGGAATGATATGGGACGCCTCGACGGCAAAAAAGCATTCATTACTGGCGGCGCGCAAGGACTTGGGCGCTGTTTTGCGGAAATGTTCGCAGCAGAGGGTGCATCTGTCGCCATAACAGATGTGCAAGGCGACGCGGTTCAGAACACTGCTGAAGAAATCAACCAGAAGCACCCTGGCAAGGCGTTTGCTTTTACGCATGACGTCACGTCCAAAGAAGAATGGGAGACATCCCTCGCAGGAGCCGCTGATGCGATGGGCGGTATTTCCGTGCTGGTCAACAACGCCGGTATTGGCGGCGCTCTGGCGAATATCGAAACCGAGACATGGGAGATGTATCGCAAAGTCATGGATATTGACCTCGATGCGATTTTTGTCGGCACGCAGCTGGCCATGCCGTATCTGAAGGACAATCAGCCAGGCTCCATCATCAATATCTCGTCCATTGCCGGTGTGAGAGCTGACGGAAATTTCCTTTCGTACAATGTAGCAAAAGCCGGTGTGCGGATGATTTCCAAGTCCATCGCGCTGCATTGCGCGAGGGCCGGGTATCAGATCACCTGCAACTCCATTCACCCGGTGTTCACACGCACGGCAATCATCGAGCCCATGACGTTGATGACAGGCTCGCAGGAAGATGGCGAGGCGAAACTTGCCCGCCAGATTCCAATGAAGCGGATCGGCGAGCCGTCAGATATTGGTTACATGGCAATCTATCTGGCTTCCGATGAATCCAAATTCATCACGGGCGGCGAGTTTATGGCCGATGGCGGCATGACCGCACGCTAACGAATAGCCCACGATTGTGTGAACCATCGTGACTGGCCAGTTTTTACTGGCCAGCGTATTCCGTATCCATCTCACGAGGGAACGATATCATGGTTAGAAACATTCTTGCATTGCTGCTTGCCGCGGCATTGATCTTTTTCGGCATACAGAAGTTTGGTGCCGAAAATTTCATCTTCGAGCGCATTGCCGAGCGCTCCGGCATCGGTCTGTTTGAACCGGGCGTGCGCATTCTGACGGGTATTCTTGAGGTTGCTGCCGGGCTATTGCTTATCCTGCCACGAACGAGAAGTTATGGCGCCTTGCTCGGCACTGGTCTTGTTGCCGGTGCAATTTTCTTTCACCTGACGCCATGGCTGGGCATCTACACGCCTGCCTCTGCGGGCGGTGAGGAAAGCATTGGGCTCTTCATGACAGCGCTGGTGGTGTTTGCACTGTCACTGACCAATCTGTTCCTGAACCGCGCAGGGTTGCCGATCATCGGCAGATGAATGCGTCGGGCAATTGCCCCCATTCCGCCCAGGACCCGTCGTAAAGACGGGTTCTCCGGTGCCCGATTATGGCCAGGCCAAGCGCGAGAATTGCCGCGGTCACGCCAGAACCGCAGCTGACGATAACATCCGTGTCCGGCTTTACGCCATGTACGGCAAATAGTTTATCCAGTGCGTCAGCGGGCTTCATGAAACCGTCTTCGATCAACTGACTGGCGGGCAGGTTTTGCGAGCCGGACATATGACCGCTTTTCAAACCAGGCCGAGGCTCCGGCGCGCGTCCGTAAAATCTGTCAGCAGGGCGCGCATCAAGAATGATGGCAGACTTGTCTGCGATAATTTGCTGCAACTCACTGCACCCGATGATTTGGGTTTCATCAAATTCAGTCTCAAAGTGCCCGTCGGATGATATGCCTGAGGGGCCATTCTCAAGCGGCAATCCGGCATCACGCCAGGCTGGCCAGACCGCCATCCAGTAGTTGAACATGCTGCGCGCCCATAATACGAAACGTCCACCAGACGCGCGGGGCTGAGAAAACCCCCGTACTGTCATAAATAACAATCCGGTCATGACGCGATATACCAAGCTTTCCTACCGCTGCCTGAAAAACGCCCGGACTTGGCAGCATGTGTGGCAAGGATGTGTCGGGATCACTAACCGCATCCAGATCAAAAAAGACAGCACCCGGCAGATGTGCTGTGTCAAAGTCATTGCGGGCACATCTGCTCGCCTCAAGATGCCAAGAAGCATCGATAATTCTCAGCGACGTGTCAGCCAGAGAGTTGAAAAGCTCCTCTGGCTGCACAAGAAAATTGATGTGCTGACTGCCCGGCACATCAGTCAATTTGTAATGCAGCATCAAAAACCTGATGCATTAAATCGACAGACATACCCGCACTGACCCGACCTTTCAGTTCGCCATCCACTACAATGACGGCATATCCGGTTTTCACGTCATTCAGCGCCACCTTGTCGGCAACGCCCAGAGCCTCGGCTTTTTCGGCTTCCACCAAAAGGCTCTCGTAAGTCATATTCGTATAATCCAGTCGGACAATGTCCATCTCGGCTTTGTCATAAGTATTCACCGCTTCTTCCAAAACCGGATCGAGAATTTTGCAGGCGGAGCACCACTCAGCCCAGTATACCATAGCAGTAGCGTCTGCTGCTCGCGCCAGAGGTGAAGCGGTGACAATCGCCAGTGCGACAAGGCTTGTGATTATGGTTTTCAGGGGCATATCTATCTCCTTAAAATTTTCACGACTTTATCCGCAGCCATGCATAATGCACAGTCACATCTCGTTCAGCGGAGAAAACCCCCATTTTGAGGGACAAACTGCTGTCGGTTTAATCGAATATAAAGGCCAATCACAGATCATTATGACCGCGCCAGATTGGGAATAATGAGATGAAACCGGATATCATGGAAACTCTTGTAAACGACTTGAACGATGAGGCGCTTATTCTCACGCTGCTTGGGTCGATGCAGGATGATGCGATGCTTCGCCTGATCCGCGCCTGTGTGGAGATGGATCCGGAACATCGCCATGGCATCGCTGCCCTGATTGAAGGGCTGAAAGCCAATTATGAAGAAGTCGTGATTGAAAGCGTGATGGACAGCAATTCTGTTCTGGAAGTAGCCTGAGACATCGCAAATGAGTCTAGGCTAATTATCCTTGCCTTAACCATACTTGGCTAGTTTCTGTCCACAGTTTTTAGGACAAGGGTTTGCGATGCTAGTTCATTATATTGAGGACGATGATCTTGACGCCAGCGTGCTGAAGCGTGCGGCAAAAACCAACGACACGCTGGACGTGACCGTTAGTAAATCTCTTGAAGACCTGTCTGATCGGCTGGCCGCAAAGCCTGTAGATTGCATTCTGCTTGATGTTCTGCGCCCTGAATCTGTTTCAATAGAGGATGATATTGCCCGGGTGCGTCAGCTTACGGATGCACCGATTGTCTTTATTACCGGTGGCAATGCCAGCGAGCTGCGCTTGCAGGCGGCACGTATTGGTGCAGATGCCGTGATTGACAAGGAAGATATTTCACCAGCCGTGCTTAAGCAGATTTTCTACAATATAGGTGCCCGTCACCAGGCTGTAGCGCAACAATATCAGAGTGAACATGCTGTCTTCAATGATGAGACAGACAGTACAGCACAACAGGGCAAGGTGCCTGCTATATCGCTCAGTTATCTGACAGATGGATTATCTGTCCTGCATGAGATCATGAAGGATAATGGCCATGACCGAACAGCCGACTTCGTTCAGGAGTTGCTGGAGACAAGTGAAGCGATAAGCGCTTATTTAACCAGTGACCTGTCTGCAACCGCTCAGGTTGCGTTGCATACGATTTTGAGGCGTATGCAGAGCAGGGCTCGTGAAATCGCCCGATCAAAGAAAATCCGGTTCTCAATGGAATGTGACAAAACCTGGTATCATCAGGCGGGCGACGCAACGCTGTCTCGTCTCGGGTTTCAGCATTTCATCGAAGGGGCCTTGCGGGCTTGCCCGGCCAACAGCCAGTTGCTGTTTTTTGCGGCTTGTCACGGTGAAGGCGTCAAGCTGATGTTGTATTTTGACAGTCAGTTGCTGCCCGGACCATCAATCTTCTTCGATGATAATGCACCGGGTTCTACCCTTCCGAAGGAGGCGCATTCTTCCTTGCGTCTTGGAGCAGCTATCCTGGGGATAAAACCGGAGAACCTCAAGATCACGACAACGGGCAGCGATCAGATGATCACGGTCATTCTGTAACGGATATTGTCTCTCGCCTGATGGCAGAGGCACATCCTAATTGGGTCCTGACCCTAGGTTGCCAGTCTTGCTTCGCCGAGCCAGAATTCTTTCAGTCTCATGACGGTCTGTTTATATCCAACCGGGCTATCTGGTTTAACAAGATAGGCATTGGCATGCCGGGCGTAGCAGTCAGCAATATCGGCTTTACTGTCTGAGGTCGACAGCACAATTGCCGGAATGCTCTTTAGCTTCTCGTCTGACTTCAAGGCTGTCAAAAGCTGACGACCATCCATGCCTGGCATATTCAGATCAAGGATTATGAAGGAGTGACACGGGTCTTGCTCCAACACCTCAAGCGCTTCCTGGCCGTCACGTGCTGTATTAACAATCAGGTCCTGATCATCCGTATTATCTTCCAGATATTTCTGAACGAACCGCATGTCTATCGGATCATCCTCGACCAAGAGAATCCTTCTCGGCATATTTCTGCGTCCTTTAGTAATATGGCACTTCCAGCACGAAACAACATCCGTCCTGATATTTCGGGTCTATACGCAATGTACCTTTGTGTAAGTTAGAGATGCGTCGGCACAAGGCAAGTCCGATGCCCGCGCCTTCAACTTCTTCCTTGTGGTGCAGGCGTTTGAAAGGCTCGAACACCTTCTCGTGGAACTCCGGGGGGATACCCAGTCCGTTATCCTGAACACGGATTTCGTGCACCAGTTTGGCAGGATTTTGGTTGTGACTGATATGAACGTGCGGGCGCTCACTTCCGGCATACTTCACAGCATTCGCAAACAGGTTCTGGAATAGCTGGGCGAGCAGGTCTTCAGCACCCAAAACGGTTGGTAAATCTTCGACGGAAATCTCTGCCTGCGCCTCTTGCAATACCTCCTCAAGAGAGGCTTGCGCCCGCTCTATAACCGCGTTGACATCTACCGGCAGGAGTTGAATTTGCTGCGTATCCAAACTGAAAAGATGATAAAGGTTTTTCACCATGGAACGCATGTTGAGGACAGATTTCTCAAGGCTCTCAAGCGTCTCCAGAGCATTTTCAGAGATCGCAGCTTCCTCGATTTCATCACGCAGCATTTGTGAGAACATGGCTGTCTGACGCAATGGTGCCTGCAGGTCATGTGCCGCGACAAATGCAAATTCCTGCAAATTCCGATTCAGTTTCTCAAGCTGTTCCTCGCGCTGTTTCAGGGTCGTGATGTCGCTGGATACGACCAGTAATCGGTTGTCGCCTGATGGCACTTCAAGCGGAATCTTGTCCGTGCTCACCCATCCTTTTTCACCGTGCAGGGGGGTATAGGATTCGACAATATTTCGCAAAGGCTGCTTGCTGTCGATAACGGCCAGATCATCTTCATGATACTTGGCGGCCATTTCCGGAAACAGTTGGTAAGTGTCCGTATTTTCCAGATCATTGGGGTCCTCGAACCCCATGGAATGAGCAGCCGCCTTGTTAGCGTGCAGAATTGTGTTTTTGTCATCCTTATACCAGATGCGCGCTGGCATGTTGTTGAACAAAATTTGTAATTCATCCCTGCTTCGGCGCAGATCATCCTGTGATTCAACCAGTTTTATCCGGGCGGTAAGCATATCCGCCATCATGCTGATGATGTCGGTATCACTCTCGGAGAAAGGCTGGTTTTTGGCTGTCTGACCAAGAAAGCACAGTGTACCGACGGGCTGGCCATCCACCAGCAAAGGCGCACCGATATAAGCCCCAAAGCCCGCCTTTGCCTGCTCGGGATGGCTCTGTTGAAGATCATGGCTGGCAAGTGGTGACTTGTCCTGGACGACGTTTGCACAAACAGTTTTTTCAAGGGGCAAAGTTGCACCGGCTTTAAGCGGCAGGTTGTCTGTTGTTTCCAAGATGTGGTAAGTTCCATCCGAAACTTCAGTATAGAGACCGAAAGGGCAGGAAAAGACTTTCTGGCCGATAGCAAGAATGCCCCGCGCAACCGCAGCGATATCCAGGCTTGTATCCAGGGAAAGTCGGTGCAGTTCCTTGAGCGCCAGTTCATAGCGCTTGGTAGATGTAATCTGCGAGAAGTTTATTGTTACACCGTCAACACCGGTCTGAACAGCTCTGACCCGGAACCAGTCTTCTACATTATCCTTGTCATAATGGACTTCGAAATCTGCGGGGCGCCCCGTTGTGGCGACCTGATGATAGATATCATAAAGACCTTCATCCTTGTTGCCGGGAAATTCCTCCAGCAGGGTCTTGCCAAGAAGCTGTTCCGGTGAGCGACCTGTAAGCAAAGCGTTAGCTTCATTTGCAGCAACAAAACGATAATCGACAACCTGCTGATTTTCATCACGCACGGGGGTCAGACTAAGAATGCCAGCGTCAGAGGAGTCAAGGAGTGACTGGTTGAACTCCGCATATCGCTTTATCTGATCTGTATACTCGCGATCAGCATGGCTTTCTGCGCTGAGGCAGATCACGTAATTCTTGTCATTGTGCGTTTCTGTCAGTAGGCGGAAGTCGCAGGCGAGAAATGAACCATCCTTGCGCCGGAGGGCCACATTTACACTAGCTGACTTACCAGCCTTCTCCACAGATGAAGCAAGATCAGGGCTCAGATTGCCAATTGATGTTTGGTTCAGCTCTATGGGCGCAAAGCCCAGTTGTTTGCACAGGAAAGTGTTCGCGAAAGCGATAGTGCCTGCGCTGGCGTCAAGGACAAGCGCTCCGCTCGCCAGGTTTTCAAGTATGTCAGTTGTATCCAGCGCGGGCAGTCTTGCACCTTCAGCAAGTGTCTCATGTCTCAGCGCTGCGGTTGATCCATCCATGAAGTGTCGTTTCTGGGCAAAATTGGGCAATTCAGTCTCGACTATAGGTACTGTTTGGATGTTTTCACAACCATTAAGGGAAAGTCTCTCATCAGAATCATGTTTTAAGAAAAAAAATTTTCAGTGAGACTAAGATGAAAAAGACGATTTTACTGACTTCCCTAACCATGATTTCCTTCTCCATCGCGCCGTCGGCGGTCGCAGAGGAGGTTGGCGATGCCTGGGAAGGAAGCGTAGAGTTCTCCGCTGCCAACGCGACAGGTAACTCCGAAAACACAAATCTCGGTTTCGGGTTCGTGGCGAAGCGTAAAGTGGGGCGCTTCCTCAACACCATCACCTCAGCGGCCAATTTCGCGGAATCCGAAAGTCTCGAGACCCAGAATAACTGGCTCATCGCCTATCAGGTTGATTTCGATCTTGATGACCGGACCTACGCCTATGTCCGCGGGCAGTATGAGGAGGACCAGTTCTCGGGTTTTGACAACAGGCTGTTTCTTGGCGGCGGTCTGGGGCGTTTCATGATTGAGGAAGAGGGGCGGGTCTGGAAAGTTGAAGCAGGTCCGGGCTACCGCCTCTCAACCATAGAGACGCCAGCGCCGCCGGTGCCAGCGGATTTCGACGATCAGGAGTCGGAGTTTGCGCTCTACGCGTCCAGTGATTTTGATCTGACCGTGCGCGACGGGGTGGAATTCACCCATGATCTTGCCTCGACTTACACACAGTCAAACACCACCGTTACCACCAGCTTCGGGCTGATAACGCAGTTAACTAGCGCGCTCTCGTCGAAGCTGTCTTACCAGGTTGATTATGAGACTGATCCGCCCGTGGGCCGGGAAGATACGGACACCTTGCTGAAAGCCTCGGTGCTGTTCACCTACTGACATCCGGTATGCTCAAGCAGTCAAAAAAGTTACCGTGAACTAACTCCTGCATTGCGTTATACTATAACTTTCTGCTAGGACGCCTGCTCAGACAGACAGCATCCTGCGTCGGATGCACGTCGCGTATTCAGGGCAGGGCGCAACCGGGATGGTAACTCTTTTTCAACTGATAGGCCGGTTTCTCAATAATATGGATGCCAGGGCCTGGGTCTCGCTGCTTGTTTCAGTCGCGTTGCTTGCTTTCGTTCTGCTGATGCTGGTTTTTGGCGGTGAGATTCTGCAGCTTGATCAGGGCAAAGTGCAGGAGCTGATGGTTGGTATTTCAGAATCGCCGTTCGCCTTGCTGGGTGTGATCTCGGTCTTCTGTCTTCTGGCCATGACCGGCTTTCCGCAAACCCTTTTGATAGCGGGGGCGGTCGCCGTTTTTGGCCCGCGTGATGGCGCCATCAACGCCTGGATCGCCACCATGTGCTCCGGCACGCTAACCTTCATGATGGGCAACATCTTTGGGGGCCGATTTGTCAGCAAATTGTCTGCCGGGCGTGCCACGCGCATGATCGGCACTATTCAGCATCACGGCATCCTCTCCACCATGATGATCCGCTGGATACCCTCCGCGCCCTTTATCGTGGTCAATGCCATGGCAGGGGCCGCCCGTATATCCATTCTCAAGTTCTGGCTTGGGACGGGCATCGGCATCGTCCCGAAAATTGTCTTCATCGCCGCTCTCGGGGGGCAGGTTGACGAGATCGTCAAGTTCTTCACCAACCGTGACCCGCAGCATCTGATAATCCTCGTCGCGATCATCGTTGGTTGGCTGGTCTTCCTGTTGCTGGTCCGCTGGCTGTTCATGCGCCTCAGGTTGCGGGATGCCGGGCAGTAAGAGGCGATTTCAGGCGCTTCGAGGTTGAAAATAATTAACCCTGTATAAGGCAAACAGCTATAGTCTATGCATCTTGAATGTGCCGGTATGCGTTGCAGCCCAACAGCACTCAGATAGTCGGGAAGTCAGATGTTATCGACCCTTTTTGGAATGCTCTCCGCAGACATGGCAATTGATCTGGGCACGGCCAATACGCTTGTCTATGTCAAGGGCCGCGGGGTTGTTCTCAATGAACCATCTGTGGTGGCGATTGAAAACAAGGGCGGGCGCAAGATTGTCCGCGCCGTTGGTAATGACGCCAAGGAAATGCTGGGGCGCACACCTGGTGACATCGAGGCAATCCGCCCGATGCGCGATGGCGTGATCGCAGACTTTCAGGTGGCGGAAGCAATGATTAAACATTTCATCCAGAAAGTGCACAACAGACGCTCTTTTGCCAGTCCACGCATTGTTGTGTGTGTGCCTTCTGGTGCGACAGCTGTGGAGCGGCGCGCGATACAGGAGTCGGCGCTTTCCGCTGGTGCCCGCCGTGTTGATCTGATCGAAGAGCCCATGGCTGCGGCCATCGGCGCCAACCTGCCTGTGACGGAAGCCACAGGCTCCATGATTGTTGATATTGGCGGTGGTACCACAGAAGTTGCTGTACTGGCGCTAGGCGGCATCGTTTACTCCCGCTCTGTTCGTGTCGGCGGCGACAAGATGGATGAAGCGATCATCAGCTATATCCGCCGCGAGCATAATCTCCTGATCGGGGAAGCCTCAGCCGAGCGCATCAAGAAAGAGGTCGGCGCTGCCATGATCGACGAAACCGAGCAGACCCGGATGATCTACATCAAGGGACGCGATCTCATGCATGGCGTCCCCAAGGAAGTGAAAATCAGTGAACAGCAGATCGTTGAAGCGCTGCGCGAGCCAGTCACCCAAATCGTTGAGGCGGTGAAGGTCGCGCTGGAGGCAACGCCGCCAGAGCTCGCCGCAGATATTGTTGACACAGGGATCATGTTGACCGGTGGCGGTGCTATGCTCAAGCATCTCGACAGGGTATTGCGCGATGAGACCGGGTTGCCCGTCTCTGTGGCAGATGATCCTCTGTCATGTGTGGCCATCGGCACCGGCGCAGCTTTGGAAAATGACAAGACAATGCGGTCGGTCCTGTCGACTGCGATGTAATCTGGGCCAGCCGTGACGGTGTGGCATACGGTATCGGAAGTAGAGGATGCAGGAACTCGGATCTTATAGCCGTGAAGGCCTCGGCAGGAAAAGCAACCGCCGTCTCAGCATCATTTTCCTGCTTGCTGCTTCACTGATGATGTTCTCCTTTTCCCTGTATGGGGCGCAGGCGTCTGTTTTTGAAAAAGCCCGCGCCACCATTCTCGATGTGGCAGAGCCCGTTTTGAGCCTCTTCAATGCACCCATTCGCTGGGCTGATAACCGGCTTGGGGACATCACGGACTATTTCAATTATCTCGAACAGAACAAGCGTTTGCGTGAAGAGAACGCGGAGTTGCGCGTGTGGATGAATGAGGCCGTGACGCTGCGTCAGCAGGTGGCGTACTATGAACAGCTGCTTGATATGCGCATGGAAACGCCGGCCGAACCCATTGATGCCCGTGTCGTTGGTGAGGCGGGGGGGCCATACCGGCGCGCGCTCATCATCAATGCAGGCCGTGGCCAGAATGTCGAAAAAGGGGATGCTGTTATCAATACAGAGGGCATGGTCGGCCACATCGTCACGGCAGGTCGCTCGGCATCGCGCGTCCTGATGCTGACGGATTTCTCAAGTCGGATTCCGGTATTTGTGGAAGGGGCCGGGATTGAGGCGATCCTTGCCGGACGCTTTCCGGATGAACCGGTTCTCCTGTTCCTTGAAACACGCGACGCTGAAGAGATCAGCGCAGGGATGCGCATCGTCACATCCGGCACAGGCGGCAAATTGCCGCGGGGCATTCCGGTCGGCAATATCGGTGTTATCGGGGAGGAAGAAATTACTGTCCGTTTGTTCGCCAAGTATAACAGCACTGATGCTGTGAGGGTGCTGGATTATGCCTTTGTCGAGGAAGAAGTCAGCAACATACTTGAAGATGCAGAAGAGATGCCTGTGAGTGATGAGGCACCCGCAGAATGATCCAGCCGGAGCAGGGATTTGCCGGCATCTTGCGCGCGCTCACGCCGACCTTGCTGGGCTTCGTCGGTGTACTGCTGTTATCACTGCCATTACGATTGTTTGAGGGAACGGTGCCAACGCCGGTATTTCCTCTCATCGTCATTTTCTTCTGGTCGCTTTACGCGGCCGAATATATGCCGTCCGTCTCCACGTTTCTCATTGGCCTGTTGCAGGATCTGCTGCTGGGCGGTCCCATGGGCATGTGGGCCATCGCGTATCTGGTGACACAATATGCCATGATTACCCAGCGCAGCTATTTTCAGGGGCGCGAGCAGCATGTCGTCTGGCTCGGCTTTCTTGTCGCGGCTTTCATGGCAGGGACCATTATCTGGCTGGCCATGAGTATATTCGCTGGCACCTGGATGCCGGTGCGGCCCATGATCTGGCAGGTGCTGGTGACCTTCGCTTTTTACCCTGTCATGGCAGTGGCCTTTTCCAGCCTGCATGAACGGGTTATAGTGGAACAGTAAGATGCGTGTAGAACCTTTCGATACCCAGCGGCACATGATCTTTTCCCGCCGCGCAACCCTGTTCACCGGGGGTGCAGTGCTATTGTTCGCCGGGCTTGGGGGACGACTTTATCAGCTGCAGGTCCGGGATTATCAGCAATATCGCGGATTGGCTGATGATAACCGCTTCAATCAGCGCGTGATCGTGCCGATGCGCGGTGAAATCTATGACCGTTTCGGCGTTCCCCTGGCGACCAATCGGCAGAATTTCCGTGTGCTGCTGATTCCGGAAGAAGCTGGCAGCATCGCTGACGCTCTGGAGCACCTCGGCGACATCATCACAATTTCTGATGCGCAAAAGCAGAAAGCCCTGCGTGAAGCCCGGCGTGGACGCGCCTTCACGCCGATAGAAGTCGCCAGCAATCTGACATGGGACGAGTTCACAAAAGTCAATTTTGAATTACCAAACTTCCCGGGCCTTCGGTCGGAGGCCGGCAATACCCGCAATTATCCGTGGCAGGATGCCACGGCCTTTGTGGTTGGCTATGTGGGGGCGCCCAGCGAAAACGATCTGCAGCAGGAAGAAGATGAAGCAACACGCCTTCTTTATCGGCAACCTGGATTCCGCCTCGGACGGGCGGGAATTGAGCGCCACCATGACGAGGTCTTGCGCGGCCAGGCTGGCTCCTTGACCGTACAGGTCAATGCCCATGGGAGGGTGATTGAAGAATACCCGAATGATGGTGACAGGCCGGTACAGGGCCAGCCGCTTGGTCTGACGATTGACAGTGAATTGCAGATCGAAGCGAAACGCGTACTCGCAGAACCATTTATCGAACCGGCAGAGGGCGAGAAGCCCGAACCGGTGAGTGCCAGCGCCGTCGTGATGGAAATTGAAACCGGCGATATTCTGGTCATGGCGTCCGTGCCGGCGTTTGACCCCAACGAATTCAATGTCGGTGTATCTGCAGCCAGATGGCGCGAGTTGAATAACAGTCCGCTCAACCCGTTGTTGAACAAGACACTGAACGGCGTCTACCCGCCGGGCTCAACCTTCAAGTTGATTACGGCGCTTGCCGCTCAGGAAGCGGGCTTCAAGCCTAACTACCGCGTGAACTGTTCCGGCAAGATATGGTTCGGCAATCGTTTCTTCGAGTGCTGGAAGCCGGGCGGCCACGGCACCATGGATATGCGCGACTCTATCAAGCATTCCTGCGATACCTATTACTGGAACCTTGCCCAGCAGCTCGATATTGATCTGATCGCAGATGTTTCAAGACGTCTCGGTCTCGGTCAGACCTATGATCTTGGTCTTGGTACGCAGCAACAGGGTATCGTGCCGAGCCGGGAGTGGAAGCAAAGATATTTCCGGTCAACACCGGAACAGCAAACCTGGTTTCCGGGCGATACATTATCCGCTGCCATCGGCCAGGGTTATGTCGCCTCGACACCGCTGCAACTCGCCGTCATGACAGCGCGCATCGCCAGTGGCCGTGAGATTGTGCCCCGCATTGTCAGGGTGAACGGTACGGGTGTCATCCCCCCGGCACCGCGCAGCTCTCTGGCTGTCAATGACGATCACATGCAGATCATTCGTGAGGGGATGGATGCTGTGGTGAATCAGTGGGGCACTGCTTCACGCTCCCGTCTTGAAAAGCCGGAATGGCGTATGGCTGGCAAGACAGGCACCAGTCAGGTTGTTACCCTGCAACGTGACCCTGTCACGGGCAAGCGTATCCGCAACGAAGATCTGCCGCGCGAAATGCGTGACCATGCGCTTTTCGTGAGTTACGCGCCTTATGATAATCCGCGTTACGCCTGCGCGGTCGTTGTTGAACACGGTATGGGTGGTTCAAGTACAGCTGGCCCGAAAGCGCGGGATATCATGAATGCTGTCATGGCGAAGGACCCGGCCTTGCGGCGCGCTTACGATCCGTCACGCGACAAGCCAGTCAAGTTATCTGACATCAGCAGATCTGCTGGCCAGTCCGTCAGCGGAGGGATGCCATGAGCACGCTTGTCATGATGGACAGTCGCCATGGTGTTCGGGCGCGGCTTGCTGCCCTGAACTGGTGGCTGGTTGTGATCCTGACACTTATTGCAGCTATTGGCGTCGCCACGCTTTATTCTGTGGCAGAGGGCGCCTGGGACCCGTGGGCACGCCAGCACGCCTTGCGCTACCTGTTTGCCCTGGCGCTGCTGATCGGCATAGGCCTGACGCCGTTGCGTTTCTGGTTATCCATGGCGTATCCGGCCTATTTCGGCGTGCTGGTTCTGCTGGTATTGGTGCCATTCATCGGCGAGGTGAATATGGGGGCGCGCCGCTGGATTGATCTTGGCGGATTTCAGCTTCAGCCCTCTGAATATATGAAAGTTGCGCTCGTCATGGCATTGGCGCGCTACTATCACGGCCTTGAATTCAAGAAGGTCTCCAATCCCATCTATCTTTTCATGCCTTTGATGATGATTGGCGCACCGGTCGGGCTAGTCTTCATGCAGCCCGATCTTGGGACAGCACTTCTGATCGGGGCGATTGGTCTTGCGGTCATCATGCTGGCCGGGCTTAGCTGGCGGATGACCACGCTTGGCGCCATTCTGGCCGTGATCGGGGTTATTGGCGCGATCCGTTTTGACCTTCTGAAAGCGTATCAGATCAATCGCATTACAGCCTTCCTTGACCCGGAAAGTGATCCGCTCGGCTCCGGCTATCACCTGGCGCAATCAAAAATTGCCATCGGTTCCGGTGGTGTTTCCGGCAAGGGCTTTATGGGCGGCACCCAAAGCCAGCTCGAGTTTCTGCCGGAGATGCAGACCGACTTTATCTTCACGATTTTCGGGGAGGAATTTGGGCTTGTTGGCGCGCTGGGCTTGCTGGTTCTCTATCTCGCCTTGTTCATCATGGCGACAAACATTGCGATGAAAGCCAAGTCACATTTCGGCCGCCTGATGAGCATGGGTATCGGCCTCAATCTCATTCTCTATGTGCTGGTCAATATCGGTATGGTCATGGGGCTCGCCCCGGTGGTGGGTGTGCCGTTACCACTCGTCTCTCATGGGGGCAATGTGATGATTGCGATCATGGCCGGCTTCGGTCTGGTGATGAGCACATGGGTTTGTCGCAATCAGGATACGTTACGCACGAGCACGTCATATTACGGCAGCATCAACTGAAGCTAAAAAATTTTGGAAAGATAAGGGGTCAGGCAGCCAGAGACTGCATCAGGTCCTTGAAAGCCACGCGGGAGGCAGAAACATCGCCAGCCAGATGGATAAAAGCCTGCTGCACAGTCTGGATGTCATTGTTACGGGCACCGCTTTCAATAACCTTCGCACGCTCTGCAAGCTGTACAGCCCCGAGATTCATGGCTGACCCTTTCAGGGCATGGGCTGCCTTGGACATTTCGTCGAAATTGCGGTCCTGGAAGCTGTCTTTCAGAAGGGTCAGAAGGTCCTCGCAGGATGTCCAGAAAGCATCGAGAATGGCACCTGCGGCCTCAACCCCTGCTGCAACGGCAAGTGTTTGCAATTGCTCTGTGTCGATTACGGTTGTTTGCGCGCTTTGCATTGTACTCATACCTGACTGATGCCTCTACAATAGTCTCAACGCCTTAAAAAGCCGTTAGCAGATCGGTCGAAAAGCCCTGTCTATTCCCGGACAAATTTGCTAAGAATTCTGAAAATTTGCTTAAATCATTGAACTGTAAGCGTAAAATCTGGAAGGGAACAACTATGGCGGGTGTCAGTCAATCATCAGGACAGGATCACTGGTCCTCACGCGCAGCCTTTATTCTGGCCGCAATCGGGTCGGCGGTGGGACTCGGGAATCTGTGGCGCTTCCCGTATGAAGCCGGCGAAGGCGGTGGCGGTGCCTTTGTTCTTGTCTACATCTTGTGCATTTTCCTGATTGGCCTGCCAGTACTCTGTGCAGAGTTGATGATTGGCCGTCGTGGTGGTGGTTCAGCTATTTCCGCCGTCGCAAGACTGGCGAAAACCGAAGGTCATCCTGCCTTATGGGGCACTTTTGCAGCCCTTGGTATTCTGGCGTCTTTTCTCATTTTGTCCTTCTACTGCATGATTGCAGGTTGGGTTCTTTATTATGTGGTCGCGATCATTGGTGACCTCTTCAGCAATATTGCGGCCAACGGGTTTGGGGCAATCTCAGCGGGGGCGTTTGCGAACGATTCTACTGATGAAATCAGTGGTCGTCTCGGGGCGCTGCTGGCGCGCCCCGGCGAGGTCATCATCTATCAGGGCATCTTTGTGCTGTTGACTGTCGGCATTGTTGCACGTGGCGTGAGTGGCGGTATCGAAAAAGCGGTCACCATTCTGATGCCAGCATTTTTCGTCATGCTTCTTATTCTTGTCGTTGTCGCGTTGGTACAGGGCGATGGCGCACAGGCTGTGAACTATCTGTTCAAGCCGGATTTCGCAGCGCTTGCAGATGGCGTCCGTAATGGCACGATACTTGGTGCTGCGCTGGGCCAGGCATTCTTCTCTATTGGTCTCGGCTCTGCATTGATGATCACCTATGGCATGTACATGAACAAGGATGCTGATGTGCCAGGGTCTGCAACAATTGTATGTTCGGCTGACACCATTGTTGCCCTGATCGCCGGTCTGGCCATCTTCCCGATTGTCTTCCAATTCGGGCTTGAGCCTGGCGGTGGCCCTGGTCTGATGTTCGGGACACTGCCACTGGCCTTCCAGCAGATGCCGTTTGGAGCTGTCTTTGGCGCGGTCTTTTTCCTGATGGCACTTTTTGCGGCTTTGACGTCTTCCATTTCGCTGCTGGAGCCGGCAGTGGCCTGGCGTGATGGTGCAGCTGAGCTGCCTGCGGAAGACAAGATGAAGCGTCGCCTGGCGGCTTCGATTGGTCTTGGGGCTATCCTGTTCGGTCTTGGTGTGATGCACATCATGTCACAGGTGCCGGGAGATCAGCCTAACTTCTTCAATAACTGGGTGCCGCTCGATTTCGGCAGTTTTGCAGGTCAGACATTCTTTGACTTCTCTGATACGCTGACATCAAAATTCCTGTTGCCGATTGTCGCGTTGCTGACCTCCATCTTCGCAGGCTGGGTCGTGTCCAAAACGGCATCGCGTGAGGAGTTGGGTTTCAAGACAGAGTCCAGATACCGCGCCTGGTATTTTCTGATCCGGTTTGTCTGCCCGGCAGCAATCTTCCTGATCGTCCTGACCAGCCTTGGCATTCTCTGAGATGCAGCCAACTCTCATTCATAAAAACGGGGAGCAATGCTCCCCGTTTTTATTGCTTGAATTTTTCCGTTGCTGCCACAAGCGCTGAAATAATGCCTGGTTCGCTGGCCGCGTGACCCGCATCCGGCACGATTGCCAGTTCGCAATCAGGCCAGACCTTATGCAGCATCCAGGCGGTTCGCATGGGCGTCACGACATCGTAGCGCCCCTGCACGATGACGCCGGGAATGCCTTTCAGCTTGCCAGCATTCTGAAAAATATGATCATCTTCCTCAAAGAACCCTTTGTTGATGAAATAATGGTTTTCGATGCGCGCAAATGCCAGAGCAAAATGATCCGTGGCAAAACTTTTCATGCGCTCCATGGATGGGTAAAGGGAAACCGTAGAGCCTTCCCAAACGCTCCAGGCCTTGGCGGCTTCTATCTGGTCGTGGCGGTTATCACCCGTGAGGCGTCTGGCATAGGCCGTTAACAGATCATTGCGCTCACCCTCGGGAATTGGCGCGATGAACTTCTCCCACGCATCCGGGAAAATCCAGCTCGCCCCTTCTTGATAGAACCAGTCTATCTCATCCTGTCGTAGCGTGAAGATACCGCGCAGCACCAGTCCGCTCACTCTCGCCGGGTGAGTTTGTGCATAGGTCAGGGCAAGGGTGGACCCCCAGGAGCCGCCAAAGACCAGCCACTCCTCAACATCCAGATGCGCCCGCAACCGCTCCATGTCTTCGATCAGATGCCAGGTGGTATTTTCCCGCAACTCGGCATGGGGGGTTGAGCGGCCGCAGCCGCGCTGGTCGAACAGAATGATGCGGTATTTTGCCGGATCAAAATATCGACGCATGGAAGGAGACGTGCCACCACCTGGCCCACCATGGCAAACAACGACGGGTTGTCCGTCAGGTGCGCCAGACACCTCATAGTAAACCTCATGCAGGGTTGAGACCTTGAGCCTGCCGGTGTGGTGCGGCTCGATCGCCGGAAAAAGGCCATATTTCTTGGTCATAGAGATTGTCGCTGAGATTGAATGAGTGTTAGTGTTTAGCA
>JALEGJ010000072.1 GCA_022763115.1 Aquisalinus sp.
GCACTGCTGTTAGTAAGAATACTAGACATAGGTCTTTCCTTTTGTGTGCGCAATCCAGCGCGATTTTTGAAAGTGCCTGCCCGCGTTTTGCGGTCAGACGGCGTCACCTAAGTCTTCCTGACGAGTCGAAATTCTATTCGACAGCAACAACTCCTAGTTGCATGTCGAAAACCATTGCACACAAATCAATAACATAGAGTTAACTGCCAAAACGAAAAAAGGAGCGGTAGAACCGCTCCTTTTCAGTTTGAAAACTAACTTTCTTGTTCTTAGTTGAAGAGCGCCAGAAGCTGTGCTGGCTGCTGGTTGGCGATAGACAATGCCTGAATGCCGAGCTGCTGCTGGACCTGCAGAGACTGCAGGCGTGCAGAGGCTTCCTCGATGTCAGCGTCAACCAGAGCGCCGATACCATCTGTCAAAGCATCAGTCAGCTGACCAACAAACTCGATCTGATTTTCAATACGCTTCTGTGAAGAACCGAAGGCTGCAGCTGAGTCGATCGCTGTCTGCAACAGACCTTCAATATCAGTCAGGGCACCTGCTGCATCGCTTTCAACGTCGATGTCACCAAGACCTGCGAGACCACCGCCAGCAGTACTGCCTGAACCACTCACTGTGGTAACAGTAATGCCACCGCCGGAGTTGTTGTTGATGGTGAATGTCACATCCGTAGACGTTGGGTCTGCAACTTCTGTCAGGTCAACTGTAATACCTGTGAGGCCCAGCGCGTCGATGGAGTTCTTCAGGTTACGGGCCACATCATTTTGTGTGTCGCCTTCACGAGCAGCAAAAGATACAGTTTCCGTACCAATCTGCACTGAGTAACCGGATGTTGCACCCGCCGTGTTGGAGGCAACCAGAGCGCCCTGTGTCAGGGTAATTGTCTGTGAACCAGCGTTAGCAACCGCCTGAGCTGTCAGCGCAGTAATCGCACCAGCACCAGCAATCGTCGCACCAGCAACAGTTGCATTCGCGCTTTCAAGGTTCTGACGATCCACCTGAATGCTGGAAGAAGTAACATTCTGGCTGGAATCACGATCAAGAGAAGACAAAATCTGAATGTTGCCACCGCCTTGCAGCAGGTTCTGGCCGTTGAACTGGGCCGCACTCACAACAGAGTTGATCTGTGTCGTCAGCTCGTCAATGTCTGTCTGGATCTTGGAACGGTCAACGTTCTCTTCCTGAGCAGAAACGATCAGCTCTTTCATATCTTGCAGCAAAGAAGACACGTTTTCAGCAGCCGCACGTGCAACACCAACTGTAGATGAACCAAGGTTCAGTGAGTCAGAGATCTGCTTGAAGCTGGCAACATCTGTCTGCATGACCGTTGAAATCGCGAAGATAGACGCATTGTCTTTGGCGTTGGCAACTTTTTTACCTGTTGAAATCTGTGACTGAACTTCGTTCAGACCACGGTTAATACCCCGCAGGGTTTCCAGCGCAACCATGGCGCTGCTGTTTGTCAAAATACTGGACATCAGCTTTCCTTCAAGAATGGGATCGCGTGTACGCGCCAGAGCTGCGTATGCGAATCGGTTGAAATGTCGGGATTGTTCTTAGGAGTGTCTTCCTGACAGACCGAGTATCCTCTCGGTCATCACCATTCTGGTGAGCTAATGAGGTGACGTTAGCCGCAAGGGGCTAACAACCGGTAAACCTCAGACAGTTTTTCCGGATAAACGCGGATTTTCTTCGAGGCACACCGTCTGTCCATTGCGTCCATAAACGCCGACGCTTATTTCCTGCTGTTGCAGGCTTTCCAGCTTGGCCTGCGCAGCACGCGACCCATTGAACATGCTTTTCAAAAGAACGCCGTTTTCATTTGATATCTTGTCCAGCCGTATCAATAGCGGACCAATAGCGGCTTTTTCTTCATCACTGGCGACCGCCCGGAGACTGCTTTCCAGTTGCTGGATCGCTTCCAGCTTGCGCGTGCTATGCTCCTGCAGGCCGGAAAGATCGCCCTTTCGCAGCATCCCCGTTTCAGTTTCCAGAAGGGCAATCAGATTTTTAATCTGCTCACTGCATTGCTCAACAGCATTCATGATCACGTCTCACCCTGTTCTTCGTATTTCGCGAGTTGGTCATAGATATTGTCAGCAATACCGAAACCGCCCTGATCCGCAATACGTGAAGAAAGCTGGTCGATATAAAAGACAGAAAAAGCATCCGTTCCCTGTCCGCCAGCACTTTCAAGGGCTTTGGGCAGGCCGCTATGCTTCAGCATCTGGGCGATAAAGCTGGCTTCAAATTTCTGCGCCATCGCGCGCAGTTCAGGATCGTCCGGTTTTGCAGCGCCAGAGCCTTCCGGTGTTACCGGCGTATCATTGATCTGCAAGCCCAGGCCAGGGGTGATGCTGTTCATCCGGACACCTCCTTTACGAATCTTACCCAATTCCTAACGGCGATCCGTAAAGGATTGGTAAACCATTTCCATCTTATTTTACGCTCAGGAGTGTTAGGATGACGCAGATTTTTGCCCTGCTGGGCAGCGCGGGAAACCGTGCGCCAGCGATGGATCAGGATGATCCTGCCAAATTTACAAACCTGTTCTCTGCCGACCAGTCGCAGGACGGGAAAGCCTTCCCCCAACTTTTTACCGAAATGCTGGCTGTGCAGAATAATGCCTCGCCTGATACGGAAGCTGGCCTCACCGGGACACCAGCCACGCTTTCGGATGAGATTCTGACACTGAGGCAGGAAAGCGCGGCACCTCAAGAGAAACTCACGGAGATTTCTGAAAGCTCAGGTGACACAGAGCGCCCTGTTGAGGTTGCCAGGTCCGTCATGGGCGAGTCTGACGTCTTGCCGCAAGATGTAACCCTTCAGCAGACAGCCCCGGAAGACCAGATCACCCAGGCACCCTCTATTGCCCTGACGGACGCACCAATCGCCATTCAGACTGTGCCAGCTACTGACAATGCGGCAGTTTCTGCATCCAGCGAAGTCCTGCCGGCGCTTGCGCGCATGACAAACGACACGGTACGCACGATTGATAATGCGCCCGTTCGCCTGAATGAATTCCCGGCGCGCGGCATTCTTCCGGTAAATCCGGTGCAACCAGCAGATGGCAAGCCAGGTGAGATGCCTGACCTGCCAGACCTTACAACACTGGTGACATCCGCACAGGGCGCAACCGAGCCTGCTGCATCAGCACCGGATACGGAACAGCAAATACCTGTTGCGCCAGCTGTCACTCTTGTCAGTGCATCCGGTAATCGTGAAGCGATCAATGTCAGTACAAATACACCTGCATTAACCGCACCATCCGTACCGCTGGCAACGACAGGGCCGCTTGACACAGCCCTCACACCGGAGCTGATTCTGCAGCTGGACGATACCGAGCAGCCCTTCACGGAAATCGTCCGCCTCGCACGCGAAAAATTTGATCTCGCTGATCTCCTGCCACAGGCCAACATCAACGATGTGACCAAGCTGAAAGTCGGCCCGGTCTCCGGCTTTATTGAAACGGCCAGCACAGCAGCCCCGCTGCTTACCGGGCAGACACAGCTAGCCTCCAGCGCCGCCCCATTAGCCGCACCGGGGGCAACTTCCGCCATACAGACGCCAGCTTTCACCGTCCAGAGCCCGGTACAACAGGTGGCAAGCGCGATCATCAATGTCGCCGCGCAAGGTGACCGCATGGAGGTCATGCTGGACCCGCCAGAGCTGGGCCGCGTCTTTATTGACTTCAATTTCTCAGGCGATCGTAGTGTCAGCGCAATCATCAGCGCGGAGATGCCGGACACCGGCAACCTGATGCGCAAGACGGCGGATAACCTGATGCAGGAGTTGAATGACGCCGGCTTCGAGAGTGTCGATTTGAGTTTTGCAGAGCATAGCGGGCAACAATTCGCCGAAGACGACAGGTCATCTGAAAATACCGGCTTCAGCTACACCCCGGCACTGGAAACCATCTCGCGCGAAGTAAGCCAGCCGACACCGACCTTGCTGTCTGTCATGTCCACAGACAGTCTTGACCTCAGACTCTGAAAGCGCTGACACATGGATGCAATCAATACACAGACGACTGGTACGCAGAGCAGTGCCTCTTCCGGCAACAGCCTGTTTCAGACAGATGATGTAGGGGAGCAGTTCGATACTTTCCTGAACCTGCTGGTCGCCCAAATCGAGAACCAGGACCCTCTGTCCCCGCTGGACTCAACCCAGTTTGTCGAGCAGCTGGCAACATTCACAGGCCTGGAACAGCAGGCAGAAGCCAATAACTCCCTCACCTTCATGGCAAACCTGCTGGATGAGTTCTTTGGGCTCGCCGCCACGGAATGGATTGGTGAAACTGTAGAAGTTGAGAGTTCTTTCGTGCCGTATACCGGCAATACCGTGAACTACACAGCCAACATCCCGGCGGATGCTGAAACGGCTATCTTCGTTGTGCATGATCGCAACGGCAACACTCTTTACAGTGAGCAGATTGACCCGTCTGATGCCAACTGGAGCTGGGACGGGACGCTAAGCGACGGCACCGAAGCCCCGCAGGATGTCTATGGTGTCAGCATCGAGTTATATGCTGATGGTCAGTTCCTCGGTCACCTCGCGCCCAAGCTCATCACGGAAGTGACCGAAGCCTCTGTCGAAAATGGCGAACTGCGCCTCGGTTTTGAAAACCGCCTGACAGAATACGCAAAGAACGTCCGCAAGCAGTAGGGGAACAATCTGCTCGGTAACGTTGCAGGATGTATTAAGCCGTTGGCGTAGTCTACCATCACGCTGGCATTATTACCTGCACTACTTTTAGCAGTAGAAGAAAACCTTGAACTTTAAACTGGAACTACAGGGAAGAGCAGATAATCAAATTTCACGCACTGCGCTAACGCTTATGATTTCTAATTGCGTACTTATAATAACCAATGATGATGCAGCTTATTATAGCTCCATGTCTTTATCTTCATCACTAGAAACTATCAGATATAGAGAAGCCACTATAGATACTACAGCAGCCACAAAAAAAATAATACTTTTTCCGTACAGCGCTGGTAGTAAAAAAAACAAAATGCTATTTGTTAATAGTAAATATCCAATAGCGTTTGTATCAATTTTTTTAATGCCACCGCCTCCTGAATTGAAAGATTTCGAACGCACCATTTCCGTTTCTAGCAAAGGTGCATGAAACCTAGACATAATGCACCACCTTCTGAGCAGGTTAGATAAAATCATGGCCTGCCAATGGCACATAATGTTTCTAACTTCCTCTGGTCAACGTACTACACCACAGCCCATAATGTAAACGACACGACTATTCCCGCCCCAAAGACAAACCTGTTGATATATCTTTCGAGCAAAAGCCCACGGCAACTGCCAGTGAAGCCAGGAACGCAATAAGTATAAAGCTAAATTATACTGCAAACCTGACAAAACTGCTACCATATTAGCCCATCTTTTTTCAGTGTGTATGAAGCTTTTTCAAAGTATGTTGCAATGCGCGGTTGAGGCAAAGGATGCTAACGCATAACAAAGCAGACAACTGATGGGCCAAAACCGCGACTACTGTTCCTGACGCGCAATATCCAGAATCAAGACACTGATGATTTCATCCTTCACGGTACGCGCAGCACGCAATAACGCTTTCTGAATATCATCATATCTCTCAGGGTCAGTCAGTTGTCCGGAAAAGTACCCATCATTGGACAGGGCCAGTAACTCGCGCATCAAGGCATCCCGGAATTTTGGTTCCATGGAGAACATGCCATCCGCCTCCGACTGGTCCATCTCCAGATTGAGATCGAGAATAACCAGAGATTTGACGCGGCCATTTTCCATGACCGGCACCACGAACTGCCGACTGAAGTCAAAATAGTAATTCCCGGAGGTGGGCTTGGCATCATACTTCCCGCCCTCCTCATCATGCCCGTCCTTATCGTGATCATCCTTATCGTCCCCTTTTTCATGCTTGCCGTCTGCATGTGCAGAGGCAACAGGGGATGGCTTCAGCATATCGGCCGCAAATATCCCGCCGGTCACAAACACCAGCATAAGCACGACAGGAATGATTTTCTTGATCATCAGAGCCTCCTAGAAAGGGATCACCGTATTGAGGAAACGGTTGCCAGGTTTTGGCGCAACACTGCGCGTGACTTGCCCCTTGCCGCCATAGGCAATGCGCGCCTCGGCAATTTTGTCATAAGTAATGATATTCTGCCGGGAGATATCTTCAGGGCGCACAATACCCGTCACCTGCAGTTGGCGCTGTTCGTAGTTCACACTTATTTCCTGCGTCCCGGCGACGACCAGGTGACCATTAGGCAGCACATCAACCACACGGGCCGCGAGGCGCAGCGTAATCTCTTCCTGTCGGCTGATGTTTCCGTTGCCGGTTGTTGCGCGCGAGCGATCAAGATTAACGGCAGGGTTCACGGTCGCGCCCCCCGGCAGCACATTGTTTGCCCATTCCGGCAGGCCGAACAGGTCATTAACGCTGAACTGCTCATTATTGGTACGGTTAGCGGATACCGAATTCTGTATCTGGGCTTCATCATCAATATTCACGACAACAGTCAGTATATCTCCCAGATTTTTTGCCCGCCGGTCCCCAAACAGGGAAGAGGGCCCGCTTTTCCAGAGAGATGCCGTGGTTTGTGCCTGCGGCGCTGGCGCAACCGCCATGGTGCTGTCACGCAGCGGTGCGATGCTGGTATTCTGCTCATAAACATCCAGCTTTTTGCCGGAAGAGCTACAGGCCGTCACAGTCATGCTGAGGCAAAGAAAAATGACTCCGGCGCGCATTATGCTCTGTATCACGCTCATTGGACCATCACCTTGTCAGGGCCAACCACGATGCCCTTAACGCGGATCTTGGAGTCGACATTCATAATATCAACAATATCGCCTTGCGCCCCTTCACTGAGGGCACGGCCATAAGTTGTGATTGTTAGCCCACCCATATTATAGCTCAGGGTCACCATGCGGTTGCGCTTGACCAGAACCGGCGGCTCAATGCTCGCCAACGTCAGCTTGTGCCCGGCATACACCGTCCGGCTGGTCTGCATACCCACAAACTGCTGGCGCACAGCTTCCGGATTTTCATATCCTTGCGGCGTAACGGTAATGTCCGCAGGGCCAATCACGGTACCACGCATCATGGTGTTGACGGCGGTTACCTCGGCGGCTGATACGGCAGAAGCAGTTGCAGCAATCAGACCGGCAGTGAGAAGTGACAGGAAAACTCTCATCTATCTGATCCTTGTGGTTGCTGCGAGCATCTCATCAGCGGCGGTGATGACCTTCGAATTCAATTCATACCCGCGCTGTGCCTCGATCAGTTCGGAAATCTCCTCAACCACATCCACACCGGACTCTTCGAGGAATCCCTGTCGCATCAAGCCAACGCCATCAACCCCCGGCGCATTGGTGATCGGCGTACCGGAAGCAGCTGTCTCACGGAAAAGGTTCCCGCCCAGAGCTTCAAGGCCTTTGACATTTGTGAAAACCGTCAGGTTGATATTGCCGAGGGCCTGAGGGGCCGGCTGCCCATCAAAAATAGCACTCACAACACCATCATTACTGATCGTCACCTGACGCGCATCATCCGGGATTGTGATATTATCAGCCAGGGCAAAACCATCCGCATTGACCATCAGGCCCTCAGCGCTACGGTTGAACTTGCCATCCCGTGTATAGGCGGCTTCGCCGGAAGGCAGAGTAATTTCAAAAAAGCCCCGCCCCTCGATGGCAAGATCGAGCTCAGCCCCGGTCTGGCGCAAGCCCCCTTGGATAAACTCAAGTGAGACGGCTGATGGGCGCACACCCATGCCAATCTGAATACCGGCAGGCACAATGGTGCCGCTTTCCGAGGACAGCGAGCCCGGTGGCAACTCCTGCTGATAGATCAGATCAGCAAATTGTGCCGTACGCGGCGCATACGCCGTCGTACTCATATTGGCGATGTTGTTCGAGATGACATCCACGCGGGTCTGCTGCGCAGCCATCCCGGTGGCAGCGATTTTCAAGGCGTTCATGTATCGTCCCTCCTAGACTTTACGTTTCA
>JALEGJ010000073.1 GCA_022763115.1 Aquisalinus sp.
CATAACGGCCACCGCCACCTACAGAGCCAAAGCGCACCGGGCGGCCTTTTTCGTCTGCCACTTCGAAAGTCAGGTCAGCTTCAAAAACCGGGCCTGTATAATATTCAAGCCCGCGAACAATCGACAGATCAATCTGTACGCGGCTTTCATCACAGGACAGGGCTTCGAGAACCTCGCTCATCTTTTCGAGGTTTTCGACGCCCTTCAGGCCGTCTTCGCTGCCGCCGATCAACTCTCGCAACGCAGCACAGGTCGCAGCATTGGTTTCCTTTGTGGCCGCCATGAAAGCCATGACCACATCTGCCTGCGCCGGTGACAGTCCGGCGCCTTGCGTGTAGTCACCGCTTTCGTCTTCGCGGCCTTCGCCCAGAAGCAGCTGTACTCCCTCTTCACCAAGGCGGTCCAGCTTGTCCATGGCGCGCAAGACACCAAGGCGCTTGTCCGCCATGTCATCGCCGGCGAGCCCTGCGACTTCCAGCAATCCATTCATCGCCTTGCGGTCCGAAACCCGGGTCACATAATCCCCGCGCGGCACGCCTGCGGCCTCTACCGCGTCAGCAAACATCATGCAGATTTCGGCATCCGCGAAAGGGGCTGGAGCGCCAACCACATCAGCATCGCACTGGGTGAACTCGCGAAAACGTCCCGGGCCCGGCTTCTCATTGCGCCAGACGCGCCCCACCTGATAGCGCCGGAAAGGCTTTGGCAGCGCATCGTAATTCTCGGCGACAAAGCGGGCGAGCGGCGCAGTCAGGTCGTAGCGCAGGCTCATCCACTGCTCATCGTCATCCTGCAAAGAGAAGACGCCCTGCCCCGGCCGGTCCACATCCGGCAGAAACTTGCCCAACGCATCGGTAAACTCGAAGGCCGGTGTTTCCAGCGGGTCAAAGCCATATGACGCATAAACAGACTGGATGCGGGTCAGCATGGCCTGTTCAGCCAGGATTTCGGCACCGAGCCTGTCAGCAAAGCCGCGCGGTTTACGCGCCTTGGGTTTGAAGGGTTTCTGTTTTTTGCTCATGCGGGCCAGCCATTCGTTCAGACAAGCCGTGTAGGTAACGAAAGCCGCAGGCAGGATCAATGCTGCTTTGCGCAACGCTTCGCGTGAATGTGAACGCTTCTGCCGCTGCGTCAAAAGACTTTTGCGGAAATGGTCATATTCAATGGCCAAGCTATGTTGTAACCAGACAGTGCTTTAACCCACTCCTTCGGAAAGGATGATCCATGCGCAAACATCTTCTCGCTCTTGGCAGCGCCGCCCTGATGCTCACGGCAGCCGCTCAGGCACAATCAGAGACAACACCATATAATGAGATGCCGGCAGGCGAATATGTGCTTGATAAAAGCCATGCCAGCCTGACCTGGAAAGTCTCCCATTTCGGCCTGTCCAATTATACAGCCCGCTTCACGCGTTTCGACGCAAGCATCGACTTTGACCCGGCCAATCCGGCCAACAGTACACTGAGCGTGACAGTGGACCCGACATCAGTCGAGACAGACTACCCGAATGCCGAAACCAAAGATTTTGACAAGGAACTGGCCGAAAGTGATCGCTGGTTCAATGCAGGCGAATTTCCGGAAATTTCTTTCGTCTCCACAGGTATTGAGATGACTGGCGAGACAACCGGCATCGTGACAGGTGACCTGACATTTATGGGCGTGACAAAACCGGCTTCGCTGGACGTGACATTCAACGGTGCCTTCGCCGAGCGTCCTTTCTCCGGCCTGGCAACCCTCGGGTTTTCTGCAGCAGGTACAGTGAAACGTTCCGACTGGGGTATGTCAGGACTGATCCCAAGCATTGGTGATGATGTAGACCTGCTGATTGAAGTCGAATTCTATCAGCCCGAAGGCTAATTCTGTCAGGCCGTATGGGAAGGAAATATTTCCTTCCCTATTTTGCTACCTTGACCAGCAACTCTGTGAACCGCTCTATTTTTGCTGGTGTGAAACCGCACATATTTACCCGGCCATCGCCTGCCATATAGATTGACGATTCCGACTTGAGCTGAGCGATTTGCTCTGGCGCTAACGGCAAGCGCGAGAACATGCCGTTCTGCGATTTGATATACTGAAAACGATTATCGCCAAACTCTGCTGACAGAGCATCTGTGACCTGACCGCGTAAAGATAAGACGCGCTTGCGCATCTGCTCCAACTCCTTGCGCCAGCTTGCATTGAGGTCCGGGTCACTCAGAACATACCAGGCCAGCGCTCCACCGTAAGATGGCGGCATTGAATAACTGCGCCGCGCGATCTCGTTGAGATTGGACTGAACCCGCCCGGCGATCTCGGTATTTTCCGTCAGGACAAGGGCTGCCCCGACACGCTCGCGATAAAGCCCCATGTTTTTGGAAAATGAGTAACAGATTATGGCTTCAGGTACGACATCGAGCAATCCACGGACGTTTTCCATATCTTCATCAAAGCCTTGCCCGAGGCCCTGATAGGCAATGTCGATGAAAGGGACGATGCCTTTTTCCAATGCCAGATTCGTCAGATACTGCCAGTCTTCGGCGCTCAAATCCTCACCTGTCGGATTATGGCAAGCGCCATGGACAACAATCACGTCACCCGCGTCAGCCTTCTCAAGATCAGCATACATCTTTTCGCGATCAAGGCTGGTCGCATCATTATCGTAATAGGCATAGGGTTTCGTTTCCAGATCACAGGACTGGAATATCGGTATGTGGTTGGCCCATGTCGGATCAGGCAACCAGATTTTTGCTGCGGCGTTCAGGCGGTGCACAAGCGTGCCGGTGGACTTGAGCGCGCCGCTTGAACCCGGCTTCGGCAGGACCGCAAAGCGGTCAGCAAGTTTCTCTTCCAGCGTGTTACCCAGAACCAATTTGCGCACTTCATCAGCAAAGCCCGGCCAGCCAAGTGGACCAAGATACGTCTTTGACTCTTCGTCCGCCTGCAGGCGGCGCTGTGCCAATTCCACCGCCTCAAAGATCGGTGTCTTGCCATGCTCATCCTGATAAACCCCCACGCCCAGGTCAATCTTATCCGGTGACGGATCATTGCGAAAGTCTGTTATCAGTTGCAACAGACTGTCCGGCGGCAATTTTTTTGTATCAGCGAAAAAGGTCATTGGCTTTATCCTGTGGTCTTGTCCCGAGCTTATTTCTTGACCGGCTCCATGATGTCCGTCCCCATCAGCTTGTCCCAGAGGCGGAAATGCAGGCCGTAATTCCCGTTGAATTTCGTATGATGCATATTGTGGTGCGTCGCTGAAATAATGTTGTCACCAATCCAGCCTTTCACCCAGCTGCGCGGCAAAATCTCCCAGCCTGCATGATTGGTAACGCTGGTCACGGTCATGGCCATCAGAACGAACAGGGCTGCCCCCACATGGATCGGGATGAATATGGCCATCACTGGCAAAAGCCAGGATTCCAGTAGCGCTTCTGTCGGGTGGAACGAAAACGCGGCCCAGGGCGTTGGCTGTTTCGATTTGTGATGTGTGCGATGCATCAGATTATACAGTCTGGGGTGATGCATGGCCCGGTGGGTCCAGTAGAAGAACGCATCATTGGCAAACAGAAAAATCAAGATACTGATCGGGATATACAACCAGCCGAGTATGCCATCGACTTCCGTATAAAGAGCGGTGCCGCCATTTTCCCACATCACCATCACCCATGCAGCAGGGGCCGCATAAATGAAGGCGGAGATTGTCGACATGATGATTTCATGCCGGATGGTCGCCTTGGTAGGCTCATGCCTTGTCAGGCGCGTTGCCTTCACTTTTTCTGCTGGCCGCAGCCAGAGGTAATAATGAAAAAACCCGGCAATCATAAAGTAACGCGCGATGATAATCGCCGTCAGAAACGCATAAGTCGTCCAGAAATTACCGTCACCGAACATCGGCCTGTCCTGTCCTTTTCACTTCGTGCCCGATAGACTATGGGCACCACACAGCTTAATGGAACCTATGGTCGCACACCATAGCGCGGCCCATTCCCACGAAGGAGCCTTAGCCCTGACCGGTGCAAATTCCAATATGTCCGATCTGGTGATTGCCGGTGGTGGCCTTGCCGGGCTGCTGGTCGCCTGGCGCTGCCTGACGACAGGTAATGCGCGCCACATCACGATTGTCGAAGGTGGCAGCCAGATTGGCGGCGATCACACCTGGTCATTCAACGAAACTGACCTCACCGCAGAAGCCTTCGACTGGTTCAGGCCCGCCCTCGCCCATCACTGGCCGGGCTATCATGTGCACTTTCCCGACTACTCAAGGCGACTGGATATTGGCTACTGTTCCTCGAACAGTGCGTCTGTGAGGTCAGCGATCCAGCCGTTCATTGATAAGGGGCAGCTTGTTATTGTGACCGACGCCCGGGTTGCAGAGATTTCGGACAGCACCGTCAGGCTCGAAAACGGCGACACGATTGAGGGTGGCGCTGTGATCGACGCGACAGGCTTCAAGCCGCATCCTGCTGTCCTGCTCGGCTATCAGAAGTTTGTCGGCCAGATTATCAGGACGCGCTCCCCCCATGGCCTCGATGTGCCCATCATCATGGACGCGACAGTGGCGCAGGGAGATGCCTATCGGTTCGTCTATTGTCTGCCCTATGGACCGGATGAGGTGTTGATCGAGGACACCTACTACGAAGATGGCCCGGAGCTGGATGATGCAGTGATCGTCGACAGGATCAGTGCCTATGCCGCAAGCAAGGACTGGCAGATTGCAGAAATCCTGCACACAGAGCGCGGCATTCTGCCAATAACACTGGCGAGTGACCTTGAGGCGCGCATTCAAGGCGAAGCGCGCGCTGCACCAAAGATCGGTCTGGCTGGCGGGCTCTATAACGCCGTGACAGGCTATAGCCTGCCTGACGCCGTCACGATGGCCATGCGGCTCGGAGATTTACCTGACTTGTCGCAAGCGCGTGTCGCTGAAGCCGTTCTGGCCTACCGCCGGTCGCACTGGCAGCGGGAGAAGTTTTTCCGCCTGCTCAACAGAATGCTGTTCAAGGCCGGAAAACCCTCCGAGCGCTATAAGGTGTTGCAGCGTTTTTACCGGCTTGATGAGCCCCTCGTATCAGCTTTTTATCGAGGTGATTTAAGCCTTCTGCAAAAAGCGCGCATCCTTTCGGGCAAGCCGCCTGTACCTGTGGGCGAGGCGATCTATAATCTCTCAGAACACCAATTCATGAAAAGACACAGGAGCTGATCTTGAGCCCTCTCGACGCCACCCCCAAGCCAAACGGAACCAAACCTGAAGCGGCCATCATTGGCGCCGGTTTCGGCGGTATCGCCCTTGCGGTCCGCCTGCAGGCTGCCGGTTTCCAGGTCACCCTTTACGACAACAGGGACAAGCCCGGCGGGCGGGCCTATGTCTACGAACAGGAAGGGTTCACCTTCGATGCGGGCCCGACCGTCATCACGGACCCTGACTGCCTGCACCAGCTATTCGAAGTGGCTGGCCGCAAGACATCCGACTATGTCGAGCTTGTGCCGGTGACACCCGGCTATCGCCTGTGCTGGGAAGATGGCACCCGGTTTGATTACGTCAGCGATCAGGCCGAGTTGATGCGCCAGATTGAGCAGATCAATCCGGATGACATCGAGGGATATAAAAGATTTCATGAGTACACGAAGGAAGTATATCAGGAAGGCTATGTGAAGCTGGGCACCGTGCCGTTCCTCAACTTCAAGGACATGATGGCCGCCGCGCCGCAGCTTGTTAAACTGCAAAGCTATCGCAGTGTTTATGCGCGCCTTGGCGATTTCATCAAGGACGAAAAGTTGCGTCGGGCCTTCTCTTTTCACACGCTGCTTGTGGGCGGCAATCCGTTTGAATCGTCCTCGATTTATCACCTTGTTCATGCCCTTCAACTGGAGGGCGGCATCTGGTTCGCCAAAGGGGGAACTGGCGCGCTGGTAAAGGCACTTATCAAACTGTTTGAGGATATCGGCGGTACACTGAAACTATCCACAGAAATAAAAGAAATACAAAGCGCTGGCGACCGGGTAACAGGCGTCGTCACAGATGGCGTCGTGCATAACGTTGATCTTGTCGCGAGCAATGCCGATGTGGTGCACACATATTCAAAGCTGCTGGGCGGCCATGCGCGCGGTCAATCATATGGCGCCTCGCTCGCGCGCAAACGCCATTCAATGTCGTTGTTTGTCACTTATTTCGGCCTGAAATCGCCCCCGCCGAACATCGCCCACCATTCCGTTCTGTTCGGCCAGCGCTACCGGGAGCTGATTTCCGATATCTTCCATGGTGATGAACTGGCCGATGATTTCTCGCTCTATCTCCATGCGCCGTCTGTGACAGACCCAAGTCTCGCGCCGGAAGGCTGTGCTTCCTATTACGTTTTGTCCCCTGTGCCGCATCTTGGCCGGGCGGATATCGACTGGGAGGAAGAAGGCCCGAAATATCGTGACAAGATACTGGCCTATCTGGAGAAACACTACATCCCGAACCTCAGCCGTGACCTGGTGACAACGCATCACATCACGCCGCATACATTCCGTGATGTGATGAACTCACATAATGGCTCGGCGTTTTCCATTGAGCCGATCCTGACACAAAGCGCCTGGTTCAGACCACATAACCGCGATGACAAGATCAGCAACATGTATATCGTCGGCGCTGGCACACATCCGGGCGCGGGCATTCCCGGTGTCGTTGGATCAGCCAAAGCGACCGCCGGGTTGTGTGTTGAGGACTTCGCCCCGATGCTTGCCGCGCAGGCTGCTGAGTAGATGACGGACGCGGTCGTCAGCCACGGTCATGCCACCATCAAGCAAGGCTCAAAGAGCTTCGCATTGGCATCTCGTATTTTTGACGATGAGATGCGGGCTGACGCCTCCATGCTATATGCCTGGTGCCGCTACTGTGATGATGTAGTGGACGGACAGATCATGGGTCACGGACAGATAGCTGACTATCGTGACGGGCAGAGGGAGCGTCTTCAGGACCTTATTGAAAAGACAGATGCTGCCCTTAAAGGCGAACCTACAGATGATCCGGTATTTGCGGGTCTTGCCCGGGTCTTTCAGAGGCACGAAATTCCGCACCGGCACGCATTTGAGTTACTGGACGGATTCCGCATGGATGCGGATGAGAGAACCTATCTGACCGCTGATGAAATACTTGAATATTGTTACCATGTTGCCGGTGTTGTGGGCGTCATGATGGCCTATGTCATGGGCGTCCGGGATGCCAAAACACTTGATCGTGCGAGTGATCTTGGTCTTGCTTTCCAGCTGACCAACATCGCCCGTGATATGATTGATGATGCGCGTGCGGACAGGGTTTACGTCCCCTCTGCTTATCTGCGCGACGCGTATGCGCCCACCAGCGCTTCGCTTCTGGCGAGGGAAGAAAACTGGCCCGCAGCACACGTTGCAGCTTGCAACTTACTGGCATTGGCTGAGCAGTATTATCAGTCCGCGCATGTGGGGGTGAAAGAACTGCCGTTCCGGTGCGCCTGGGCAATACTTGCCGCCCTGAAAGTCTATCGTGAGATTGGCGAAACGCTGCGTTCCAGAGGGTTCAATGCCTGGCATCAGCGCGTCAGTGCGCCCGGCTATAAAAAGATGTGGCTGGCGGCCACTGCGGTTGCCCCGGCGGTCAACAGAAAGAGTGTTCCTGTTACTGATCGCCAGGGCTTGTTTGCAAGACCTTGATGGTGTCAGACCGTTGCCGCCGCGTAGATCAGGATCAGGCCAATGACGGCTCCGATGGTGGACAGGTAAAGAATGTGGCGCACGTGATCGCCTGTATGGCCCTGACGCAGCTCTTCCGTCGTCAGTGTTTTTTCCTTGCCGTCAGCAGTCTCGGACGCAGGTATGCTCAGGCGTGTTGCCGTGTTTTCTTGTTCAGCTTTCGACTTTTGCTCATCTGTCTCACCTTCATAAGCAGGTGTGGCTGGTGCAGATTCTGACCTTGAACCGATACTTTCATGTGTGCTGTGTACTGACATACTGGACCTCACTTTTTGCTACTTCAATAAATCACCAGCCATCTTAAAGTTCCGAGATTGTTGATGGGGGATGCCCAATTATATTACCAATAGTTAATACAATCACTCGCTCACATCACTTGCAAATTTCACAAGCATGGCTAGATTATGAGTGAGCAATCACTCACATTTCTAGTCAGGCACAGGAGAGAGAAAATGAGCAAAGCCGTAAAAAAGATTTTTGACCTGTTGATGATCGTCGCTGCGATCCTCGTCATGGCCTATGTCCTTGCCAGCAGCTTTATACTGGGCACGGCAAGTGCTGACGAAGCTGCCAGCGGACAGACTTTCAGCTTTCAGCACGCCATTGTCAGCAAGTAATTGACGCACTCGGGTTATTCTGACCTTGAGGCTCTGAGGCGCGCCTTCAGCTTTCGGGGGTCAGGCGCATAAAGGAAGCCGAAAGAGACACAGCCATCGCGAGACTGCAAGGCATGGTGCAGCTTATGCGCGACGACCAGTCGCCGCAAATAGCCATCCTTCGGGAAATAACGAAAGGGCCAGCGCTGATGCACCAGGCCGTCATGCACGAAGCCATAGAGAAGACCATAAATCGTGATGCCAAGGGCAATATACCAGAGCGGTGCCCAGTACAGGGAGCCGATGATAAACAAACCCATGGCGAAGACCCCAAAGACCACCGCATAGAGATCGTTGACTTCAAAAATGCCTTCGGTGGGCTCGTGATGGCTCCTGTGCCATCCCCAGCCCCAGCCATGCATGATGTAGCGATGGGCAAGCCAGGCAAATCCTTCCATGGCGATAATGCTGACGATCACGATCAGGGTGTTGGTGAGAAAAGTCATAACACCTCTCCGGAAACAGCCATGCGTTCTGATCGGCGCAAGGGCAATCGCCACCATGGTTCCTGTGGATACAGATGATGCTCATGGTGATAGCCAAAATGGTAACAGGTCAAAAGCGACAGCCAGACGGGATAATCATTCGTACGCGCGTTATGCATATCGGGGAAATCCCCCTGCCCGTGTCGATGCGGCCGATACGTTCCAAAATAGAAAAGCTGCAGGGATGAAGCAATCGACGGCACACCATAAAAGAGAACGACGTTGAAATAGTCCGCCCCCAGCACCAGCACATAAATCAGCACGACGGACAACACGAACAGGAACGATACGATCCCGAAATACCGCTTGAAAAAAAGAATGTACCACGGCCAGAAACTGTGCGGATCATCGGCATTAAAGTCGGGGTCATCCGCGGACCCCGGACTTGCATGATGCGCCATATGCGCCGTTTTCAGCTTGCGCCATCCAAAGCCTGCATAAGCGAACAGTAGAAAGGCACCAATGGCCGAATTGACGCGGGGCCGTCCGGGGGCAAGTGACCCGTGCATTGCGTCATGCGCCGTGATGAAAACCCCGACAAACAGCCAGCACTGAGCGAGGATCAAGAATACGGCCAGCGGGGCATTCGCCCATGTCAGGTCAACAAAAAATACCGACCAGACATGCAAGCCAAGCAACGCCGAGACGATCCCGACAAACAGGGTCAGGCCGATCACAGTTTGCCTCAATTTTGAAATCTGTCGAGCGATGACCTAACTCCTCATCAACTGATGCGATACGAAAGCACTGCCAAATAGTGACACAACACCTGTGATAATAAGTATAGCGCAGGCCGCTGAAATGCCAGCCAATGTCTCACCTCTGGCGAGCACACCATAGACCGCCTCGATGGCCCATGTGTTGGGCGTAAAATAGCCGAGTGACTGCAGCCAGTCGGGCATCATGAACCGCGGCACCATGGAGCCACCAATGGAAGAGAAAATCAGCACCAGAAAAGTCTGCACTGTATGCGCCTGCGTCGGGGTCGAACACAGGCTGGTCACGAATAGTGCAAGCCCCGCAGCGCAAGCAGCCATGGAGAGACTGACCACCAGCAATAATCCGGCATTGGCAATTACCGGCACCTCGAAAACAATCGCGGCAACGATAAAGATGACAATAGCCTGTGCCGTGCCCTGAAGGGTGAGGTAAAGAAACTTGCCGAGGGTGAGCCGCAGAATGCCGGATGGCCCCAGCAAAAGCCGCTCGGTGATCGCGTTGCGCCGTTCTTCGAGGGAAATGGTCGCCCCCTGCATCAGGGAGAACAACAGGAACAGTATCGCTGTGGCCCCGGCGTAATAGGCAATGGAGGGATCAGCCGTCGCCCTGCCCGCCTCGTCCAGCGCAGAAATACGCTGATAAAAACCATCACTGCTTTCCCGGCTCTCATCTGCCATCAGTTCAACCAGCGCCGCGTCGAAACGCCCGCTTTGCTCTGGTGTGAACCCGCCTGTCAGTGTTGAAACGGTCAGGGCATTGCGCCGGATCGCAAGGTCAGGCGCTTCCTCGGCGATGAATTGCTGCAACTGACCGGCCAGCACCGTGGCAGCAATATCCCGCGAGGGCTCAATGACAATCTCCACCGTCGCCTCTGCCACGTCCGATAGATCAGATGAGAAGATGACTCCAGTATCCGCAAAGCCGTCGCGCACCTGCTGGCGCACATCTTCCCGGGTCCAGCCTGCTTCCGTGAACACATTGAACTTTCCGGAAATCGCAAAGGCCCCCGCCAGTTCCTGTGTCCGTTCCGCCTCGCTGGTGACGGCCATGGCAACATCGAGATCGAGGTCCCCATTGGATGCGTTGGAGAAGATCGCTGCGAAAATGGCGAAAATCAGGGGCGGCAAGAGAAAGGCCAGCACCAATGCCCCTCGATCCCGCAACAGTCTCAGCGCCATAACCTGCATGATGCCTGTTATCATGCCGCGACACTCTCGGTTGCTGCTTTTGGTTCGGAAGCAATATCATGCAGCAAGGTTTCAAGGCCCGGACGACGCACACTGACTTCCTGCAAGATGTTGCCACTCTCAACGACCATTTTTCGCATTTCGTCGATCAGGTCTGGCCCGTCCTCCTTGCCCAGCCCCGACCAGAGCAGGTGACCATCTGCCGAGAAGAAGTCTTTTGCTGCAAGAGCAGCTCTCAGCCTGTCATCTGGCTTATAACGCAGCTTGAGGCTGACCTGCTGGCGGCCTGCATAAACATCCGACAACACGTCATCAGGGGCGGCAAAATACCTCTTGCTGCCATTCGCCAGAACAAGCACGCGATCACAGATCAGTTCTGCCTGTTCCAGTTCATGGGTCACCAGCAACACGGTCATGCCCTGCCCGGCCAGCTTGCGCGCCAACTGATGAATCGTATCGCGCGCTGCCACGTCAACGCCTGCTGTCGGCTCGTCAAGAATGAGCAGCTTCGGCCTGTCCAGAATGGCCGCTGCCACATTGATGCGCCGCTTCATACCGCCTGAAAGACTGCTCACGCGCTTGCCGGCGTGTGTTGCCATATCTACGTCAGCCAGAGCGCGCTGCACTGCTTGCTGACGTGCTGCCCGGTCAAAGCGATAGAGCCGCGCAAACACGTCAAGGTTCTCGGCTGCTGTCATGAACGGATATAGGCCGATTTCCTGCGGCACCAAGCCGACAAGACCGGTCTTGGAGGTGCGCATCTTTATGCGCGTACCTGCTACCTCGACAGACCCTGTTTCCGGGTTTGTCTGCCCACAGATGGACTTGACCAATGTGGTCTTTCCGGCACCATTCGGCCCGATCAAGCCGATCACTTCACCTGCATTGGCCGTGAAACTGACGTCATCAAGCGCCCGGAAACTTCCATAGCGTACGGTGAGCCCCTCAATTCTGAGCGCCACTTCACTGGTTGGCCCGACTTGACTGGCAGCGGTCATTCCTCGCTCCTGTCAGGCATCAAGAAAGGCAAACTGAAGATCGAGCAGCGCATCTATTCGACCACCGCTATGCAGACCTGACTGTGCAAGGCCTTCCCTGGACTGAGCAATGTAATTGCGCACCATTTCCTTGGCCTTGTCATCATTCGTGATCGAAAGAATGGTTGCTTTGTTGATGTCCTGGTTGACATCCTTGTCTGAGTCCTCGGCGGCCATGAGCCGATCCTTGATGTCGTCCATCAACTGAAAAGCAAGACCGATATTATGCGAGAAGCGCCGCAGATGCGCCGTCTTTGTCTCATCAAAATCACAGACAATCGCAGCAGCCACCACTGCATAATCAATCAGCGCCCCTGTCTTGAGGGCGTTCAGGCGCTCCACATTTTCGATGGACGTGCCTTTATTCGTGTTATCGAGGTCCATCAACTGACCGGCAATCAGCCCGTTTGAACCGACACATTCAGACAACAGATCTGTTACGTCGATACGCTGCTCGGCGCTGAAAGACTTCAGACCGGCGACCACGCCAAAAGCTCTGTTCAACAACGCCGTTGCTGTCAGGATGGCCGTGCTCTCATCGTAGAAAATATGCGCACAAGGCGCATTACGGCGCGTCACCGCATCATCCATGCACGGCAAATCATCCAGAATCAATGACGCGGCGTGCACCAGCTCGGATGTGCAGCCGAGATCATAGATAGCCATATCCTGCACACCAGCAGCTTCTGCAATCAGGATCGTTAGCAGTGGCCGGAAGCGCTTGCCGGGCGCTAGCGTGGTGCGGCGCATCGCCTGATGAAGTCTCGCCGGCGGCGCCTTTTCAGGCGGGATCATCAATCCAAGCCGTCGATCAATGATGCCTTGCGTATAGGAAAGAGAAGCCGCAAGGTCCTTCTCAGGGTCCGGGGTTCCCGCGATCAGTGCGTCAACAGCCTGTTTGTGACTGGCTTCACTTCCCTGCATTGTCTTGACTACTCCCTTGATACCGCTGGTTGCGGCACCTCCGCTCAATGCCTGTTAGCATGTCTTAAGCCTATTGGGCACAGAACCCAACAGTCATCTGACATGTAACAGGCAGAGCAAAAGCAGATCGGCAAGCCTGGATATCGACCTGGGGTCAAGACCCTAGCGTGGTGCCATCCGGATCGCACCATCAAGGCGGATATCCTCGCCATTGAAATAGCTGTTACGGCAAAGCTCCAGCGCAAGGCTGGCATACTCATCTGGCTCACCAAGGCGCTTTGGAAAGTTAACGGAAGCGGCCAGTGCCCCCTTGATATGCTCTGGCAGGCCTTCCAGTAACGGTGTGCGGAACAACCCTGGCAGGATGGTGTTGACCCGGATGCCTTCGGTATTGAGGTCACGCGCGATCGGCAATGTCATCCCGACAACCCCGGCCTTGGAAGCGGAGTAAGCCACCTGTCCAATCTGGCCGTCTTCAGCCGCTACGGATGCCGTATTGACGATAGCCCCGCGCTCTCCATGCTCAAGGGGCTCAAGGGTCATCATGCCTGCTGCCGTCTTGGCAATACAGCGGAATGTGCCTACCAGATTGACCTGCAATACAAAGTCAAAATCCTTTGCGGCATATTCATAAATGTCGCCGGTTTTCTTGTCGCGGCCAGCTGTCTTGCGGGCGCTGCCAATACCTGCACAGTTAATCAGGATACGTTCCTGCCCGTTGGCTTCACGCGCTTTGGCGAAACCGGCATCGACAGACTCATCGGACGTCACATTGACGTTGCAGAACACACCGCCGATGTCTTTAGCGACTGCCTCGCCTTTCTCTTCATTCAGGTCAAAAACGGCAACCTTGACGCCTTCACCAGCAAGGGCTCGTGCTGTTGCTTCGCCAAGTCCGGATGCGCCGCCGGTGACGACCGCAGAATGTCCTTTGAGTTCCATAATTGTAGCCTCTCTATCGTTGATTTTGATAATGCCTGAAGATCAGGAAAACGCCTGAATGCCTGTCTGCGCGCGCCCCAGAATAAGGGCGTGTACGTCGTGTGTGCCCTCATAGGTATTGACGGTTTCAAGGTTCATCACATGACGGATGACATGATATTCGTCAGCAATACCATTGCCACCATGGATGTCCCGCGCATGACGCGCCACATCCAAAGCCTTGCCGCAATTATTGCGCTTCATCAGGGAGATGGCATCCGGCGCGAAAACACCACGATCCAGTATGCGGCCCAACTGCAGCGATCCCTGCAGGCCAAGCGCAATCTCTGTCTGCATATCTGCAAGTTTCTTCTGAACCAGCTGTGTTGCCGCAATCGGCTTGCCAAAAACAATGCGCTCCATGGCGTAGTTGCGGGCCGCGTGCCAGCAGAACTCGGCGGCCCCCATCGCGCCCCAGCTGATGCCATAGCGCGCCTTGTTCAGACAACTGAACGGCCCACGCAACCCGGTCACGTTAGGCAGCAGATTTTCTGCCGGCACAAAAACATCATCCAGGACAATTTCGCCGGTGATCGACGCCCTCAAGGAGAACTTGCCTTCAATCTTCGGGGTACTGAAACCCTCCATACCGCGCTCAACAACAAAGCCGCGAATATGCCCGTCCAGCTTGGCCCAGACCACAGCGATGTCTGCGATGGGCGAGTTGGTGATCCACATCTTGGAGCCCTTGAGCACATAACCACCATCTGCCGGTATTGCTTTTGTGCGCATCGCTCCGGGATCAGAGCCGCCATCAGCCTCCGTCAGACCGAAGCAGCCAACCATCTCACCGCTGGCCAACTTGGGCAAAAACTTCTGCTTCTGTTCTTCGGAGCCGAAGCTCTCTATCGGATACATGACCAGCGAAGATTGCACGGACATGGCAGAGCGATAGCCGGAGTCAACGCGCTCCACTTCGCGGGCAATCAGCCCGTAAGCCACGTGGCTCGCACCGCCGCCGCCATATTCCTCGGCGACGGTCGCGCCCAGCAATCCTTGCGCGCCCAGTTCTTTCATGATCTCCCGGTCAAAATGCTCATTTCTGTTGGCCATCAATACGCGCGACATGAGCTTGTCCTGCGCATAGCCTCTGGCCGCGTCCCGGATCAACCGCTCTTCATCGGTGAGCTGGCTTTCCAGCATCAACGGATCTTCCCACTGGATCACTTCATCTGACATGTCTTTGGCCATGGTTTTCCTGCTTTCGTTTAGGCGCGCGGGGTATTCAGCGCGATCTCGCGCTGGGCTGGCATCCCCATGCTTATAATATAAGGCGATTTTTCCTGTAAGGCCTTGAATGCAGTCTTGCTATCAAGCCCGTGCCAGTGATGGCGGATGAGTTCCTGCGCGACCGGGGCCCCCATCGTTGTACCGGGACCGGTAATCAGCAGCTTGTCCGGCGCAAACTCCTTGACCGCTATCTCAACAGCCTTCGAGAAGTCATAGGTTTCATTGATCTGTGTCCCGAGGGTGTAGTTATATAGCCGGGATGTATCCGTGGCGTAAGCACTCCAGATATTGCCGCAACCATCCACCAGCGGGATATCCGGTTTCCGGAACATGTCGGCAGACAGGCGTGACTGCGCTACAGGTACGATATGGTCG
>JALEGJ010000074.1 GCA_022763115.1 Aquisalinus sp.
AAAAAGTGGAGCCATGAAGCATGGACGGCCAAACAACACCTGCGCCCAAAAAGCGTGATATCGGTTTATTGATCCGCAGATTACTCGTCGGCGGGTTGCCGCTATTCGTCATTGTCGCAGGTATACTGGGCCTCGCTGGCATGAGCGCCTTGAAGCCAACGCCGGAAGAAAAAGAAGAAGTCATCAAGGCGCCGCCGGTTCTGGTGGCCGCCGCGCAGGAAGAAGTTGCGCGTCTGAGTGTCGTGACACAGGGCGAAGTCAGGCCGCGCACGGAAATCAAGCTGGTCCCGCAAGTTTCCGGCAAGATCACGTATGTATCCCCGAGTTTTATTGAAGGTGGCGCCTTTGAAAAAGGCGATGAACTTTTGCGCATTGAGCCTGAAGAATATCGGCTGCGCGTTGTTCAGGCCCGCGCCAATGTGGCGCAGGCGCGCACCAGGCTTCGCAGTGAAGAAGCTGAAGCCGAAGTCGCGCGCCGCGAGGCAGACGAACTGGGGCTCGATACTGCGACTTCTCCGTTGGCCTTGCGCGAACCGCAACTGGCAGAAGCCCGGGCCATGATTGATTCGGCTGAAGCTGCTCTTGGAGAAGCGGAACTGCAATTGGCGCGTACTTCTATTCGGGCACCGTTTTCAGGTAGGGTGCGGCGCAAGAATGTCGATATCGGCCAGTATATAACGCCGGGCATGGAACTTGGTGATATTTTCTCCGTGCAGGTGATGCAGGTTGCCTTGCCTCTGACGGACGCGGAACTGGGACAACTGGGGCTTCAGGTCGGTTTTATCGAGACTGCAGAAAACAAGGGCCCAGCCGTGACACTGGAGGCGCTGGTCTCGGGCAGACCGCATCAATGGACAGGCAGAATAGTCCGTACAGACAGCGGGTATGATCCACAAACCCGCGTCCTGTTTGCCTATGCTGAGGTTGAAGACCCCTACGGCGCAGGTTCTGATGAAGGCACACCAATGGCTTCCGGGCTTTTTGTTTCTGCACGTATTGAAGGCAGGGTGCTGGAGGATGCGGTAGTGGTGCCGCGCACAGCCCTTCGCGGAGAAGCGGAAGTCTATGTGGTGACACCGGAGGAGGAATTGGAGATTCGACCAGTGGCGGTTGCGTCCAGCGATCGGGATCGGGTCGTTCTGAGTGGCGGATTGGAAGCCGGCGAACAGGTCGTAACCTCGCCCGTGCGCGGTGCGGCCAATGGCATGAAAGTGGATATTGTGGATCCGGATAATCCTGAAGAGCCAGAAGTCGAAGAAGAGTCTGAGGAAGCTCTGGCTGACAACAATACTGTCGCCCAGACAGTCGCAAACTGAGGAGGCGGTGATGAGAAGTATCGTTTCCTGGTGGGCCAGTAACAAGGTCGCAGCCAATCTGCTGATGGTGATTATTCTGATAACAGGCTTTGTCAGCCTGTTGACGATCAATCGCGAAATTGAGCCATACGTCGAATTTCCGGGCGCGCGTGTTTCTGTCAGTTGGCTGGGCGCATCCCCGCAGGATGTGGAAGAGCAGGTGATTGTGCGCCTTGAGGAAGCGATCAGCCGTGTCGACGGCATAGATCAGCTTTATTCTTTTGCCGCCGAGGGGTTTGGCGCCGTCTTCGTCATCGGTGATATGGAGCTTGATGAATCTGCTTTCCTGCAGGACATCAAGCGCGAAATTGACTCCATCAACACCTTCCCGGCTGCCGTGGAGGAGCCGCAACTCAGCCTGTTCGCATCGCAGGATGAAGTGATGCGGGTAGCCGTTTCCGGTGATGTAGATGAGCGCGAGCTGAAACGGTTCGCAGAAAAAGTCCGCAGGGAAATTGCCCTTGTGCCCGGGGTGCCCTCTGTAGAGCTCTTTGGTGTGCGCGGTGAAGAAGTCTCCATTGAAGTGTCTGAGGAAACATTACGCCAATACGGGCTGACCTTCGATGAAGTTGCCAACGCCGTGCGTGGTTCTTCGGTCAATCTTTCTTCCGGTAATGTACGCACCGCGATTGGTGATGTGCAGTTGCGCACCCGTCAGCTTGCGGACACGCGCAGTGAGTTCGAAGATATTGTGGTCCGACAACTGCAAAATGGTGCCGTCATTCGTGTCGGCGATATTGCCGAGGTCAAGGATGGCTTTGAAGAGGTCAATCTGCTTGCGACTCTGAATGGTGAGCGCGCTGTCCTGGTGCAGGTCATGAGCGGCCCTGACATGGATATTGTCAAAATGGCGCAGGGCGTCCGCGATTATGTTGAAGAAGCGCAGGACCAGTTGCCTCCCGGGGTCTCCATGACGTTGTGGGAAGACGACTCCGAAATGTATGAAAGTCGGATCACCACAATTGGCAACAGCTTTTTCAGCGGCTTGTTCCTTGTACTGGTGACATTGATGCTTTTCCTGAGACCGGCCATTGCTCTCTGGGTATCGGTCGGCATTGCCATCGCTTTTGCCGGAGGCCTCGCGTTCCTTCCGTATTTTGGTGTGTCATTTAACATGATCTCCACCTTCGCATTTCTGCTGGTGATCGGCGTTATCGTGGATGATGCGATCATTGTCGGGGAGGCAATACATGCGCGAACCGAAGAAGGTGAGGAAGGACTGGAGGCTGCTGTCAACGGCACAGCCATGGTTTTGAAGCCGGTCATTTTTGCTGTGCTGACCACCATGATTTTCTTTGCCCCGTGGATGATGGTTTCCGGTGGTACGGCCGAATTTACCAGAGCGATCTCTATTGTGGTCATCATGGCACTGACATTCTCGCTGGTAGAATGTCTCTTTATCCTGCCCGCGCACCTTGCGCATTTGAAGCCGGCCAATCCTGAAAAGGGTATTCTGAAGTTTCAGAAAAAAATCGCAGACAGTATTGTGTACGCGGCACATAATTTTTACCGGCCCGTTATGGCGCAGGCATTGCAGCGACGTTACCTGACGGTCTCATTGTTTGTTGTCGCAATGATGCTAGCTGTAGGTCTGATGTCCAATAACATCGTGCGTTTTTCCTTTATGCCGGAGCCTGAGCCGGACATGGTGAGTATCAATGTGCAGTTACCGGAAGGGACACCTTACGCGCGCTCGGAAGAAGTTCTGAAACAAATTCAGGAAGCTGAGAAGCAACTTGAACAGGAGATCAATTCCACAGAAGGCAAGCTGATCGAGAACTGGTATACGCGATCTCGCAACAACGACATTCTTGCGCTCGTGCAGCTTGTTCCACCGGAAGAGCGTACACTGACTGCTGCAGAAACAGCTGAACGGTTGCGCGAGCTGATCGGGGCTGTGCCCGATGCTGAAACGATTTCGGTGGAAGATCGCGGTGGCAATAACAATCCCCCCATTCAGTACGTGCTTAATTCCACAAGTATGGAAGACCTGACCGCAGCAGCTGATGATTTGATGGACAAGCTGCGCTCTTATGAAGGCGTCTATAATGTCGTCAATGATACGCAAAGTGCTTCCGAAGAAGTTCAGTTCAAGTTGAAGCCGGGGGCGGAAGCGTTGGGGATCACCACGACAGCAGTTGCCCAGCAGGTTCGACAAGGTTTCTACGGTGAGGAAGTGCAGCGCTTACCACGCGATGGTGAAGATGTGCGCGTGTTTGTGCGCTATCCGCAGGCCGACCGGGAATCTCTGGACTACCTGAATAATATGCGTATTCGGACGAATGATGGCAGGGAGTTACCGCTCTATGCTGTTGCTGATCTCGAGTTTGCACAAGGCGTAAACCGCATCCTGCGGCGGGAGCGCCAGCGGGCTGTTGTGGTCAGTGCTGAAGTAGTTTCCGACCGCATCGGTGAAATTCGTAGTGATCTGGATGAAAGTTACTTCGACTCATTCGACGAGCGACACCCGACAATCAGTCGGGGCAATATCGGCCGGGCGCAGGAAGAGGCCGAATTCTTCTCCGAGCTCATATTACTGTTCCTGCTGGCCGTCGGGGTTGGCTATTTCCTGGTGGCGGTTGCCTTCAAGTCCTATTTCGAACCTGTGCTGATATTGTTTGCAGCGATCCCGTTCTGTTTTACCGGCGCTGTGGTCGGGCACCTGATCATGGGGGAAAACATGTCCCTGTTCTCTTTCCTCGGTTTCATTGCCGCAGCTGGTGTCGCCGTGAACGACAATCTTGTGCTGGTTGATTATGTTCACCGTTTGCGGGCGCAAGGCATGGGCGGTGGCCGAGCCCTGCTGGAAGCAGGCACACGGCGCTTCCGGCCCATTCTTCTGACGTCGCTCACAACCTTTGTTGGTCTCTTGCCCCTGATGATGGAGCGCTCTATCCAGGCAGCGTTCCTCATTCCGGTGGGGATTGGCCTTGCTTATGGTGTGCTGTTCGCGCTGCTGGTGACGCTGTTTTTTGTGCCGGCTCTCTATGGCATCGGTGCAGATATTCGACGCTTCTTCATCTACGTGATTACCGGCAAAAAGCAGCCGCGTTTTGCCGCCAATCTGGATGATACCTCGGGCTATGAGCACGCACCGCCATTGCAGCCTGCACCAGCGGAGTAAGCCCCTGATCTTGCTGATATAAATGCTTGTGGCGGTAAACAGTTTACCCCGCGCGCTATCTGCGTTAACCTCTTTCCCAGTGTTTGTCCGGGGATATTCGGCACTGGGTTGGGGGTTATGTCAGACAGTACAGATGATATCTATTTGCGCCGTTGGCCACAAAAGGCTTTTGAGCCGGATACGCCATCCATAGAGGATGTGGAGGCGGAACTGCCTGCATCGGCAGAGCCATTGCGCGCCGAGTTCCAGTCAGCTTTTGATGATTTGCCGGAACAGCGGGAATCCTTCTGGTTTGGCACGACAGGCATTCTCGTCAGTGCTGTCATTATCATCGGCGTCCTTTTCCTCACTGTGATGCTGGTGTCACGCATTCTTCCCGGTGCCGGGCCCAAGAAGATCACAATCGAGGAATGTGCCGAGGCGTGTGCCGCTACGCAATCCAATGCCTACGACCGAATAGACTTGCAGCGTGACTCTCTCGTCGACTGGCTGAAAGAAGTTGCGCCGAACCACTATAATGAAAAACGCTCTCAGGCCTTGCTCCTTTCGGCGTCCCAGTCTGACAGTGTCATGCTCGGGCTGACGGAACAGTACCACACCGAGCGCAAGGAAGATGCAGCTCTTTTCTATGTTCTCTCAGCCTTGAGTGGATACGCCAGTGCCGAGGAGCATCTTGATCGTCTGGCGCTTGATTCTGACGCAACGGATAATGTCAAAAGTAAATTGATCCGTGTGCATGAAATAAACGGCGGACGTGGCTTTCTTCGGCTTGGCCAGATCTCGCTGGCGCCATCCTTCGACAAGCCCGGCCCTATTGAAGCTGTGGATAGCCGTTATGCGAGTTACAGCAAGTACCTTCCGGCGCAGGATAACAAGCGTGCGTATATGTATTTTCAGATGGCTGCCTTGTGCGGGTACGGGGAAGCCTATGACTGGCTGACTTATATGTCGCCCGCAGATGGCCTGAGTTCGACCGAGCGTGATGAGCAACGACAGAAGGCCGAAGATGAACTGGATGAGCGCCTGGATCGATATAACGTAAGCCAGGACAAGTATTGTTCAGGTGCTTATGCCAAAGAGTTTTTTGCGCCAGCGCAAAGCGCTCGCGAAGATGGCGCCTTGAGCGGCAGTGGTGACACGTTGAGTCTTCGCCAGTCATCCGGCGGCGGATCGAAAGCGTTTCGCGATAACCCGGGTGGTAGCCTGGTGCGGGCCGAAACTGCTATTGCCTCAAACTGCGTGGGCAGCAACGCGCCTGAGAATTGTATTGACCGTGAGGCCTATCTAACGTGTGCGGACAAGGCGCGCTACTGGTTTAACCGCGGGGAAGCGGAGATGGCTCGTGGCAATACAACCCTTGCCCGAGCATTCTTCTCCCGAACGATTGAGGATGGGCGACAGTGCGGCGCTGAATCTGCCGTGCTTGCCTCGCGCAGGCTGGCTGCTCTTAATCTGACTTGTGAGTATTCTCCTGAAAGTCTCGCCCGCATTGCCCGTGGCGCCGGTGCAGATGGCGATATCATCAGTCTTGAAATACGTCAGAGTGCGTTGGAAGCGCTCGGACATTATCAAGGGAACATTGATGGCAGATATGGTCCGCAGACCCGTCGTGCCGTATCCGAATTTCAGCGCGAACTTGGTTTCCAGGAAACGGGTGACCTGTCTCCGCTGGAAACCGTCTATCTGGTGTGCAGCGCTGCGGATAATGCCCGCGACAGGGACGCCAAGAACGTTCTTGGCGTGATGTACGTGACTGGGCTCGGGGTTGTTCAGAATACAGATACAGGGCTTTTGTGGTTGAAGGATGCAGCTGAAAGCGGTGACGCTGATGCCCTTTATAACCTTGCGATCATATACGGTAGTGGCACTGTACTGAGCAGTTATCGTCTGTGCGATGTTGTCGAGAGTGTCGAGCGTGCTGATGCTTACCTGATCGAGGCGCGCGAAAAAGGCCACCCAATTGCCAAAAAGCTTTTGGATATTTATGGGCGTGAGCGTCCTGCCGAACGCTGGACAAAGATCAAACAGGAAGAGCTGGAAAAGGTTGCTTTCTATAATGAACGATTCAAGCCATTGATGCCGTCATGCGGCCCTGTAGCAGAGAAACCAGTTGAGAGTACGTCTGTCCCAGCAGATGAAGTCATGCCAAGCGGTGAGGGAGAGCAGGAATGAGAACAGCAGGTATCGGGCTTGTAGCCCTTGTGACATTGACAGGATGCGGACACATTGTTTGTTGCGATGAGGGTGATGGACCAATTGTGGAGCCACCCAAGAAATATTTCGTGTGTAATGCAGATCAGCTTGATGGCAAGCAGAGCTATTACAAGAAAGAATACAACCGCCTCTGGAATGTGATGACGCGCGAGTTCTTCTCGGAGCGGATGGATGTTGCGCCAGCCAAGGCATCAGAAGCGCGCTCACTGGAGCGGACGATGCGCGGCCTGGAATACAGCATCGATTCCAAGTATCGGCGTGTATTGAACAACTGCAAATCTGTTCAGGATTGTTATGAAGTCAATGATTACGATTCCGGAAAATGCTACAGTGTGACGCAAGAACTGGAGCAGGCGAAGACCTCCTTTTACAGCGTCGAGCAGACACTTGAATCTCTGGCCATGCGCCTGAACAATCTGCGCTACGAGACCAAGCCGCCGGTTATCTCTCAGCCAACTGCGCCGAAACCCGCGCCAGATAAGCCTGAAAGTCAAAAAACAGACAGCAGCAAGGTCAATCGCGGCAAAGACTGTTCGACAGTCGGCACGGTTTTCACAGAGTGTAAGTAACCTCTCAACGCGCAACGCCTCCGGGTTTTTGTGATTTTGTAATTCTGAGCGGTCAGCCTATAGTTCCCTGAAGGGATTTTAGGGGCCGCATTATGAGTGAGACTATTCTGTTAGCTGTCGGTATTTATTGCCTGGCTGGCATAGTAATAAGCCTTCTTTTTCTCGTTTTCGGCATTGCACGGGCAGATCATGCCGCAAAAGGCGCTGGTCTGGTCTTCCGCCTGACGATATTGCCGGGGCTGATTTTTCTCTGGCCGATTATTCTTGGCCGCTGGCTTTCCGGGCGACAGATCAATCAGGATATTCACGGAGGAGATAACTCTTGAGGCGCGCGCACAGAACATTCCACCTGCTGGCCTGGCTTGTTATCATTCCGGTGACGCTGACTGTTTTCTTCTGGTCGCTCTCTTCCAGACAGCCAGACCCGCAAAATTCCGATGCCGCTCTCGACCAGCTTCAACAGGGACAGCCTTAATGGGACATCAATATCAGGCCATCCAGTGGAACAGGAACAAGGCGCATTATGACATCGCGATTGCCCTGTTTGCGCTGCTTTATACCGGCATATTTGTCGTTATCGGGCTTCAGCCGTCCGAGACAGGTAACACGCCTGATCCTGTTGTGTTGCTGATCCGCGCCTTTGGGACGTGTGCGTTCCTGTTACTGACTTTTATCCTCATGATTGGCCCGCTCGCACGGCTATCTGATCGCTTCAAGCCCATGCTGTATAATCGTCGGCATTTTGGTGTTTTCACTTTCCTGTTGGCAGCGGTACATTTCGGGCTGGCCCTCATGTGGTATCACGGATTTGGTCCGCTGAACCCGTTTGTCTCGCTGTTTGTCAGCAATCAGCCGGGCGGAACATTCCCCGGCTTTCCGTTTGAAGTGCTGGGACTTGCTGCATTCGTCATTATGCTGCTCATGGCCGTTACCAGCCATGATTTCTGGCTGAATAATCTGTCGGCCCCTGTCTGGAAAGCGCTGCACATGCTGGTTTACGTGGCTTACGGATTACTGGTGATCCACATAGCCGCCGGTGCGCTGCTGACCGAAAAGTCCATGCTTTATCCGGCCCTGGTCCTTGTGGCGTTTCTGCTGGTGGCCGGGCTTCATCTGATGACGGGGTTGCAAGAGAGAGGGCATGATAGGCTCCGCCGCGCCTTGGAAGACAAGGGTTGGGTGTCTGTATCTGCGCCGCAGGATATTCCGGATAAGCGCGCCATTATCGTGCCGTTGCGCGATGGCGAGCGTGTTGCAGTGTTTCGCGATGGTAACAAGGTTTCTGCCGTGACGAATGTTTGCCGGCATCAGAACGGCCCGCTTGGTGAAGGGCGCGTGGTAGATGGCTGCATTACCTGCCCGTGGCATGGCTGGCAGTATCGTATGGAAGACGGGGTTTCCCCGCCCCCATTCACGGAGAAGATCGCCACCTATAATCTCAAACTTATGAACGGCATGATCTTCCTTGATCCTGTTGCCAATGCACCCGGTGCCAAAGTCGATCCTGTATTCTTTGACCTGACTGAGTACGATGAATCCGGAGACGCCGAGGCTGTATGATGAAACGAAAAAACTCATTACTAATGCCAAGGCCACAACCAGAAGAAGATTTTTTTATTGGTTGGAGCAAGGTACCTTCAGCTGACAGACGATTCCTGCTGACCGCTGTACCAGCTCTTGCGATGGTTTCCGGCGGTCTCGGTTGGGCCATTGCCAGCCAGTTGGATGATCCCGGTGCGGGTAGCTGGCAGACTTCCTCGACGCATACATTGACGGGCGAACTTCTACGTGACCCGTATCCGATGATCCGGAGTATCGACGCGGAGGGTAATGTAATGACCACTCTCCTTGTCGCCATGGGCAAGTGCACATCGTCGCTTGATATTGCCATGCAGGCGGGTGGTATTCACACCGCAACAGGCGTGCTGATTGAGCGACGCGGCAGGCACATGCTGGAGGTACCCTTTGATGTGGGAGAATGGTTGTCCCCGGCACCAGCTGATTTCAGTGTGCCAGATGTGACCGTAGAAACCGTGTCCGAGGATATAACCTTGCAGGGCATGATCATGGATACGAAGTGCTTTTTCGGCGTTATGCGACCAGGTCGCGGAAAGACGCACAAAGCCTGTGCGTCTTTATGTATTCGCGGTGGCATTCCGCCATCCTTTTGGGCCAAGACAAAAGAGGGCCGGGAAGTTGTCATGTTGTTAACAGATGAAGCAGGCAATCCGGTATCTGACCAGATCCTGCCGCTGGTTGCCGAGGCGGTTGAAGCGCGCGGCAAGGTCGTGCGGCAGGGGGACTGGCTTCACTTCCAGGTTTCCCCAAAAGATTACAGACTTCTTTAGGGCCAAGGCTGTGGAGGCATGGCCTATCTTTCTGTTTTCGCAGCAAGATCATATTAACTCTGATGTGGCATTGTTCGCGCGAAGAGTTTGATTATGACAACCTTTTTTGACCTTTGTGCCACAGGGCTTTTTGTTGCAGTCGCAGGCCTGTTCTTGTACCGGCTGAAATACGAAGACCCGCCGCTTATGCCTTATGTGGTATGCGTTGCAGCCTGCGCTCTGGGCAATTGGGCGGGGAATGAGGGGTCAGCTGCTGCTGGCTCTATCATACTTGCTGCAGTTGGCTTTCTGCTGATGCATATGGCTGGCGAGCCATTCCAGGAAGACGATAATCAGGCCTGATTTCCTGATAATCCGTTAACAGATTTGTACAGACTGTAAACTTCCCATTCATTCTATCGAAACCATGATGGGCTAATACCCTTAACAGGAGTTAGTCTGGTCAGTGTTATGGGTTTCCTTCGTGTGAATGCACAAGGTGATGCAGAATATCCTGTGCACCTGCGTGAGCGGGCTTCATCTACTGCTGTAGATAAGCCGCATATCGTAATCATTGTAGAGAATATGCCTGTTCCGCTCGACAGGCGCGTCTGGCAACAGGCAACGGCGCTTGTGCAGGATGGCTGGCATGTTTCAGTCATCTGTCCAAAAGGCGGCGCTTGCCAGGCCGGACGAGAAAACCTTGAAGGCGTTGAAATCTATCGTCACGGCTTGCCGTATGAAGCAAATGGTATGCTCGGTTATCTGGGAGAATATTCAGTTGCCTTAGCGATGGAACTGCTTGGCCTTTTCCGTATCGGTCTCGGCAAAATTGACATTGTGCAGATTTGTAACCCCCCTGACTTTCTGTTTATACCGGCGCTGGCCGCGAAATGGTTTGGCGATGCAAAAGTTATTTTCGATCACCACGATTTAACGCCGGAGCTGTTGGTCGAAAAGACTGGCAAAGAATCCGGTATGCTCTTGAAGTTCGCTCAATGGGCAGAGCGGAGAACTTTTCAAACTGCAAGCCATGTCATCTCTACAAACGCCAGCTTTGCCGAGATAGCGCAGACGCGCGGAGGTAAATCACCCGATGATATCTCCATTGTCTATTCTGCACCTGACCTTAACCGGATGCAGCATATGGAGGCTAATCCGAAATTGCTGCACGGGCGGTCAAACCTGATCTTGTGGGTTGGCATGATTGGATCTCAGGACGGTGTGGACTTGCTGCTTGATGCCGTTCGTATCCTTCGGGATGAGCTGGGTTGTGATGATTTTCACTTGATGGTGGCTGGTGACGGACCGGAGCGTGCCAATCTGATGCGCTATGCAGATGAATTGCAGCTTATGCAAAATGTTTCATTTCCGGGTTTCTTGTCGGGTGAAAGATTATTTGAAGCACTCAGTACCGCAAGCATTGGTGTCGGATCAGACCCGAAAAACAACTTTAATGACAGGCTGGCGATGAACAAGGTCATGGAATACATGGCCTATGAGTTGCCAATAGCCATGTTTGATTTGGCGGAATGTCGCAAAATAGCTGGAGATGCCGCTCTCATAGCCGAGAATAACGATCCTGCTGTGTTGGCGCTTCGCCTGAAGGAATTGCTTGAAAATCAGGAATTATGCGGCAGTTTGGGCAAGGTCGGGTATAATCGTCTGCTAGCAGAGTATGCTTGGGAAATCCAAAAAGAAACGTATCTCGCAGCTTGCAGAAAAGTATTGAGGGCTGACAAATGAAAAAAGTCAGTATCATCATTCCTCATTTCAATCAGCCTGACTTGTTGGAGAAGTGCCTCAATGCGCTTGCCTGTCAATCTTACGCCGGGCCGATAGAGGTCATAGTCTGCGATAACAATACGCCGGGTGGAATAGAGCACCTGTGCCAAATGTTTCCACAGGTTTCCTTTGTCTATGAGTCTGAGAAAGGCGCAGCTTCTGCCCGCAATACCGCCTTGCGACTTGCTGGAGGTGATGTCATTGCTTTTACTGACAGTGATTGTGTGCCGGATGTTGACTGGGTCACAAGAGGCATTGAGGGCCTTGAGACAACCGGCGCGGACATGGTTGGCGGGTCGGTGAAGATTTTAGCACTGTATTCGGATCATCCGACAGCTGTAGAAACATTTGAAATGGTCTTCGGCTTCAGGCAGCAACTTTATATTGAAAAGAAGAACTTTTCCGTAACGGCAAATCTTTTCGTTAAGAAAGAGGTTGTCACTCAAACCGGTCTTTTTACGAATGGTTTGTCGGAAGATGTGGACTGGTGCCATCGCGCTACAGCGCTAGGATTTCATTTATCATTTTATCGTAAATGCATTGTTAGCCATCCGGCGCGACGGGATTGGACCGAATTGACGACCAAGTGGTCACGGCTGATCCTGGAGCAGAGGAAAGGGTGCCAACTGGCCTGGGGGGGCGGCGTTGCCGGGGTGATACGATGGTATCTGCTGGCGTTGGTGATTGCAGGTTCGGCGCTGCCACATGCAGCCCTGATGTTTTGCAGTCCCGCAGCTGGAAAGCTGCGATCAAGAGTTGGGGCTACAGGAGTGTTGTTCCGCATAAGATTTTGGCGTTGCACCACGATGCTTCGATCAGGCTTCGGGGTGCGCAATAGGCTGGCAGTTTCTGACAGCAATAACTGTACGGAGTATGACCTCGTACAAAAGGCAAGTGAGTAGGTGTGATGCAGTATAATCACCGATTTCAAAAGGCGAATGCGATCAGTTTAACACTCGCGATAGTGCTGATAGCCTTTTCAGATATTCAGGTATTTGCGCGTGATGCAAAAGTGATTTCAGGCGATACGCAAGTTGTTGCCAATATCGATGGCCGCGAAGTGACGATCAACGAATTACGAGTCGAGATGCAGCGACTTGGGATGAATCCACTTGATCCGGAGGCGGAGCGCCGGGCATTTGAGAGCTTGCGTGACCGTATTCTGCTTGCCCGTGATGCCACAGTCAACAAAGTGGATCGCCGCCCTGAAACCATGTGGCGTGTTGCTGCTGCCAAAGAGCAAGCGCTGGTCGATATGTATCTCGGCATCATCTCCCAGCCGCCTGAGCCGTCGCAGGCGGAAGTGCAGGATTACATTCTGCAAAACCCGACGCTTTTTGTCCGTGCGAAAGATTACACTTTCCAGGTTCTGGAACTGGCAACAGATGACTTTGATGCCGTTTCGATGACACCACTCTTCGATGAGCAGCAGAATTTCACAGTTTTCCGAGAGAATCTGGAAGCTGCTGGCATTACCTACACATTATCTGAATCTGTGCGTCAGGCCGCGAGTTTCCCCGAAGCAGTTCGATTGCAACTCGATGCTTATGACGTATCTGACAATATCGTTCTTCAGGGCGAGGTGCGCACATCTGTTATGAAGATCACAAGGATCACGCCGAGCGGTTTGAGCATGGCTGAAAGTCTGCCGCTCGCGCGCGCGCTGTTACGTCAGGCTGAGGCACAGCAACGTATTTCCAGAAAGCTTGAACAACTTCGTGATCAGACGCCTGTATCTGTCTTCAGGGCGACCCTGAAACCGCAAGAGCTGGTCGAAAGAGAGTAGATGCAATGAGCCTGCTGGCACTTTTCGGTGTATTGCGTGCACGTGCTGCCATCATCATATGGGCGGTACTGGTCGCCTGTGTGGCGGCCTGGCTCGTATCCCGACTTGTTCCACAGACGTATACATCTCATGCGATCGTGCAAGCTGACTCTATACAGGAAAACCTCCTGACCGGGATGGTTGAGCCCAGATTGCGTGTCTCTGAATTTCTCGGGCAACAGGCTGCGGTCATTTCAAGCCGCACAGTGGCGTTACAGGTCGTGGCTGTTCTGGAGCAGGAAGGGTATGTCTCAAGGGCGCAATATGAGAAGGAGTGGCGCGACGTAACAGGCGGTGAACTCGTACCAGGAAATGATGCAAAGTTATGGTTTGCAGACAGACTTTCAAAGAGCTTGTCTGTCCGGGCAAATGTTGATCATAGTACATTGACGATAGGCTATACTTCAGAAAACGCCTCTATGTCTGCGCGATATGCAAATGCCTATGCGGATGCTTATATGCTCACAGTGCTGCAGCAACGGCAACGCCGGGCCGCCCGCAATGCAGCAAACTTCTCAGAAGAGACCCTTACGCTCGAACAGCAGGTGCAGGACGCAAGAGATGAGTTGACGCAGTTTCAACAGGATAGCGGTATTGTTACTATAGGGACGGAGCAACTTGAATCCGCAGAGGTGGAGTTATCTTCGCTCACTGCCCGCCTGGCAGAGGCGCGAGGGGATTATGCCGAAGCGCGTTCTTTATTCGCGCAAGTGCGCAGGGTGGAACGCGACCAACTTGGCACCATTCCTCTACCGGATTACAATTTGCCCGGTCGAACTGCACAGGCCAGAGTTGCAGCCCTGAATACCCAGCTTGAGCGACTTTATCAGAGGTATGGCGAGCGAAACCCGGACTATATTGAGGCTCGTGCCGAGCTGCGTAATCAGCAGAATATCATCTTTAACTCCGTAAGAGACAGGGAAGAGTTCACACGTCGCAAGGTTGAAAGCCTGGCAGCAGAAGTAGAGCGCCAGAAGCAACAGGTCGTCAGTTTACAGAAAACAAAACAGCGTTTCGACACACTGGAGAACAATCTGGAGACAAATCGGCAAGCCTATGACCTGCTTGCAACACGCACCTTGCAGGAAGGGTTGCAATCCAGATTTGATGCCATTGATGTGCTGCTGTTGTCCCGTGCGGTTCCTGCAGGAAAGCCATTTATTCCGATCAAGATACTGATCATTCTGGGTGGAGCTGTGGTTGGTCTGGGGATGGGAATGACAACGGCTGTGCTGATAGAACTGCTTGAAGGCAGGTTGCGCTCCAGGCAGGGGCTGGCATTTGCCTCCAAGTCAGTGATGCTGGCAGAGATTCGGGTGCCTCGAACCGTAAAGGCGAGGTACTACGCATGACTGCTTTTCAGGCCGGAAATCCACGGCATGGTGCCAATGAAGCTTCTGACAGAAGCCGGTCACATACAGTCCCACCGGCTGACACGCGCTCTCAGGCGCAAAGCGCGATTCCACAGCGCTCTCGTGCCCTGGGGGACACGCTTGTCAGAATGGGCTGCCTCAAGCCGGAGGATATTCCCAAAGTGCTTGAGCATTCTGCTCGCACAGGCAAAAAATTCGGGATGTCCGCTCTCGCACTCGGTCTTATCAGCAAGAAAGATCTTACAGCAGCGCTCAGCATACAGCAGGGCTTGTTCCATGCAGACGGGGACAGGGTAAGGGTTCCGCCAGCTCTGGTTACATTGCATAGTCCCCATACAGAAGAGGCAGAGCAGTTCAGAGGTTTGCGCACGCGCCTTTTGACGCGAAGTGATGGTGCAGCCTTGAGATTGCTGAGTGTATCAGGCACTGGAGCAGAAACGACAAGCTCATTCGTCGCGCTAAATCTTGCTGTCTCTGTTGCCCAGCTGGGTCGCAAGGTTCTGCTCATAGATGCGAATCTGCGTCTCTCTCACCTGAACCAGTTGCTTGGTCTCCGGCATGGTGTCGGCCTGACAGACATTATTAATGGAGATCGGGAGTTCGCTGAGTGTCTTGCACCACCGATTGTGCGTAATTTCACATATCTGCCAGCGGGCCAACCTGCTTTTAATCCGCAAGAAGTATTGTGTAGTGAGCAATTTGCAAAACTGGTTATGTCGCAGATCGACAAGTATGATTCGGTTATTGTGAATACTGGTGACGGACTTGATACAGCGGATGCCCAGCTCGTTTGGGCTCTGACCAAGTCAGTCCTTTTAGTGGCGCGACGCGACAAAAGCAGAATGCCCGACATCCGCGAGGCGACGAAACTTATTTCAGAAAGCCGGGCTAACCTTGTTGGCACTGTGATGACACGGTGACGGTCCAGCATGGCGCGCTTTTCAACTGGATACAGATTACCTTCACGAAGCGAGCTAACGACGCTCATATGTGGTATCACATGGATTATCCTGTATGCCCCATTGTATTTGGACTTGTCGGATAGCGCCTGGATACGCCCGGAAAATAGCCATGCCCCGCTTCTGCTTTGCTTCTGTCTTGCTGCAATAGTCATGCGGCTACGAGCCTTATCAGAACACGGGAGAAGCAAGAGCCTTCGCAAGGCGCCCCTGTTGGATACGCGAGTTGGCGAAGCAATATTTCTAGTGGGCGTGGTCTGTCTTGTTATTGGCCGCGTTGAAGAGATTGACCTGTTGGCAACTGCTTCGCAGTTGCCTGTTGCAACTGGTATGGTTCTGATGCTGGGAGGGCGTGAGCTGCTAAGACACTTGTGGTTCCCTCTACTGTTGTTGATCTATGTTATCGTCTGGCCGGGCTGGCTTTTGAACGCACTGACATTTCCGCTGAAACTTTGGATATCTGAACAGGCAGCGGCGTTGCTATCATGGGCCGGCTTGCCTGTTGCCCAGGCTGGCGTAACACTGGCTGTCGGGCCCTACAAACTGATGGTGGCTGATGCGTGTGCGGGCTTAAATTCACTCTTTGCCCTCACCTCACTTGGCGCAATCTATCTTTATCTCAGCAAGCCTTCTTCGCGCCTCCATGCGTTAGTACTTTTTGTCAGTACGATACCTATTGCTATATTCGCAAATTACCTCCGAGTTCTGATCCTGATTTTGATTACATGGCATGGTGGGTATGATGCCGGGCAAAGCTATCTGCATGATTTTGCGGGATACTTCATGTTCTTTGTTTCTCTTGTGGCCTTGCTCGTGCTCGATAGTTTTCTCTTCCGCATTGCAAAGACAAGATTTTCTTTGAGCCGGGAAGCAATTGCATGATGCGTGTCCAGATTTCTAAATCTTACTGGCGATGTTGTTTCATGCTGGCGGTGAGTCTCATGGCAACGCTGTCAGTTTCCCTGCTCAACGCGGATGCCGAAACAAGGAGTTCGGTGCCAGATTTGTCAGCGCTTGTGCCCGATAGCTTTGCTGACTGGGCAATGGTTGAGCGGGGTACATATATAAGGCCCCTTGAGCAGCTGGAAGAAGATCACATATCGACCCTGTACAGAACGTACAGACACTCTAGTGGTAAAACTGTATCACTGGTGATAGCTTTTGGTTTGGCAAAGGGCGATGCTGTACGTCTGCACCAGCCGGATGTCTGCTACAAGGCGCAAGGGTATGCCGTAAAGCGCGTAAATTTCCCCGATCAAAAAACCGAGTCATGGCCGAGGGCACTGCTTGTTGCGGATAACGGCATCCGTCAGGAAACCATAACTTACTGGTTGCGTGTCGGGGACAGGGTTGTGACGAGTGCCGGAGGGCAGCAATTAGCCAATATACAGGCCGGCTTGGGGCACTCTGCAGACAGTACACTAGTTCGTATTTCGACCAGTGGACAGGCATCAGGGCAACTGTTGGCTTTAAATAATCTGTTTATTGAGGACCTCGTGCAAGCCCTCCCGCCAGCGACAGTGTCATTGTTGGTAGGCGAAGGAAGTGAGGCTTATGTTGACAGGTAATCTTGAAAAGCCGGGTATCGTTATCGTAAATTATAACAGCCTCGCTTATGTGATCGAAGCCGTAGAAAGTATTTTCTCGGCAGAAAAAATTGGCGAGCGGACAAGAATTGTACTTGTGGACAATGCTTCTACAGAACACGGGTTTGACGAGTTTGAAGCAACAATCAGGCAGCGTTTTGCAGCGGATATTGCCGTCGCGCGTCAGGCCGACCACAGGGTGAGCATTCTTGATGGATGCCCTGAAACGGCGGAAATAATTATCATTCAGGCCAGTCGCAATGATGGTTTTGCAGCGGGTTGTAATATCGGGCTGCGTTTTCTGTATGAAACAGATACTGACTTTTTCCTGTTGTTGAACCCTGACACGAAACTGCACCACAATACCTTGAAGGCCTTTGCCGCAAAGCTTTCATCTGACAGCAAATATGGGCTGCTTGGTGCAACGCTGATGAATATGAGAGCCGGGCTTGGGACGCAAGCCTGTGGCGGTGCTTCGTTGAACCCATTGTCGCTCCTTGGCTGCAATCTTGGGGCGGGGCTCTCGCTCGACGAGTTGCCATCCGAACAGGAGATCGAACAGCAACTGTCTTATCCTGTCGGGGCCGCCATGGCTTTTCGCCGTGATTGGCTTGAGTATGCCGGATTTATGGATGAGCGATACTTTCTGTATTATGAGGAAGCTGACTGGTCTCGAATAGGCAGGGATAAATATAAGCCGGGATGGGCGAGAAATGCGATCGTCTATCATCATCACGGAGCTGCAGCAGGCAGTAATCTTGCGCGGCAGGAGCGAAGCCCGTTAGCTGATTACCATATGATACGTTCACGGATGCAATATGCCTTAAAGTGGCATAAGTGGATAGCGCCACTCATCATCAGCTTGACCTGTGTTCAGGCCATAAGGCGAATTTTGCGCGGACAAAAAGAGCAGGCACGCGCAGTTTTGCTGGGAGGTATCCCCGGCGCAGACCGGGCTTACCAGAAACATGCGTGAAGTTCTGCCAACATCTCTTTTCGCAGGCATGTTGCTCCTGTTTATGGTTGGGTTGCTTTTTGTCAGCAGGGCTGAGGAAACGGCTGATAGTATCGCTCAAACAACTATGGTCACACAAAGTCATTCCATCCCTGAGATAACCAGCCGGTCTGATCTTGCTGAAATGATCCGTGTTGCCAAAGCTGGAGATACGATAGAATTGCCGGCCCGGGAATTTGGATATCTCAAGCTGACGGGCATTCACTTCGCTGAGCCTGTCATGATAAAAGGTGTGGAGGGAGCGTCTTTCTCTAAGATCACGTTGCGCGATGTGCGTAACCTTCATTTGCAAAACATAACAGTTCGTGCGGGGACAACATCCGATCATCTGAGTGACTTTGCCGTAACGATCATGCGTAGTCACGGCATAAAGATCAGTGATAGTAACATCAGCTGGAGTGATGATGGTGACTGGGGAAATGACGGTACTGGCATGACAGCACGTCTTTCGACATATGTCGTCATTGAAGGAACAGTTTTCCATAATAGTTTCACCGGTCTGGTCATTCGGGATGCTGGTAATGTCAGTGTTCGCAAGAATATTTTCCGCGATTTACGACGCGATGGTATCAATGTCTCCGGTACGGTTGGCATCGATATTGATCAAAATGTCTGCACGGATTTTCATCCGGAAAGGCCAAGGGACCATCCTGATTGCATTCAGTTCTGGAATGACACCGCAAACCAGAGCAATGAGAATGTCCGCATCACCGCGAATAAAATAATCAGAGGTGAGGGCGGCGTCTCACAGGGCATTTTCCTCGCTGGGCAAAAGCCGGGCTTGCCACATCGCAATGTCCTGATTGAAGATAATCTCATACAGCAGGGCATGGGACAGGGTATTTTTCTGCGTAAGGTCGAAAATGCTGTTGTGCGCAACAATATCGTGCGCGCAGCACCGCCGGTTGAACACACACCCGTCATTACACTGAGGGCACCACTGAAAGATGTCAGGGTTGAAGGCAATAAAGCAGCGCGCATTGACGTTGCACCGGAAATCCCGGCGTCAGAAGTCCTTCTGTTCAATAATGGGCCGTAGACACGATACGCAGCAAAATTGCCATGCTCGGCGGTACACCTTAAGACATTTGTTTTTGAGGATGAGGCCATATGCAGTCAGAGCAGGAAAGCAACAGCGCAGCATCAGGTGAGGCAATTACGTCATCCGCAGAGGCACCTGCTGAAGTCTCTTCAGTCACTGAAATCTCGCCGGAGATCATCGCGATGGAGGGCTCGCTTCAGCCCGTTTACGACACGCTCGAACCGCTTCTTGGCGCCGAGCAGGCAGAAGGTCTCACACGCATTCTGGCACAGATCCTCGTCTGGGGGCGAGATTCCCTGCTGACCTGGAATATGCTCCTGCAATTGGGCCTGCTCATGGGCGCGCTGGTGCCGGCAATCATGTTCGGTCCGCGGCTGAAGCAGTTCATTATCAACCAGATCACCCAGCGCGTACCTTATGGTGTGCTGAAGCGCGCCGCGCGGGCTCTGGCTACAATCGCCACGCCGATCGCCCTTTTTGTGACGATTTCCGTCTTTATTGCCGGTCTTGGTGCTATGGGGCAGAACACCGGTGTGATGGAGGCAGGCCGCAGCCTGCTGTCTGCCTGGATACTGGTGCGCCTTGTCACCCTCATCATCCAGTCACCCTTCTGGTCGAAAGTCGCGTTTTATACGATCTGGCCAGTGATGGCGCTGGATGCTTTTGGCGTGCTGGACAATGTCATGTTCCAGCTGGAGCAGATGTCTGTGACATTCTCGCCCGGCGATCCGGCGCAAGGCATCCCGGCGGCCAAGATTACCGTGCTGGATGTGGTACGCGCCGCCATCATTTTCGGATTGTTCTTCTGGCTGGCGAATGTTCTGAGCAAGTTCATCACTACCCGGATTGAGAATGTCGATGAGTTGAATCCATCGCTCAAAGCGATGTTCTCGAAAATTCTCGATCTGGTTCTGCCGATTGTCGCGTTATTACTGGCCTTGCAGTTTGTTGGCTTTAACCTTGCCAGCCTCGCTATTTTCGGTGGTGCTGTCGGTCTTGGTATTGGCCTTGGTCTGCAGCGTCTCATCTCGAATTTTGCCGCCGGCATTACGTTATTGGCCGACAAGTCGATCAAGCCAGGGGACGTCATCGAAGTCGAGGATACTTTCGGCTGGATCACAGCGATGAATACAAGATACGTGGCTGTGCGCACACGGGACGGCACCGAGCATCTGGTGCCAAACGACACTTTCATGAACGAAGGAGTGATCAACTGGTCCCATCAGGACAAGGTCGTGCGCATTCATGCGCCTTTCGGTATTACTTACAGTCATCGTGATGTGCGCCATGTGCAAAAAGCCGTGGAAGACCTCGCCATGACAGTCGATCGTGTACTGGAGAAGCCGCGCCCTCGCTGCAATCTGGTCGAGTTTGGCGACAGCTCGGTCAATTTCGACCTGCGTTTCTGGATCAACGACCCGAGAAACGGCGTCACCAATGTGCGGTCCGATGTGATGATGGCTGTGTGGGACTGGCTGCATGAACAGGAAATCGAGATTCCCTTTCCTCAACGTGATTTGCATATCCGCTCCAGCAGCATTAGCCTGCCTGAAGAATTGCCTGCGACAGGCTTGAGGTCGGGAACACCTGAAGAACCCGGGAGTTGATCTTCAGGTAACTTTGAACAGCATGATTGCTGAAAGGAAAGTCAATGAAGCGATTTACGAAAACGGTTTTGGCGGGTCTTGGTATATCCCTTCTGGCGGCTTGTGCCACAGAGACACCCTACGCGCCGCGCGGCGAGGGCAGTGGCTATGGCTATTCAGAGCAGAGTATTGAAAGCAATCGCTATCGCGTGACCTTTCGGGGCAACTCCACCACATCACGCGAAACCGTAGAGAATTACCTGCTATACCGCTCTGCCGAACTGACAATTCAGAAAGGCTTCGATTACTTCGTTGTCGTCGAGGACGAGACTGAGCGGACGACACGCTATTCCGGCACGACCTATCCGGGTCTTGCCTATTACGGGCGTGGGCGTCCTTTCCCTTATTATGGATATGGCTACCCTTGGGGTGGCTTTAATGATTTCGACATCCGTGAGAGCAATCGTTACACGGCCATTGCCTACATTCTGATGTATAAGGGCCAGAAGCCAAGACAGGCGAATGCCTACACAGCGCGGGAAGTGGTTGATAACTTAAGCCGTTTCGTCGTGCGCCCGGAATAGGCCCCGGCCTGCATCATATAAACAGTTGCCCCATGCAGCGGCCCCGGTATGCTTGACCAAAGAATAGCGGGTAACTCGAAGGGCAACGGACCATGGCAGCACTTGGCGTATATGGATTTTGGGGAATAACGGCAGCTGTATTTGTGCTGTTATTCCTGCTTGGCCGCGGTGACCGGTTTCCCCTCTGGGTCCGGGTTTTCATTGGCCTGTTTATCGGCGGTGCTGTCGGATACTTTTTTTCCGATCAGACCGGTGCCGTTCAGACCATCAAATTTTTCGGAGACGCGTTTGTAAAGCTGATCCGCATGTTGATTGTGCCGTTGATCTTTACAACGATCACGGCCGGTATGATTGCCATGGGGGACCCGAAAAGACTGGGATCGCTCGGCGTGCGTACAATTTTTCTTTACATGTGCACGACGCTTTTTGCCGTGGTCATTGGGCTTGTCTTCGGGACGATTTTCCAACCGGGTGTCGGGGTAGATTACGTCAGCGCTTCGCAGGATGCGGCCAATACGATTAATAGCCGTCTGGATGCAGCAGCCGGGCTAAGCGTCGCTGATCGCCTGCTCGCGGTCATTCCGGCAAACCCGGTTGAGGCGATGGCAACCGCAGATGTATTGCCGATCATTTTCTTCTCGATCCTGTTCGGTATTGGCATCCTGGCGGCAGGTGAGCGCGGCCAGCGTGTTGGCGAGGTCATGGAAAGTGCGGCCGACAGCATCATCAAGATGACCGGTTTTGTCATGGCACTCGCGCCATACGGGGTTTACGCGCTGATGGCATGGGTGCTTGGCACGCAAGGCCTCGGCGTTCTGGTGAATCTGGGCAAACTGGCAATCGCGCTCTACCTTGCTGCCGCTGTTCATATCTTGCTGGTTTATGGTGGCATTATCCGGATCGTTCTGGGCCTGCCTTTCCTGCGCTTCCTGCGCGGCATTCTTGACGCGATGGCCACGGCTTATTCCACGGCCTCTTCATCTGCGACGCTGCCGGTGACCATATCCAACGTCAATCGCAATCTGGGTGTTGATAAATCCGTTGCCGGATCAGTCCTGCCACTTGGTGCGACAATCAACATGGACGGCACGTCCATTTATCTTGGTTTGGTCGCGTTGTTTGCAGCGCAGGCATTGGGTATTGAATTGACCCTGATGCAATATGTGGGTGTGGCCGTGACCGCTGTGGTGGTCTCAATCGGGGCTGCGGGCATACCATCTGCTTCCCTGTTTCTCGCCTTCACGGTCCTCTCCGTTTTTGGTGTTACGGAAGAGCAGGCTGTTCTCATCATTGCCTTCATTTTCCCGTTTGATCGTCTGCTCGACATGATGCGAACCCTGACCAATGTTACCGGAGATGCTGCTGTTGCGACCGCCGTTGGCAAGTGGGAAGGTGCCCTTGACGAAGATATTTTCCGGGGCAAGGCCTGAAAGTGATGTCACGTGATGTTCGCATTCTGATTACCGGAGGAACGCTCGACAAGATACACGACCCGTTTTCGGAATCGCTGGCGTTTTCCCGCGATGGTGCCACGCAGATTCCGGAGATCCTGCATTACAGCCGCTGTCATTTTCCGGCTGTGCAGCAACTGATGCAGATCGACAGTCTGGATATGACGGAGGATCACCGGACACAGATTGTGTCTGCCATCAAGACGGCCACAGAAAACTCAATCGTGATCACACACGGTACCAGCACTATGGGAGAGACAGCACGCTACATTGCCACTGCCAATATTCCCAAGACCATCATCCTGACAGGTGCAATGCGACCGTTCTCTCTCGGTTTTTCTGACGGTCCCTTCAATATGGGCGGCGCGATCATTGCCTCCCAGATTCTCGAAAAAGGGGTCTATGGCGTCATGAATGGCCGCGTTATCGAAGCGACGTCTCTTGATAAAAATACCGAGCTGGGTCGTTTCGATGCATGAGTTCGGAGCTGGACGGTATCTCTAATAATTCTGCATACATCAATTTTGTGTCAATTTTAAGCATTGTCGTTAAGCTTCTGCAGACGCAGAATAAACGATGTTCAAGGTTTCTATGCCCATGATTGCTGCTGTATGTTCGTCGAGTAATATTTTGTTCAGCATATCTGCTAACCATGTCACTTATCAAAATTGTTGATCACTTATCTGTCCGTTAACCAATCTTCAAAATAGATTGTTAAGTCCAAAAAGGTATTTTCAAGGCGTGAACTCCGACAAAGTAGAGTAGTGCCATGCCAAGGAAAATACACAAAAAGGGTCTTCGGCAATTTCTGAAGGATACCGGCGGCAATGTCGCCATGATGACAGCCCTGGTTGCAGGGCCCCTGACACTGACATTGGGGGGGGCTGTTGACCTCATGCGCTTCGCTGCTGCAAAAGCGGAATTACGCGGCGCCGTAGACGCAGGCCTTCTGGCAGCAGCGCATCTCGACAACGACACAAATGTTGAAACAGAAATAAAGCGTTATCTGAGGCGCAACCTCGAAAGCAAGTTTCTGGATTATCGTGATGTAACGGTAAATGTCTCGGAAGAGCGTCGACTAAACGGCAAGTTTGTGGATATCACTGCTGACATCACAATCGGCACGTTCTTTCTCGGGCTGATGGGTAAGGACGAAATCACCGTCACAGTCACCTCTTCGGGCGAACAGACATACACAGCTGTTGAAGTTGCTCTGGTGGTGGATATCTCTTCTTCCATGAATGGCTCCCGCCTCGTAAATCTGCGCACAGCGATGGATACATTTATCGATACGGTATTGAAGGAAGAAGTGGCTGATATCACCTCAATCAGTATCGTGCCTTTTGGCGGTCATGTGAATGTCGGAGATGATTACAAGCATTTTGCTAACACCGATAATGAAGACGATAACGACGATACGAACCATGCTGATGGCCATAAGTACAATGGATGTTTCGAATTGTTGCCTGAAGACTATAGCGACAACACATTCGAATTACATGACGGTCAGTGGAGAGACATTACACCGCACTTCTGGAAATATGTGAACTTCAACCCATGGTGTCCATCTGACAATAATGAAGCTATCTTCCTGTCAAATGACCCGGATGAATTGAAAGATCTGGTTGAAGCCTTCACCTTGTCAGATGGTACCGGTATGGATATCGGGGCCGCCTGGGGCTTGAAAGCCTTGTCGCCAAAAATGCGTGGTGTGCTCAAGGGCGATTTTGAAGATGTGCGCCCCACGGATTATAATACCGATACCATCAAGGCCCTGGTCATGATGACAGATGGTGGTATTACAGCACAGTTCCGGCCACAACAGTCAGGTTGTATCAGGGCCCGTAATAATAATCTGGCGCATAATGACCATAACCAGTGCCAGGAGTATCTGTTTGAGGATGAGACTTACCGGCATACTGGTTCTGTAGCTGTCAGCTATTTTGAGAGCGTTTGTCAGGAAGCAATCGATAATAACATCCTTGTTTTCACAATCGGTTTCGAGATAAATGCCGGAAGCAATCAGGATCGTTATCTGCGTAATTGCCCGCAAAATGAGTCCCAGTACTATTTTGTCGAGAGCACGGATATTGAGGCGGCCTTCTCTTCGATTGCGGCCAGCATCAATGGCATTCGACTGACAATGTAAGGATGATTGTGTTTCGTCGTAATCCAAATTGTAAAATGGGGATTAAGTTCTGGCGACGGTTTTTATGTCGGCAGGATGGTTCCATTTCTGTTGAATTTGCAATCATTGGACCGCTGTTTTTTGGCTTGATTTTCTCTGCGTTTGAATCCGGACTGATGTATGTCAAAATCGCTACTGTTGAGCTGGCGATGGATGAAGTTGTCAGGCAAGTCTATACGGGTGCTGTAACCACATCTAGTCTTAGTAGGGATCAATTAATCGACCTATTTTGTGATGAGATTGATTACTTGATGACGTGTGATAGCTCTAATGTAACTCTTCAAAAGGTCACATTTTCAGGATACGGCAGTAATACAATTGATACAGCCATATGTCGTAATTCGGATGATGACCCAGATGAAGAAGATTTACCAGATTACAGCCTAACAGGTAGTGGACAAATTGTTTTTTTAAGGTTTTGTATTACCACTGACGTATTGGTTCCGGGGTTGAAAAATTTGACATTTAGTGGGGCCAACTTTGCTCTGCAATTGCCAGAAACGGCAGATGGCCGTTACGGGATCACAGCTTCCGCCGTATTTCGCAATGAGCCTTTCGCCGGCATTCCTGCTGGCGCTGGTGCCGGGACATAGATGAGGAAGCTATGTTTGCTATTAGAAGTCACATCAAGAGGTTTAGTAAAAGTACAGATGCGGCTGTCGCAATGGAATTCGCATTGGTGGCCCCGGTTCTGGTCCTTATGTGCCTTGGCTCTGCCGGCATGATTGATAATTTCCGGGCGAAGAAACGTGCCCAGCAGGCTGTCGATGCTGTGGCTGATCTGATGGCACGCTCCATGGTGATGAATGATAATGAGCGCCAGAATCTCTATGATGCTGCGCGCCTGACCATGGGACAATATGGCTTGGATACAGGGTCTGAACGCATTCGTATGATGATCAATGGCTGGGAATATGATGAGGACGATCATGAATGGACACTTGTCTGGACCAGAGGGTGTCACAGCAGCACGCCCTGGACGGCTGGTGATACAAGGCCAGGTGGCTATCTTCCAACCGTCAATGACGGCGGTATGATCGTGCAGGCTCGTGTCCACTTTCAATACCGGAACCCCTTTTATTTCTTCTCGGGCAGAAATGCTGTTTTTGTTCACTGGTCAGCAAGGAGACCGCGATACACTGACCGCATAGAGTATGTGACTGAACCAGGTGACAGTACTGAGGAAGAATGGAATTGCGAGTACAGTTAAACTGTCATTAATGATGAGAAGCCGGGGAAGCGAATAATTGGGCGATGGGCGCGTCTGATTGGGGTCATGGTTAGTATTAGGAACATATCGGACAGAAGAATCGCAAGATTGAAGCGGAAGTTTCTGGAAAAGGATAATGGCACGGCAACACTGGAATTTGCCATGCTGGCACCGGTTTTCTTTGCCCTTCTGTTTTCGGTATTCGAAGCAGGTATGTATTTTTACTCCGTATCAGTTGTGGAAGAAGCTGTCAGTCGGGCATCGCGAGTCATTATGACCGGACAGGCGCTGGAAGCGGATGATGAACAAAACCCAAGCTGCTCTTCGGAAAAAGACTGCTTCTACGAAGAAGTTTGTGATGTGGTGAGCGTTTTCGGGGGGTGCCAGTCGCGCCTCTCCATAGATGTAACGCGGTTCGATTCCTGGGATGATCTTAATAATGATCTCTCTGAAGCAGCCTGTGTCAATAGCGAGGGATATGATTACAGCAATCAGGCATTTAATCGTGGCGTGCAGCGTGATATTGTCCGTGTTCGTGTCTGCTATCTCATGAATATGGTCAACCCGGCTCTGGGCTTAAATCTTGCCCAGACCGAAGATGGAAAACGCGCCCTGATTACCACGCATGTGTTCCGCAATGAGCCATTTGGCGGTGCAGGAGGCAATGATGAAAGCAACTAATAAGCTCACCGATCTCCAGAAAAGTTTCCGCAAAGATCAGGACGGCGTGGCTGCTGTGGAATTTGCCATGGTCCTGCCGCTGGTGACGATGCTGTTTTTCGGTATTGTCGAATTCTCCGATGCCATGGCTGCCAATCGCAAGGCAGAGCATGCCACCACCATGCTGGTCGATCTGGTGTCACAGGAAGAGTTCCTGACTCACGACGAGATTGATGGTATTTACACGGCAGTCGATCACGTGCTGGCGCCTTATGGAATTGAAGAGCCGACAATGTGGGTCGTGAGCATCACGATTGATGCAAACGACAAGCCGATCATTGACTGGAGTCTCGATCAGGATTTAACCGAGCCTTTTGCCCGAGGATCAGAATTCACGGCACTTTCCGAAAGTGAGCTTGACCTCTCCGGGTCAGATGCCCTGATCACTGAAGGAGCCTCGCTGATCGTTGCAAAGATCGAGTTTGGGTACACATCTTCCCTGACGAACGTGTATATCGACTCCTTTACGCTCTCAAACCACGATACGCGCTGGCCGCGCCGTGGCACACAGATTGTGTATTGCGATGCGCAGGACCAGTGCTCGAACGAATAGCTCACGGCTTTCAGCCTGATTTGGCTTGACTTTTCAGGGTTCTGGCCTGTATTGCGCCCCTTCATAACGAAAAACGCGTAAGTTTTTCCCCGTCTGCCGGCACGACCCCTTTTCATTCCTATATGAAAGGACGGGGCCGGGGATCACCCGCCATCGGTGTAACGCACTCATGGCGGTCATTCGGCTGTGCATAAAGGACAGTCTGGCGCGCAGCGGGCGAAAAGGAGAAGCGATGTTTGAAAATTTGAGCGAACGGCTTGGCGGCGTCTTTGAGAAGTTGCGCGGCAAAGGGGCACTCAGCGAGGCTGATG
>JALEGJ010000075.1 GCA_022763115.1 Aquisalinus sp.
AGTGGGTCGATCATTAACTGGATATTAAGACGATTCCCGGTTTCGCGGATTCCCATTACCGCCTATGGTGCGCGCAAAATTCATCCGGCCTGCCAATAAGGGGGCGCCGGGCCCAAGTTAATGATGAGGAGTTTTTATCATGTCGATCAGACATCTATTACTGGCCGGGGCCTCCGCCCTGGTACTCGCTGCCTGCGGCAACAAGGCGGAAGAGGAAGCGGCAACTGTTGAAGAGGTTGTTGCAGAAGCCGAGGCCGAAGGTCAGATCCCGGCGGTTGAGGCAGCAGAAGCAGCGATTGATGCTCAGCTAACCCTCTCACCGGAAGAGTTGCTGGCCCGCAGCGAAGCCTACCTTGCGGAGAATGCTGCCAAGGAAGGCGTCGAAGTGACCGACAGCGGTCTGCAGTTCGAAAGCCTGGAAGCTGGAGAAGGCCGCACGCCCACTGAAGAAGATGTCATCGTCATGCATTTTGTTGGCATGAAAGCCGATGGCACCGTGTTTGACACATCGCTGGCGCGCGGCACACCAACCACGATCCAGCTTTCCGCTTTCAAGGATGAGGCGCCGGGATTTGTTGAAGGTGTTCTGAAGATGAAAGTCGGCGGCGCTGCCCGCTTCACCCTGCCGCCTGCACTGGCTTACGGTGAGGAAGGCACACCGGATGGCGTGATCGGCCCGAACGAGGCGCTGACTTTTGAAGTGCAACTGCTCGACGCCATTGATGCCGAGACAGTAAGCAAAATGGAAGCCGAGTATAAAGCGATTGCTGACAAGAACCTGGCAGATGGTGCGGCCTTCCTTGAAGCCAATGCGGCAAAAAGCGGCATTCAAGTAACTGACAGCGGCTTGCAATATGAAGTGCTGGAGAGCAGCGGCAGCGGCGTTTCCCCGACAGCGGCAGACACAGTTGAGGTTCATTATCGCGGCACGATTGAAGACGGCACGGTTTTTGATTCCTCCTATGATCGCGGCGAGACCGCAACCTTCCCGCTCGGCAATGTCATTCGTGGCTGGACAGAAGGCCTGCAACTGATGAACGAGGGCGACAAGTATCGCTTCTATATCCCGTCCAATCTTGCTTATGGCCCACAGGCCCGCGGCGATGTGATCGGCCCGAACCAGATGCTGATTTTTGATGTGGAACTGGTGGACGTGAAAGACCCGGCTGCTGCCGAGTAAGTCCTGTCCGGATTATTACGATCAGGCGGGTTTGGGGACCTCTCCGTGCCCGCCTTTTTTGAATGAGGGAATGAGGGAACGAAAGAATGGCAGAAGGCACAGCGAAGGGTTACTGGATCGGACATGTGACGGTCATGAATGCAGACCTGTATAAGGATTATGTGGCGCTGGATACGGATATTGTCGCGCGCTTTGGCGGGCGCTTTCTGGCCCGTGGTGGCCAGTGCGAAGTGCCGGAAGGCGAGTCGCAGGAGCGGCATGTAGTCATCGAGTTTCCCGATTATGCAACGGCCGTGGCCTGCTATCATTCGGAAGAATATCAGTCGGCAGCGGTGATCCGCAAGGCGAACGCTGTTTCGACCTTCGTACTGGTGGAAGGAGTGGCTCCATGATCCGTAAACTGCTCACCGGGCTTGCTGGTTTGTTTGTGGCAATATGGGCGATATTGCTGTTATGGCCGGAAGCTGATTATGCGCCACATGAGCCAGATACGGATTACAAGACACGTGCCGCAGCATATCTCTCCAAAAACCTGACGCCCATGCCGGAGGCCTGGCAGTGGAACAGTTTCACGGCTGAAGATGGCAAGAAGATGCGCTGGGGCACGGCGCTGCCGGACGGCGAAATACGCGGCACGGTCATCTTTGTGCCGGGCTATACTGGTGCCCTGGAGATGTATGCGGATTATCATCATGACCTCCTGCGCAGAGGTTATCAGGTGTACGGCTTTGACTTGCGCGGCCAGGGCGGCTCTGACCGGATGCTGGCCAATCCGGAGAAGCCATGGGTCAGCGACTTTGGCGTTTACTCAGATGATGTTGCGGGATTTGTTCGCCAAGTGCGTGCAGAAACGGAAGGCCCCCTGGTACTGATTGGCGAGAGTTTTGGCGGCCATGTGGTCTTGCGCGCGGCTGGTGACCATGACCTGCCCATAGATGGTCTTGTGCTGGCCGTGCCGGCGATGCGTATTCAGACGACGCCCATGTCCTATGGCATGGCACGGTTTATTGTGGAAGCCTCACGCACTCTTGGTTTTGGCAAGGACTACGCCCTGATGCAGAAAAACTGGCAACCCTATCGCACGGACCTGACGCAGCCGAATTATTGTGGCGATACGCTGGATCGCATTCACGTAAAGGATACGCTGTACACGGCGCGGCCAGAATTGCGTGTCGGTGGCACGACCAACCAATGGATCGCGGAAATTATGGAATCCGGTGAGAGAGTATCAAAGCCGGATTATCTGCAAAAACTTGATATGCCTGTTCTGCTCGTCACGGGCGATACGGACACCATTGTCCAGAAAGACGTTTCCGTGAATGCCTGTCAAGCGCATATCCCGGATTGCGAAACTCTGGTACTGGAAAATTCCGGACACTGCACGATTTCAGAACCCGCAGAAACGCGCGCGGCAATGTTTGACGGTGTTGAAGCACTGTTTGCGCGTATCGAGGCAGCACAATAGTGACGACGTATGCAATTTTCGGTGCCGGCTCTATCGGTTGTTATGTCGGTGGAAAGCTGGCAGCAGGCGGTAAAAGCGTCATTTTTATTGGCCGCGAGAAGCTGGCTGACACTGTCAGTAAGAATGGTCTTGTGCTCACTGATTACGAGCAATCAAAAGATGTGCTGACCCCGGATAATATCCGCTTTGAAACATCGCCCGCGTCGCTGGCTGAAGCGGACGTGATCCTTGTTTGCGTCAAAAGCATGGCCAGTGCCGAGGCCGCCGCTGAAATTGCCACGCACGCAAAACCGGAAGCTGTAGTTATCAGCCTGCAAAACGGGGTTAGCAATGCGGACACCCTGAAAGCAGGTGTCCGTGGCCAGAGTGTCGCGGGCGGCATGGTGCCCTACAATGTGGTCAATCTCGGCGATGGTCGCTTCCATAAAGGCACCCCCGGTGACCTGATTGTGGAAGTATTACCTGAAACAGCATCAATCATCGTGGAAATGGCTGAGGCCGGACTTGCAACCCAGGCGACGGACAATATCAAAGGCGTTTTATGGGGTAAACTCCTCATCAATTTGAACAACGCACTTAATCTGCTATCGGACAAACCTCTGAAACAGGAATTGCTGGACGTGAACTTCCGGCGTGTCTGGGGGTTGTGCATCAAGGAAGGTCTGGCAGTGCTCAAGGCTGCTGACATCAGACCTGTCAAATCTGGTCCGCTGGACCCGGCTTTTTTTGCCCGCATACTTTCCCTGCCAAATTTCATCCTGATGCGGATTGCCCCCGCGTTCAACAAGATTGACGACAATGCCCGCTCTTCCATGTGGGAAGACCTGCAAGCCGGGCGGGCACCGGAAATTGACTACATCAATGGCGCGATTGTTGCCCTCGGGCAGGAGCTGAATGTCCCTACGCCCGTGAATGACCGGATCATTCACATGGTCAAGGAGGCGTTTGCCCAGCAAAAGTCCCCTGCCCTGAGTGGCAGGCAAGTGCTTGACCGGGTTTCGTAAAAAGCGGAGCGAAGACGCCGTTTTACAGAAAAGTCTTCCCGAAACACCGGCATGTGCATTCATCCCTGAAATGCGCTATACTCATCCTCAGGAGAGAACCATGCCGGTGTGGCACAGATGATTGGGGACGTTGACACCTACGCACGAGACGTACGTGACGCAGACAGCTTTGCGGCTTTGCGCAGAGCTTGCGTGACACATTTGCCAAGTTTCGGCGCTGTCATGTTCAGCTATCACCATCTGCCACCGCCGGGGGCCATTGATTATGGCGAGGCATTGACCGTCATCGCTTACGGCTTTCCGATAGACTGGGTTAATCGCTATACGAAAGAAAAGATGTACCTCAATGATCCGATCACCCGGCTCGCAGCTAATGTCAGTGAGCCGTTCTGGTGGTCACGTGCTGCCGAAACAGGCCCGGTGTCGGCAGCGGAACAGAAGTATCTCGACGCTCTTGCGGCTGAACATCTGGGGGATGGTCTGGCTGTTCCCGTCTTCGGGCCGCATGGGCGGAACGGGTATTGCGGTCTTGGCTTTGGCCATCAGCCGCCTGAACTAAGCTATGAAGACATCATAAAGTTTCAGTGGGTCTGCCAATTGGGGCATACGCGCTATTGTGATCTGCTGAAAGAACAGTTGCCGGTGGCTGAACATCTGACGGCCCGTGAAACGGAAATTCTGGAATGGGTCGCCAAGGGCAAAAGCAACACGGTTATCGCAGAAATTATCGGCATTTCTCCGCATACTGTCGACACGTATATGCGGCGCATATATCTGAAGTTCGGCGTCGCAGACCGTGTCACCGCCGCCCTCAGGGGGCTGGCTATTGGCGCCCTGTAAAGAACACCAGAGCCAAAATTTCAGGCCCTTTTAGGCGGGGGTGTTTTCTTTACTCCGTCTTCTGCATCAGCAGCGGGGAATGCAGCTTCCGGCTCCATTGTCGGGACACCTTCGCGCACGGCAGCCTCACGCGCAGCCAGCAGCTTGTTGCGATATTTCGATTGCACGACGGAGACGCAAACCATCACGAAGATGACGAAGTAGAATGTCGCCTTGGACATGGCAACCACTTCATAATCGAAGAGATAGAGATGGGCCAGATGGCCGGATTCCGAGATCAGCAACACACCGACGATGAACAGGATGAATAATCCCAGCACCTCATAAGCGCGGTTCTGTTCAAGAAAGTTGGAGACGTGATCTGACAGCCAGATCATCATGATGCCTACAGAGATAATCGCCACGGCCATCACGGCAAATACATCAGTCAGCGCAATAGAGGACAGGATACTGTCGAACGAGAACACAAGGTTCATGGTGACAATCCAGAAGATTGCCCCGGCGACAGAGCGCTTACCCGCAGAATCCGAATGTTCCAGGTGATCGACAGACAGCAGGTGGAATATCTCTTTCATGGCTGTGTACAGAATGAAAGCACCCCCGAACAGGGTCACTACCGCATGAAAGTTGAACTCTCCCCTGATGAAGCCCCAATTGATGGAGAAGAACGGCTCCTGCAGGGCCTCAATCGCGGCCATGACCACGAAAAGCAGAATCAGGCGCAAGCCGATGGCAAGACCAATGCCAAGCTGACGCACCCGGCGCTGATGCTCCAATGGCACCCGGCGGCTTTCGATGGAGATATAAAGAAGATTGTCAAAGCCCAGCACTGCCTGCAGCAGGACAAGCATAATCAACGTGAACAGATTTTCGAGCGTAAAGAGATCGACCACTATGCTGCCCCCTGTCGTGGCTCACAAATATCATTAAAACCTAATAGAAATTCTCTATCAGGCTTTGGCTGACAGCAAAAGACCAAGATGTCGCTTCAGAATGGCTGGCGAGACTTCATCGCCGCAGCAAGCGTTCCCTCATCAAGGTAATCCAGTTCACCGCCAACAGGCACGCCGTGAGAAAGGCGCGTGACACTGACGCTGGTGCCTTCCAGGCGCTCGGTCACGTAATGCGCGGTTGTCTGGCCATCGACCGTGGCACTGGTGGCAAGAATGACCTCTTTGACAGTCCCGGCTGATGCGCGCTGGGCCAGAGAGGCTATGTTGAGATCATCCGGGCCCACCCCATCCAGCGGGGAGATGACGCCGCCCAGCACATGATACCAGCCTTTATGCGCGCCGGAGCGCTCCAGCGCCCAGAGGTCTGCCACTTCCTGCACCACACAGATGACACCGGTGTCGCGCTCTTCATTTGCGCAAATGGTGCAAGGGTCTACCGAATCCCAGTTGCCGCAGATGGAGCAGGCCGTAACTTTTTCTGCTGCTGCTTCCAGCGCACTTGCCAGCGGCGTCATGAGGCCATCGCGTTTTTTCAACAGGTGCAAGGCCGCGCGCTTGGCCGACCGGGGCCCAAGCCCCGGCAACTTGGCCAGAAGAGAAATG